>CAZDHC010000039.1:0-26737 GCA_964505225.1 uncultured Bdellovibrio sp. | reverse complement strand
AACCACAGCCTCGCCCAAGTTCACCCCAAAAAATCAAAATGAACGATTCTCAGTCGCAAGCTCTACAAATTAAAAATTTGAATCTGGAAATCAATCGCAGAAGAATTTTGACGGATGTCAGTTTTAGCATTCGACCAACAGAATTTGTCACCATCGTCGGCGAAGTGGGGTCCGGCAAAAGTCTTTTGCTGCTTTCTTTATTAGGGGAAACCGGAGCTTCTTTTTCAGAATTTCATATCGGGGAAAATGACGCCCTGAAGATGCCTAAAGATCAGGCTCGAAACTTTTTCACCTTCGTCCCCCAAGAAGGTTTTATCATGAGCGCCTCTCTTCGTGAAAATGTCGCCTTTGAATACGGCGTCTTGCCTGGAAAACTCGACCATGAAATTTTGGCCTCACTTGATCGCTCTCAATTCAAAATGGATTTAGAACGAGTCGACCAAGGATTGGAAACTGAAATCGGTGAACGCGGAGTCAACCTTTCTGGTGGGCAAAAACAACGGGTCAGTCTAGCTCGAGTCGATTACTACAATGCACCTATTGTATTATTAGACGACTGCCTCAGTGCCGTCGATGTCGACACTGAAAACAAGATCATTGAAGAGCTGATCAACGGCGCCTGGAAAAACCGAACACGTTTGTTGGTGACCCACCGACTCACCGTCTTAGAAAAATCAGATCGAGTGATCTTTTTAGAGGGCGGAAAAATCTCAGCGCTGGGAAAATTCAAAGACCTTGTTGCCACTCACGACTCTTTCCGCCAGTTTGTTTCGACGGTCGCCCATGAAGAGTCCAAACGACTTTTGGATTTGGAAAAAAAGAGCACCGACCTTGCGGTTATGCCAGAAGATAAAAGCGAGCCAACCCATGAGTGACAAAAAATCTTTCACTGAACAGGAAACTCGATTTTCAGGTCAGTACGCCTCGACGGTTTTAGAGACACTTTGGATATCTTATCGTCCCTATTTATGGCAAATCAGCCTTTGTTGCATTTTGGGAATGACTGGTCGATTGGCTTTATTGGCCAACGCCAATGTCATTGGTTATTGGGTAGATTCGTTTTGCACCGGCCCCATTTGTCGACCATTGCCGAATTTTTTAGCTCAATTCAATTCCGAAAATTACATTGCCCTGATGTTGGGAATTTCGACTTTGGGATTTTGTTTCGTTTTTATTTTTCGAATTTTATTTTCTCACTTGTCCGCTAAAGCCGTCAGCCAGATCTATGACGAAACCACCTACCGGACTTCGCGCCAGCCCATGAGTTTCTTTGATTCCACTCCGGCGGGCCGAATCGTCACCCGGTTTTCAAGTGACTATGGAAATGTCTTTCGCTTGTTCGGCGGACCATTGGCTGAATTGCTGGCCATAGTTTTCGATCTCATTGCGATGATTTTACTGATCACGATCGCCAGCCCATGGTATCTACCTTTGGTATTTTTAATTGCTGGATTCGATTTTATTTTGTTTCGTTTAAACGCCACTAAGTTGCGAGCTGTTCGCCGCAGCCTTTCAGCTAGCCGATCTCCATCCATTGCTCATTTTTCTGAAACCACTCAAGGAGCAAACACCATACGCTCTTTTTTAAAGCAAAAATCTTTTTCGGATCGCTTTTTGAGACTGGATCAAGACTATTTAAATAAAAAATTAGGGACGACAAAATCTGTTCTTTGGTTTTCTTTTCAGATCAACACTGCCACAGCTCTATTTTTATTGGCAGCAGGATTGTTGGCTTGGAAGTTTTTAGCCACTGGCCATTTAAGTGTTGGTTCCATTGGCGTTGCCTTTGGCTTTATTGCTTTATCAAGTGGTACCGTACAAATGTTTTTCGAATGGTTAGCTCAATTTGAAGAGGCTATGGTCGGAGTGGAACGCTTAGACAACTACATCCGACGCCCTCTTGAACCTGGAGCCTTTTTGCCGTCAACAGCCAAGTTTGAAACTGGGCACCCTCAGCACTCGATCCCTGAAGAACAAGCTCTATTGAAGCAAAGTAGAGCTTTAAACAATTCAGCCACCGTTGAATTTCAAAATCTTTGGTTTCGCTATCGACCGGACTTACCCGCAGTTCTAAAAGGTTTAAATTTTCAAATTGCAGCAGGCGAGAAAATCGGCATCGTGGGAAGAACTGGAAGCGGAAAATCCAGCCTGATCCAGGCCCTGTTTCATCTTTATCCGATCGAAAAGGGTAAAATTTTAATCGACAACAAAGGCGCCGAGGACATCGATCTAGAACTATTCCGAAAGTCCATCGCCTTCATCGCTCAAGATCCGACTTTATTTCGAGGAACTTTAAGAGAGAATTTGGATGTCAATCATGAGCATCCGGACCAGGATTTATTTGAGGCCCTCACACAAGTTGGTCTGGAAAAGTGGGCAACCTCGAATGAATTGAAGCACAAAATTGAAGAACGAGGACGCAATCTTTCATTGGGCGAGCGCCAATTGATCTGTATGGCTCGTTGTCTGCTTCAGAATGCCCCCGTCATTGTGATGGACGAGGCGACAAGTTCAGTGGATCCACAATCCGAGGAGATTTTAGTTCGCGCCACCGAAGAGTTTTTTCAAGGCAAAACTCAACTGATTATTGCCCACCGGCTGTCGACCTTACGGAACTGTGATCGAATTTTATGGCTCCAAAACGGTGAAATCAAAATGATTGGAAAACCACATGAGGTCCTGCCTTCTTTTCAACAAGCAAACTTAAGCTTGTAATTGAAAGGCTTTTTGCTAAAACTGAAAGCACTTCGTCAGATGTGCTAAGTGATTTTAGGTGGTGCTAAATGAGCAATAATGATCAAAATGATATTGAAAATCTTGAGTCTGAAATTAGCATCGAAGACACCGCCGAAGATCAAGCTCAATGGGTGAAGATGACTGAATCTTGGGGCTCGCTTTCGCCCGTCGAACGGCGCGAAAAATTTGCAGCTCTTCCGCGAACCGATGCCGAAGAATTGTTTTTAAGTTTAAAGCCCCACGACCAAGCCGAATTAATCGCCGAAGCCTCGGCCCTGGAAAAACGATCTTGGGTTCGAATTTTAGCTCCCGATGATGTCGCCGATTTGATTCAGGATTTGGGGCCTTCTTACAAAGAAGAAGTTTTAAGTTTACTAGATCCACAGACTCGTCGCGAAGTCACAGCCCTACTGGCATACGCTGAAGACAACGCCGGTGGATTGATGAGTTCAAGGTTTGTGCGCCTTCGCCCAGACATGAGCGTGGATGAAGCGATCAGTTATATTCGAATTCAGTCCAAGACTCATGTCGAAACAATCTATTACGCCTATGTCATCGAAGCGGACCAAACCCTAGTTGGCGTGGTTTCTTTTCGTGAATTGTTTTCGGCAGCTCCTCATAAAAAAATTCGCGAAATCATGAAAACCGATTTGATCAAGATTCCGGTGAGCTTGGATCAAGAGCAGATTGCCAAAATATTTTCTCAACACAATATGATGGCCCTACCGGTAATTGACGAGTGGGATCACATCAAAGGTATCGTCACCTTCGATGACATCGCCAACGTTTTGCAAGAAGAGGCCACTGAAGATATCCAAAAATTAGGAGCGGTCGAGGCCCTTGATTTGCCATATATGCGCACCCCATTTTGGGAAATGATTCAAAAACGCGCTGGCTGGCTGGTGATCCTATTTGTCGGTGAAATGCTCACAGCATCTGCAATGGGCTATTTTCAAATGGAACTAGAAAAAGCCGTGGTGTTGGCGATGTTCATTCCTTTGATTATTTCCAGCGGAGGAAACTCTGGCTCCCAGGCTTCGACCTTAATCATCCGCGCCCTTGCCTTAGGTGAAATTCAATTGCGAGATTGGCTGCGAATATTTTTACGCGAATTGTTTTCGGGTTTGGTTTTAGGTTTGATTTTAGGTTTAGTTGGACTTAGTCGAATTCTACTTTGGCCCACTCGCGAAAAGTTATACGGAACTCATTATGACTTGATTGCAGTAACGGTTGCGATGAGCGTACTTGGTTGTGTTCTTTGGGGAACCTTAAGCGGATCGATGCTTCCACTATTACTTAAAAAAATGGGACTGGATCCAGCAACTGCATCGGCACCATTCGTTGCCACTCTCGTAGATGTCACGGGATTAGTTATTTATTTTTCAATGGCCCATTTGATTTTAAGTGGAGCCTTACTTTAAAGACCAATTGGTGTTTTTACTAATTGGCCTTCACAAGATTTGCGGTCCACTGGCGGATGCTTGCGAGGACGCCCTCTTTGGCTTGATCAAATTGCACTCCGTAAGCTTGATTTTGCTCGCTCCAAACAATGTGTCCTTGTACCGCAACGGACTCTTTTCCATCCGGACTTTGAATTTGAATTGTGACAATACCGCCCTTAGCAAGCATTGCATCGGCGTCGAACGACAATCCACCTTCTGAAATCGTATGCATATGTGCAGTCAACTGACGGCCGCCAACTTTCAATTGGATATCAGACTCCATCACAAATCGATCGAATTTTCGTCGTTGAACTTGTGTTTTACGATCTCTTAGAACCTGCCAAACTATTAAAGGCAATAACGTCAACGCTATCACCATCAAAATTCCTGGAGCACTTCCGTCACTACCAACGCCAAACAATCCACCAGCCGACACCGTACCGCAACCTTTTGGCGCAGCCGCTGAAGTAGAGCTAGAAGAAGATGACGACGCCAAGCCTCGAGCATCCGCCTTATAAGCCGGCAAATAGGACGCAGTTCCCGACGACACCTGTGCGGCCTGAATTGCGCTGTAAACATTGACTCGGCCCCTAGCAAAAACTTTCGTCGACAAATTCGAAACCGAAGTGACTGTGTTATCAATTAGATCATGAATCTGATAGCCAGTAAAATTTGGAGCTTCTCGCAAAATCAGGGCTCCAAGGCCAGCGACAAAAGGTGTCGCCATACTTGTGCCCGACATATATCTAAAACTGTTTCCTGGAATTGTACTTAGAACTGAAACTCCAGGAGCGGCTACGTGTACACTTGACGCGCCATAATTCGAAAAAGACGCTAAGTTGTCATAATCCGTAGTTGCTGCAACCGCAGTTTGCCCTGGCACTGGATAGCTTGCTGGAAACATCGGTGAAGAATCATTATTAGATCCATAATTTCCTGCAGCCGAAGCAATAAAAACCTTATTGCTATAAGCATAAGTCAAAGCATCGTGTAATGACTGGCTATAACCAGCACCGCCCCAAGAATTACTAATAACTTGAGCACCGTTTCTAACGGCATAATAGATGGCTGCGATAGCTCCAGAAGTAGAACCTGAACCGTCAGCTCCCAAGAACTTCAAGGCCATAATTCGCACTTTGGCTGCCGGCTGAGTCGTTGCCATGATGTCTTGGCCAACACCTAGAATGACTCCAGCACAGTGAGTTCCATGCTCGTCATCGTCCATTGGGCTGCTGTCATTGTTTCGGAAATCATAACCATAAATATCATCTACATAACCGTTGCCATCATCATCCACACCATTGCTGGCAACCTCACCTGTGTTCACCCACATGGCACCAGAGTTTATAAACACGTTATGATTATAATCAACACCCGTATCAATCACCGCTACAATTGGACGACTTGAATTTTGCGCTAAGGTTTTCATGATGGCCCAAGCTTGATCCACCTGAGTATTGGCATAGGACTGAGAATAAGTGCTAGCTGCAGCCAAAGCCGAAAGGTCATCTGCCGAATAGGCCTGACTTGCCTCTAAACTTTCTTCTGATTTTCGTAAAATGTAATTCGGCTCCGCGTATTCGACTTCAGGATCTTGGCGAAGTTCTTCAACTTTAGAAAGAACATTGTCGCCATCTTTTAATGAATACTGGTGGATGTTCATATCAGGATACGAGGACTTTAAAGACAATCCGCCTTGCATTTTTCCCTGAAAATTAGAGCCCGAAGTGACAAATCCTTTTCCTTTTAACTTCACGATAACTTCGCCTGGCACGTAGTCTTGAGCCATAGCATTTGAAAACGACAACAGAGATGTCATTAACAAAACAGCGGATGCTATACCAAAATGTTTTTGGCGAAATATACCCATCAAGAAACCTATCGGATCTTAGTCCAGGGGACTGGAGGTCTAGTTGAAAAATTACTCCGACTTTGGACCCGATTCTCAATGTGAAACAGGTTCCATTGTCTCAATTTGATATTACAATAAAAGAACTTGCAGAAATGAGATCAGCAGCATGAATTCCTTCAATAAGATATTCTTCCGTGGCTTTATAACCTTGTTACCCATTGCGATAACAATCTATATCGTTTACAGCGCCATCATTATTTTAGAAAACCTACTGGGTTCTTCATTGCGAATTTTGCTTCCAATTTACGTCCCAGGACTTGGTTTTCTTTTAACCCTAGTTTTGATTTTTCTTTTTGGTTTACTGCTTAATAACTTTTTAACGGCTCGCTTACTCAATATGGTCGAGACCAAATTTCTTCAAGTGCCATTTATCAAAGCGGTTTATTCGCCCCTCCGAGATTTAATGAATCTATTCAATAAGAACGAGGCCAATAAAGAATTGCAAAGTGTGGTTTTAGTTCAACTTGGCAACACCGGCGCCCAAGCGATGGGCCTTGTCACCAGAGACAATTTTAACGATCTACCCTCATTAAAAAACAATGTCGACAAAGTGGCTGTTTTTTTTCCGTTTTCCTATGGAATGGGTGGTTACACTCTATTGATCCCAAAAAATCAAATTACAAAAATTGATATTCCAATTGAGAAGGCTATGAGTTTAGCCATTACGGGATGGGTGAAGGCCGATGCCAACCCGACGACTGACCTAAAAGGTGGAGACGGAATCTAATGAAAGAAACAAAAACGGTTCTAAATAAAGCTCTAGAAATTAACTTAAATCCAAACATCTATGGAACTTTTGCCGAGATTGGCGCTGGCCAAGAAGTGGCCCGATTTTTCTTTCACGCTGGCAAAGCCTCACAGACGATCGCCAAAACCATTTCTGCTTACGACATGATCTACAGCGACGAGATCTACGGCAAAGAGGCCAATGGCCGTTATGTTTGCGAATCTCGCCTGAACAAAATGTTGGACAAGGAATTCAATCTTTTACATCGAAGACTGGATGCCACCCGAGGCAAGAACACTTGTTTTTTTGCCTTTGCCAATACCGTGGCAACTGGCGATCAAAAAAAACGAATGACCCATGGTTGGATGGGCGTTCGCTTTCAAGTCAAACCCGGCGGCGCTCACAACGACATCGTTTTACACGTGCGCTTGCTTGATAAACACAGACTTCAACAACAAGAAACACTAGGTGTCTTGGGTGTGAACTTGGTTTACGCGGCTTTCAATCATTATAAAAAAGAAAAAGATTTTATCCCTGAATTGGTGGACGGCCTTAAAGACGGACAAGTGGCCATTGATCTCATTCGCATCTCGGGTCCTGATGTTTCCCACTTTAACAATCACTTATTAAACCTAGAACTGGTTCGCCGCGGTCTTGCTGACTGCGCCTTGTTCGGACCTAAGGGTGATATTCTGACCATCTCGGACGAACTTTATTCAAAAGCAGTGGTGCTTCAGCGGGGCACTTATCGTCCCGTAACCAAAACACATCTGGATGTTCAGAAAAAAGGTTTAGATCACTTCAAATTGGATTATCCAGATCAAGCTAAAAATTCAATCATGATTTTTGAATTGACCATGCACAACCTGTCTAAAGATGGCGGCAAACACGAACAAGACTATTTGGACCGAGTTCGATCCTTGAATGCCTTGGGTGAAATGGTTTTAGTCTCCAACTTTCATTTATACTATCAGATGAAACAATTTTTACGAAACTACTCGCAAAAACCATTGGTGCTAATTGTGGGTGCCTCTCACCTAGATCGCTTGTTTGACGAAAGTGAATACAAAGATTTAAATGGCGGATAGCTGGAAGGCTTAGGGAAACTGCTCGACAAAGAAACCCGAGTCTACGTTTACCCTCATAAAACTGAAAACACTTGCATGACCACCAAAACTTTTTTCCCTGCTAAAAAGCTTTTACCGATCTATCAATATTTTATCGCTCAAAAACAGATTTGCGATATTTCTGGCTGCGATGAAATCTCGGATTATGTTCACTCGGTGGATGTGCAAAATTTGATTGCGAAAAAAGATCCAAGCTGGGAAAAACTAGTTCCCTCTAAGGTCCGCGATTTGATCAAAAAAGAAAATTACTTTCAGTTTTTTAAGAAATAGTTCGATTTTTGAACATGAACCCAGTGGTTACTGAACACCCCGACAATGGTGTTCCATACAGACTGCCTTTTGCGGAACCCCGCTGTCCTTGCAATGTTGCACTTCTGTCGGGTTTTCTTTCTTTAATTTCTTAATCGCCTCAGAATCGGCTTTTTTCCAAACTTCATATTCCGATTTATGAATAGCGAATTGCATTTTGCAAACTGACTCCCTAACGATCATACAATCACTAGACTTGTTGCATTTATAAATTTGACCAACATTTCCATAAAGATTAAGTACCGTGAAACTGCCAACAACTATCAGGAAAAAATTTTTCATTTAATCATATTTTGGGATAAAAGAAGGTTGGTCAATAAACGGGGCGGTAGAACCTGAAAGGACTTAGTTCCTTTTTTCATTAACAATACTAATCTTGGTCGCCCATCCACGATGTTGTCCGTTGGCATACTGTACCAACGGACAAGATCATGGCTGAACACCATTCGGTGGATGTACAAAATTTAATTTTTAAAAAATGCTCAGTCCGATTGATTGAGCATTGATGATTTAGGATTGATCGCGAACCTAGGGTTTGAGGTGCGCCCCTAAGCGTGGGCAGTGTTCCAGAATTAATTCAATCCATTTGAGCGATTTTCGATTTGTCTTTTAGGTGACGCAAGATAGAAGAGCCCGAAGCCTGGGACTGCAAAAAATAAAAGCCACACAAGCCCACCCACAATCCAGAACAAAAGGTACCCACTGGCGAGACTCACATTCTTTTTTAGGGCGTTCACGCGAGGATTTTCAGGCAAGTAAATGACTTCGACAGGTGAGCTCTTATCAATAACATGCGAAAATGAACTTTTATCCACACTTTCTATAGTTTCGCCCGATGGCGTCTGAAAGGAATAGGTCACAATGTAGGTCGCATCAAGTCGATTCCGTAAATCTGGCTGAGACTGAAAATGCTGATAGTCCTGTTCATTCAATACTCGTCCAGACTTTTGAGAGGTGCTTTTCAATCCATATTGTATCGAACTTGAAACATAGTTAGCTTTTACCCAAACTCCACGCTCCCTCAGGTTCGAGTCCCCTTTAATTTTTAAAAAAGCAAAGTATCCGGCAATAATGCCGGCGCACATCCAAAAAATTCCAGCAAAGTGAATAATGTTCGGTCTCATGGTTTAGCTTTACCGCGCAAAAGAATCCAGGTCAAAACCCAACCCAAAGTGATCACTTATCACCTCGATTTTCATCATTACAAATATCTTAAACCAGTCTTCGGACAGCCCTCTGCCCCAAGTCCAACTGAAAACACATTTAGCTTAGTTTTGATTTTGAAAGTAAAAAGGGAGGCAAGCAATGCTACCTATTTTTTAATTATCAAATCATCCGCAATTTCATTTAGGTCTTTTCCTTTTGAAGGCAAAGCATCTGCAAGCATCTGACCTGTCATTTCGATGGCCTTTGACAGCCCACTAAGTAACTGGTCATCCTTCATTTCAGTAATCACCACGTCAGCTATCAGCCCCAACTTTTCATTTGGAATTTTTGCTTTCAAGTATTCGTCGCAAAGCACCTCAACCCGATGCTCCATTAAAGAAATAAATATCAGGACAGCTCCGTGGCTTCGAGTTTGACCAAAGTTGTTACGATAGAATTCCAATTCAGCTCGGTTCCGAACCCCATCTTCACGAAATGATTTTGTAGAAATCCATCTCTGAATTCGTGTCGAACGGGACAAAGCTAGTGAGGTGAAAAAAGATATCACTGCTGCAAAAATTAAATACTGTGAAAAACTAATTTCTAAATAACTCAGCACTGAAGTTCGAACCCAAAAGGTGGATAAAGCATAAAGGATTAAAAACAACATTGGCTGAACAAAGTCCACATTGCCCGAGCGCAATACGACCATCGGAACAATATTTCCTTTAGTTTTTTTCTCCCATTCCGTGACCAAGTTCTTGATATTTTCCAAATCACCATCTTGAAAATATCTTTTTTTCCATTGTTCATCAGAATTGTAAATAATCACTTCAGCTTTACCAGCTCCCACTCGCCCCTCCTCCGCTAAAACCACCACCACCGCCGGACCATCCGCCAGAGCTTCTGCCACCACCACCACTGCGTCCGCCAGTGAAAAGTGCTCTTATAAAAAGCAAAATTGCATACTTGGCAGTTTGGGCTGGACGCTTAATAGCAAAAATGAGCAATCCTAAAGAAAGAAGACATTCAAGTATCCATGAGATTACGTCAGGAATCCATTCCGGGGCTAAGATGGGGCTCAATGTAATTCCTTTGTTGTGTTGGTCGAACCGATCATTATTGGGGTCCCTTCATTCAATAAAGTATTGCATGGGGGATCGTTTTTTTTCATCTCAATTTTAAAATGCCCCAGACAATGGTCAACACCAACTCTATCCAGGATGTTGTCCGTTGGTAAAAGTTATTTATGCAATCGGCTTTATAAATTCTGATTTCCAACTCTGGTGATATGATAACTTCGGCCAAAATTTTGCAAAATCGTATTTGACGATTCTAATAAAGGCTATAGTGAAAGTAAGGTGATTCTATGAAAGCTCTAGTGACATTTTTAAGCTTAGCGCTCATTTCATTTATAGCCTTTTCAGCTGAATCCGTTGGATGCCATCAGTCGGCCAAAGCCGCTGATTATAGCAGCGAAAGAGCCTCCGAGGACTGTCAAGGCGTTGGTGACTCTTGTTTTGATTATCGAAGGAAAGAGGGCCATTCTCGTGGCGCTTCTGCAATGGATTGTCAGGCTGTTGGCAACACCTGTTTTTCTATCGCAATCAACGAGGGACACACTTCTGGTAGCGCTATATTTATGTGTAAAGATGTGACCAACGAGAGCTGCGTAAAAGCAGCAATAGGAAGTGGAAATTCCCTGGCTATCGCGGCTTTTCGGTGTCAAAAAAATTAAACCTTACGCAGCAAGAATTCGATCAACGCTTGCACCGGCTGTCCACTGCCGCCCGAAAAAGACAAGGAGCCCGTGGCTTTGTCGTTCCAAGCATAGATGTCCAAATGGGCCCACGGCTTTTGTTTGACGAATTTTTCTAAAAATAATGCAGCCGTGATCGCGCCGCCAAAACCATCTACCGCGTTCACGATGTCTGCAAATGGAGTCGACATATTGGAATTCATTTTTCCAAACAAAGGCATTCGCCAATTCAAATCACCCGCCTGCTGGCCACATTGATTTAGCTCTTCTGCCAATTCATCGTGATTTGAAAACAGTCCTGCTAAATCAGCTCCCAACGCCACTTTGATGGCCCCAGTTAAGGTCGCTAGATTGATCACCATCTCGGGCTCATCAGCACCTTTTTGCGTGACGGCTACGTCTAAGGCATCGGCTAAAACCAATCTGCCTTCCGCATCGGTGTTGTGAATTTCAACTTTCATTCCGTTTCGCGCGACCAGAACATCACTTGGTCGCATTGATTTCGAGTCCACGCTATTTTCTGCCAAAGCCAAATAGAAATCTAAAGGTCTTGGATATTTGCTATCCACGGCCCACTTGGCCAATCCTAAAACTGCAGCGGCGCCCCCCATATCTTTTTTCATCAATCGCATGCCGCTAGACGGTTTGATATCTAAACCACCGGTGTCAAAACTAATACCTTTTCCAACAATTGCGATGGGCATTTTTTTGGCTGAAGGATTTTCTTTTGTTTGCGCTGGTCGATACTGAATTTTAACTAGGCATGGTGGATGCTCAGATCCCTGCCCCACTCCAATATGCAGTCCCATTCCTTCTTGCTTCAATCTTTCCATGTCCCAAACTTCAACTTTGACAGCTGAATTGGAACTCAGGGTTTCAGTTGCTAAAATCGACAATGTCGTCGGATTTAAAAAGTTCGGAGGCGTGTTGACCAAATGTCTGGCTAAATTCACAGAACTCGCTCGCACCAATGCAGATTGCAAAAGCGATTCAGAAATGATTTCGGGCTTAAGTTTTTTAGACTCTAATTTCCATTTTTTAAAATGAATTTTGGGAAAGTCCTTAAAAGGAGTTCCTTCAATTGTAGACTTGTAAGAATAAGCCGCCATCTCAAGTCCGACAAAAAAACCAAGCTCTTGGATTTCATCCGTTTGAAAAAAATCGATTTGAACATTTTCTAAGCTATAAGCTTTGAAAACTCCCAATAAGGATCCTGCCTGTTCGCGCATCCAGGCGTAAACTGATTCTTCAAGTCGACCACCGTGCGAGAACGGACCTTTTTTTACCTTTGGAGCTAAAATCCAAACCGGACCAAGGTTTCCAACAAATTGCAAAACCTCTCTTGGACTTTTCTTCCATCCATCAAGTAGCTTTTTCTTTTGCCAGGTCGGGGCTAGCTTTTTAATAAGAAGTTCAACTTCTTTTTTAGGCTCTTGACCGTAGACATAAACCATTCCCAAATTTTGACTGTTGGCTTTTTTTCCCTGAACCAATTTAGGAATCAAAGTGGATATGTTACAGAACAATGGATTTCCATCCATCAGCTGCGACATATCATGACTTTTGGTTGATATTTTGTTTTTTGAAGATCTTGTTTTTACGTTTTGTTTTTTTGCTTGTTTTCTTGCCATTGGTCTATTCAAGCTTGATTTTAGGGCATTGGCATCATTTTTTTTAAAAGATAGCCATAGACGCCTTGTAGGTATTTTTATAAGCTGAAGTATCAATGGCACAAATAATTTCAAACCTTAAATTGATGGTCTACAACGCAGAAAATTTGTTTCTGCTTTCGGATCAAAAATTGACCCCCGACCATTTGAAATTAGATCAAACTCAATGGAATCGACTTTCCACTTCGATTTATGAAAATAAGCCTCTGGAAAAACTGAAAGCTATTGGAAAACTGATTCTTGAAGAAAATCCCGATCTAGTGATGCTGTGCGAAGTTGGCGGCAACGAAAGTCTACAAAATTTCAATCGTTTATTTTTGAACGATCAATATTCTGTTGCATTGATCGAGGGAAATTCAAATCGCCATATTGACGTTGGATACTTAATTAAAAAAGGAATGCCTTTTTATTTTGATATCAACACCAATAAAAATCGGCCAATTAACTATTTGTATCCACACGAAAGGCAGTCCGCTGAAACTGGCTACTCCAATAAAAATGGAAAAGTTTCCGGAAGTCATAAATTTTCACGTGACGCTTGCGAACTTCATCTTTTTCAAAATGACCGCGAAAAACCCTTTTTGATTGTCATCTTAGCTCATCTAAAATCACGCCTAGATCCCGAAGGAATTGATCCAAATGGATTTGAACGCCGTGGTGCTGAACTCAAGACTTTGATTGAAATTTACAAAGAGCTCGACACTAAATTTCAAGGACAAGTTCCAATTGCTGTGGCCGGTGACTTCAATGGCAACGCTAGATCTCAAGAGACAGACATTGAATTTTCGCCAATTTATCAATCTAGTGATCTGAAAGATGTTTGCGAGTTGGCTGGTTTTTCCAATGAAGATTCCAGCACTTTTTATCAGGTGGGAAGAAGCAGCAAGCCCGATGGCAAACAATTGGACTATTGCTTTCTTTCCGCAAAATTAGCCGCCTACTTAGATCCATCAACGGTCAAAGTGATCCGCTACAAAGGTCATCTGGGAATGCCAGTCGATCCTCCAACCAGCTTAGACGCTAAAATGGCTTTGCCTTCTGACCATTATCCGCTTGTTTTGAATTTAAAAAATATTCCCATGAGGTAATCCGTGCCCACTCAAAATATTTCCAACGCTCAAATTGAAATCAAAACAAAATGCCAATTTATCCCGGACGAGTCTCGGCCCGAAGAAAATTACTATTTTTTCAAATACCAAATTGAAATTTCAAACAAGGGTTCAATCGCAGCTCAGCTGATGAATCGTCATTGGATCATCACGGACGCCAATGGAAAAGTGGATGAAGTTCGCGGCGCCGGAGTCATTGGCCATCAACCGCAATTGGGCCCAGGCTCTTCATTTGAATATGAAAGCGCCTGCCCGCTATCCACTAGCTCAGGGTCTATGCGTGGTTTTTACCAATTTGTAGACGATAGCGGCATTTCATTTGATGTCGCCATTCCAGAATTTTATTTGTTAGCGCCCGGCGCACTTCATTAAGATCTTTTCTACAATCTGAACCATGAGCTCTAACTTCATCGACGGCACTCTTTGAGCAGGAGCCACCACCTGATTTGTGAGCTCAGATTTTTTTACACCATTCACTTGCTCGGGCAAATAAGGAACATGAACAAACAAGCCTAGTTCTTTTTTCCGAGCTAAAAATTCGTAATACAAGTGATTGCAGACAAAGCGACCGGCCGTTTCTGAAACAGAAACCGGCAAACCTTCTTCGCGAAGACCATGAACCCATTCTTGTAGAGGCAAGTCTACTTTCAATAAAGTCTCGCCGTCATCGCGAATAACTTGATTCAATCGCAGGTCCCCATCTTCATCGGCGAAGCGACACTCGTTTTGATTGAATCCTTGAATCTCTAAACTGACTTCGGAACGGCCACCCGCCTGTCCCAACATCAAAACAAACTGAAAGTTATTTTGCGATAGCTTCCTTTCAAGCTCAAATACTGATCTTTTATAAGAAACTGGTAGAAGTAAAAAATCACATAGCTCTTTAAATTCAGACTGATTTGACAAACTCTCAATGATCAACTGACTGGGATTTATGGATTCTCCCAAAAATGGTTCAAAGCCCGTCACTAATATTTTTTTAGAACTTTTCACTATTAAATTTACGGACATTTTAAAAATGTTTGCCATGAATCATTAACAGATTTTCGCTCATAGATATAACGTTCGTGCATTCGCCCCTGACGACCGAACCAAAATTCGATTTGCAATGGCACAATCAAATATCCGCCCCAATGTAGTGGACAGGGAATCTCTTGATTTAAATATTTGGCTTCAATGGCATCGGCTTGATCTTGTAATTGTTGAAGCGAACTGACTTTTTGACTTTGGCTCGAAGCCCAAGCTCCGATTTGGCTGATTCTAGGGCGAGTTTTGAAATAGGCTTCGGACTCGACCCGGGTCATCTTTTCCACTAAACCGTCGATCCGAATTTGCTGATCTAAATTGGTCCAAAAAAACAAGGCCGCAGCTTTTCCTGCTTGATCTAGTTCTTGGGCTTTTTGACTGTTGTAATTTGTGTAGAAAGAAAAACTGTCACGCACAAGGCCTTTAAACAAAACCGTGCGAACAGACGGAGTTCCACCTGAGCTGCACGTTGCTAACGACATGGCATTGACATCTTTAAGAACTGCTTTTTCTGCGTTTTCAAAAAGAATTTGAAAATTTTGAAACGGAGTGTTTTCCAATGAAAAAAAGGCTGCCATATATCCTTCGATCTATGAACAGCCTTTTATAAAAAGAACTTAAATGTTCTTTTTGTTTTTCAGCAAAAGCGATTAAAGCTTATTTGCCTTTTTTCTTTTCAGGAGCCGCTGCTTTAGCAGACATAACATCCACCAACTCAACGTCGAAAAGCAAAACTGAATTCGCAGGAATTCCTGGGCGTGCCGCAGGTCCGTAACCAAGCTCTGATGGGATGAACAATTTCACTTTTCCACCAACCTTCATCATCTGAAGAGCTTCAGTCCAACCTTTGATCACTCCACCTACTGGAAACTCTGCAGGCTGACCACGATCATAAGAGCTATCAAATTGAGAACCATTAATCAATGTTCCCTTGTAATGAGCTTTCACAGTGTCATTTGCAGTCGGAGTTTTTCCAGTTCCTTCTTGTACAACGATGTACTGAAGACCAGAAGCCGTCGTTTTTACGCCCTCTTTAGATTTGTTAGCCTCAAGAAACGCAGCGCCTTCTGTTTTAGTCTTTTCGCCTTGCTCTTGTTGCTTCTTCATCATGCCTTCTTGAAGCTTCATCAATGCCTGTTGCATTTCTTCTGGCTTCATTTTGGCTTCTTTGCCTTGAGAGGCTTCATTGATCGAGCTTGCTAAAACGTCAGCATCAAATTCGATGTTCTGATTTTTTAGGTTTGATCCGATTTGTTGACCGATTGCATAGCTAGCTTTCTTAAGATCAGTGTCCAATTTCTTTTGGCAACCAACCATTGCGACAGTCGCAATTGCAGCGGCAGCAATCAATAATGTTTGTTGTTTCATGGTGTTAGCTCCTTTTAGTTATCTTAATGTGAACGGGACAATTGCACTTCAAATTAAGAAAAAATGGAAACCTTTTCCACCTTTTAGGTGAACTTTCTGTAAAGGTGTCGCAAACTGTCAAAGTTGATGAAACATTTAATGCTGTTTTTTCTGTCACTTTTATCACTTTCCCAGGCCGCCAACTTGGTTCGCCTTGCGGCAGCGCCAGCTTTGATGATTGGCTCTTGGCGAATTCTGGGATCCGCCCTAATCATGCTAGCTCTCAGGTATTATCAAACAAAAAAAACTCAACAAAAGTTTATCGAGCCCATGAGTCGCTCCGTGTGGATTTGGACCTTTCTTTCTGGCACATTCTTTTTTCTTCATCTTTGGACATTTTTTTTCGCAGCTCAACACACCACCATCGCCAACTGCATGGTGCTATTTGCTATCAATCCGATCTTTACCGCCATCGGATCCTGGCTTTGGCTTAAAGATCGGTTTCAAAAGCGCTATGGTGTGGTCTTTGTTTTGGCCTTTTGTGGCATTTACCTAATGGCTTCAAGCTCGCTGAGCTGGGAAAACGGTATTTCAGGCGACCTTTCGGCACTTCTTTCTGCAGCTTTCTTTTCTGTTTATTTACTGGCCAGCAAGAAAAGCAGATTGCACATCAGCACAGAACAATTCACCGGCATCATGTATCTTTGGACCGCCTTTTTGTTTTTTGCATTTTGTCTGTCGTCGCAAATTTCGCTGCTGGATTATCCAGCTATCACCTGGTGGGCTATTCTTGGAAATATTTTAATCCCAACATTGTTAGGACATGTGATGTTCACTCACTTGCTTAAATATTTTAATATCAACTGGATGAGTTGCGGAAAACTTTTAGAACCTGCTATGTCAGCGATCGTTGCATTTTTTGTTTTTGGTGAGTCTTTAAAACCCGACACGATCATCGCGTTTTTCTTTTTTGCCGCCAGTGTGGTGATTTTATTGGGGCCTCAATTGGTTTCAGCCCTTAAGTCTACCAAACCTTCTCAGGCAAATTAATACGCTTCAGATAGGGCCTTCTTCACCCGCTCACAATCAAAGAGCGGACGCACATCTTTTTGCACCCATTTTGCAGAGCAGGAGCCGATCATCGGCGCAATGGTGTAAAAATAAAGACCTATATTGGGAGCATCATAGGCGTACTCACCGTCTGGAATTTCCGCATCAAACAAATGATAAGTGCTAAAATGTTCAGGCGCGCGTATCCCTAGATAGGCCTGATTCAATCTTAAATACACAAAGCGAATCTCATCTGATGTTAACGGCACACCCACATTGGCAGCATGCACAAATTCAGCAGGGATATCTTGAATATCTAAATTGGGATTAATTTTTGGATTTTTCACGATATCAAAATCATGATTCAACCGATCCGCTAGCCCCTTGCGAAGCTCCATGGCCACATTGGGATGAGAGCGCAACTCCGCCATGGTGATCGCTGACACATGATGGGATCGAATGATCTCAACCGGATCATTGCGAAGTCGATCACGAAACCATCTTTCAAAAGCACTGATGCCACTTTTGCAGCGATAACCATCGACATCCTGACCGTGCAATAAGTGAACGGCCATCTTTCCCGTGCAGTTGGGATTTGCACCGAACACATCATAAGTCTTAAAGTTGCTCAATTCACGTTTCGGCAAATAAATTTCCAAATTTTCGTTAAACGACGGGATGGTAAAATCTGCGTCTTCCACGGTTTTGGCCCAAGCTGCATACAGTGCGTTCATTTGATCGAGATCTTTTTTAATTTCGTCGTCAAATAGATCTCGACAAACTTGCACTTGCGACATGCCTCGGATCATCTGACCAATATCATCAATTGAACGCTGGTTTTTTATCCAAATATCGCCAAAATAAGGATTTCCAGGAACGTGAACATATTTTGAAACTTCATTGTCGATGCCTGGTCGATCGGGACCGTAGTCCACCGCCATGTTGCGGCCATTTTCGATCGTTTCAAAATTAGCGGGATAAAAAGATCGATTTAAAATATAGGGATTGTCTTTTGCTGATCTTGAACCTGATAAAATCCAAGAAGAAAAACCACGAATTAATTTTTGCGCCAATTTCGCATAACGTTTTTCACCAGTCAGACGATAAGCATAACAAGCTCCCTCTAGATAAGGAGCCGTGCGAATACCAATATTATCGGAACCACCACGACCATGAGTGAACAATACCTGCCCATTTTTTTTGGTGGCGCGAACATCCATCCAAATATTGCCATACCAAAAAGAACCCGTCGTATTGTTCTCGGGTATCCCGTGAGTTCTTGAGTCCACGTAGTCAAAATACCGCGTGTCCTTTAGAAGCGCGATGAACTCGTCCGTTGCTTTAGCTCTTTCAAGATCAGTAATCGGCGGACCTTGATCGGCCCTTGAAAAGGCTGCGTTTTGAGCTTGAACGGAAACGGATAAAATTAGAAATGCCAATGAAGCTAAAATTGATTTCATTTCTAGCTTCTACCTCATCTAGAGCCAAAACTCTAGCCTAACCCCTTAAAAATTCTAAAACGGCTTTTCGAGGCCCCTTAAAAAGTACCTGGGGTTGGCGTTTTTCTAAGGAATTGAAATACAAGGGATCGTAATACCAAACCAACACCTTCTCGATCCACACCTTATGGCCGCTAAGATCGCCATGATCCACAGAAGCACTGACCGCGGACCTTAGATCCTGAAGCACTTCTTGGTGTCTAAGGCCGCCCAATTTTTTAGAGATGTTCTGTAACGATTTTTCATAGTTGGCAAAAACTAAGACACGATCAGCGGGCAAAACCGCGGCAATATAGTCATCAAAAGTCACTTGCACTCGGCTTTCAATGGTCTCTTCTACTAGGACAATCTCCGAGTCCCGCAGGTGATTAAAGAAGCTCTCAGGCTGAACACTGCGACCAATCATGCGGCTTTCATCTTCGACAACTAGATTTTGCTTATAGTTTTTTGAATCCACATCTAAATCAAGATGGATCAATTCGTACGCCAAACGATTTTCAAAATCCGCCTGTGAAGGCTGCGGAATCAAATAACTGCCAAAGGCAGAGCCTCGGTGATTGGCCAATTTTTCAAGATCCACAGTCGGTCGAAATTTTTGAATTTCCTGAATGACCAAAGATTTTCCCGAACCCGTTGCTCCCGAAACCACCATCATTTTTCGCTTCGACAAACGTTCAATTTCATCGATTAAAAATTGCCGAAAAGCTTTATAGCCTCCTGCGATTCTCGGTCGATGGATCCCTTGATCCGCCAACCATTGCTGGGAAATTTGCGAGCGCATTCCACCCCGAAAACAAGTCAAAATCGTTTCGGGATTTTGGCGAACTTGATCGACCCAGGCTTGAACCCGTTGAGCTTTAACTTCGCCGGAAACCAGCTCATGACCGCGCTTGACTGCAGCATCTTGGCCCTGATTTTTATAAATGGTTCCGATTTCATGGCGATCTTGATCATTCAAAATAGGCAAATTGATGGCGCCCGGGATATGTCCTTGAGCAAATTCAACAGGAGCTCTGACATCAATGATCGGCGTAAGATTAGCGACAATTTTTACGAACTGATCCGCTGCAATTGTGACCAACTCAGACTTCACAGAAAGCTCACCCTTTTTGAGTTCTCTTGCGCTG
Organism: uncultured Bdellovibrio sp.; assembly: GCA_964505225.1. Classification (GTDB taxonomy): domain Bacteria; phylum Bdellovibrionota; class Bdellovibrionia; order Bdellovibrionales; family Bdellovibrionaceae; genus 21-14-0-10-47-8. Next base: position 6,751 of record CAZDHC010000039.1, on the reverse strand, counting down.
TTGCGACTGAGCCAATGACAGCAGTTTTTGGAAATCGTTTTTTCAAACGAAGAACAATTTCATCGGCTTGCTCAGGTGCCACTGATAACAACAAACCACCACTGGTCTGCGGATCAACCAATAAAAGTTTTTGCAAATCACTTAGCCCCTGCCAATCTGTTTCACTGTCCACATATTGCTGATTGGTTCGATGAGCCTTCGTTAAAAAGCCTTTTTCAAGGCACTGGATCGCTTTTTCTAAAACAGGCATTTTATTGATTTGGATCTGCATTGTTGTTTGGCTGGCTCTTGCCATTTGCACTGTATGGCCTAAAAATCCAAAGCCCGTGATATCAGTCGCGGCATGGATGGCTTCCGTTTGTTTTGTTTCTAATAGATCCAGAACTTGATTGATGGCACACATCGAATCTAAGGCCTCTTTCATATCGCTTTCCTTAAGCTCCGAGCGCTTAAGAGCCGCAGTAATTGTGCCTGTACCCAATCCTTTGGTTAAAATCAAAGTGTCGCCAACTTTAGCGCCGCTATTGGACCATACTTTTTTGGGGTCTACGTAACCGGTGACGGAAAGGCCAAATTTTAAGGTGTCGTCATCGATCGAATGCCCGCCGACCAAGGGAACGCCGGCTTCAGTTAGAACATCACAGCCACCTTGAAGAACTTCACTGGCAATCTCATTTGAAAGAGTTGCCAAAGGAAAAGCCAAAATTGCCATAGCCGTCTTTGGGGTCCCACCCATAGCATAAACATCACTCAGAGCATTGGCGCAAGCCACTCGGCCGAAAAGCCTTGGTGTGTCCAAAATAGGAGTGAAAAAATCTAAGGTTTGCACCAAGGCCAGCGATTCATTCACTTTGTAGATGGCGGCATCGTCAAACAAGGAGCCATCCACCAACAATTGAGAATCCACCGGGGGAAATTTGACTTGGGCTAATATTTTACGCAGTTCAGTTGCAGCTACCTTGGCAGCACAACCACCTTTTTGTACAGTTTGGGTCAGACGAACTTGAGTCGTATCATTCATGTCGGGTAAGATAAAAGAGGAGGCAACATGAAGGCAACTTTATTTCCAGTTTCAACATTTCTGATAGCTGTAATCATCCTTAGCGGACTTTTTTTTGGAAATCTTGCAAAAGCAGAACAGGGGCCGCCGAAGGCCGGCGCTATCTCTGGCACAGGCGCAGGAGCAAAACCAGCTGAAAAGCCCAAAAGCCAATTCAATGCCAACATCTTTGAAAAGGAATCCACCGAGTCTACTATAGCCACCACGGTAAAATTGGTTCGAGAAGTTCAGGGCGAAACACAAGTATTTCTAGAGGGACAACAAGGTTTTTTCAGTCTAGCCAGCAATAACCCCAACGCCGGCGCTTACCAAAATCTTCTGATCGATAGCCAAAAAAAAAGGACCCAAGTTTCTGTGACTTTGGATCCTTTAAATCGTCAAATTTTAAAAGTTACTCATGCAGGGGAATAACGCTTTTTTGATCTAACCAGTGAGGAGCTTCTTTGTTGAAGACTTCCATTTGCTCTTTAGTCAAAGCAACGAACTCGATTCCCACGCCCACTTTTAGCTCTTGAGCGGCATCACCGCGCACCCAGCGAACGACACCTTTGATGGATTGATTCTGACCGAATCGAACTTCAACGTTGTCACCGGTGCGAATGCCTTTGGGATCCATTTGAATAAAGATACCACCGCGGCCAATCGCAGCTTTTTTATTTTTGATCGAGTCCGACAAAGAATCTGACACAAACAGCTCTTTCAACTGCACGCCAGCTTCCTCAGGAACTTGCCAGCGATCTTGAGGATCTGCCAACAAACGATGCAAATTCTTTTTCAAATCTTCTAAATGAAAGGGCTTGGTGACATAACCATCCGCACCCAATGAATAGGCATCTTCACTGCGAAGATCGGCAAAACCAGTGATCAATATAACCACCGGCTTGCTTGGGCTTATCTCACGAACTTCTCGAGCCAAAGTTTTACCGTCACCACCAGGCATACGGATATCAGACAAAATTGCGTCAAATTTACGCTCTTTGACAATCTTCAAGGCTTCTTTGCCATTAGAGGCTTCATAAACCTCGGCGCCTTCAAAGACCAATTCGTCTTTCAAAATTTCTCTTAAATCTGCTTCGTCGTCGACAACTAGGATGACTTTACCTTTAAACATATGTTTGTATTTTGGCATGAGAAAACAGTCTCTGGCAACTAGCCTGTACTACCGAATTAACTCTTCCGAAAGTTTTAACAACTTCTTCGCAACTCTTCGTCGAACATTAACTTTAAACGGGACCTTTTTGATTTTAATGAGCTCATTTCGAGTTATTTCGGCTATGGCCTTTGGCCAACACAACCATTGGTCTAGCCAAGGATTTCCAGAATTGCTCAAGGCTTTTTGGATGGGCATTCGTTTTGATGCGGTGATTCTGGGTTATATGGCTGCCATTCCAAGTTTGCTTATAATCCTAGCACTTCACATTCGCAGCCAAGGCATTTGGGAACTCACTCTCAATGTAATTAAAAAATACTATTTCTTCTTTTTCTTCATCGTTTCCTGTCTATTGGCAATCGACATTGGCTTCTATTCCTTTTTTCAAGATCATTTTAACATCTTAGTTTTCGGACTGATCGAAGACGACACTGCGGCACTGCTTAAAACCTTTTGGAAAAACTATCCCATGGTTTGGATGAGCCTTGGCGCAATTGTTTATGGATGGCTTTTGTACAAACTGACCAACAAAATTCTTCATCCTCTTCAGCTAGATCAAACCATCGAGAAAACATCTTTCTGGTTGATGCCCATTGCGAGCATCGCACTGTTGTCATGTGTGGTGATTGTTTCTCGAGGAAGTTTTGGCCTATTTCCTTTGGGACCTGCCGACACCGTGATTTCCAGCGATCCATTCGTCAATCACCTCACCAGCAATGGCATCCATGCACTTTACCGAGCTTTTAAATTGCGAAAACAGTCGAACTTGAACTGGGATAACAACTTAAAACTTTTTGGCTACACGGACCCCCGCCAGGCTTTTGCCGATTTTTACTCGCTTCCTTTAGACAAAGTTCCAGCCGAACCTTTGGATTTGTTTCACAAAAAAACCGCAAAAAATATTTGGGCCGAAAAAATGAAGCCTCACGTGGTCGTGGTTGTCCTCGAAAGTTTTGGAACTTATTATCTGCAATATCAATCCGAAAAATTTCAGCTTTTGGGCGAGTTCGAAAAACACACCCAACAAGATTTGTTTCTTAAAAACTTTTTACCTTCAGCTAGCTCCACGACAGGTAGCTTAAGCTCTTTGATGATCAGTGCTCCTCACCGCCCCGTGGGAAATTTTTTAACGGAAAGTGAGTACCTTCAAGTTCCATTTCGCTCTAGTCCCGCTCGCGTGTTTTCAAAAGCAGGCTACGAAACCCATTTTGTCTATGGTGGAAATCCAGGCTGGCGGGACATGAATAAATTTGCCAGATTTCAAGGCTTTGATTTTGTGGATGGTGAAGCCGACATCGAGAAAAGCTTAGGAAAATTAACTGAAACCCATGACTGGGGAGTTTACGACGAAGATGTTTATCGCTATGTCGAAAAACTTTTGGCCGAAGCAAAAAAGCCAAAGATGATTTTGTTGATGACGACCACAAATCATCCACCTTATCAAACGCCTTCAAATTTTAAGCAAGCCAAACAAGAAATTCCACCGAATTTAAAAGAGATACTGGTTGGCGATGCCGAGCTCATTCAAAATCGCTTTAAAACTTATTATTATTCGAATGAAATGGTCGGAAGATTTATTTCAAAGATAAAAGAATCTCCTTTGGCTGAAAAAACAATTTTATCCGTCACCGGTGATCACAGTTTTTGGCTGGTGCAGTTTTCGGATCAACAACTTTTTCAAAAATGGGGAACCCCGTTTTATCTTTACACTCCTACTGCCATTCGCCCAAAGCTTGATCCCGAGACCTTCGCAAGTCACATGGATATTTTTCCAACGATGTACAACTTGGCTCTATCGGACTTTCCCTATGAATCATTGGGGCACAATATTTTAGACCCTCAAGCTCCGCATTATGCGCTTCACTCTTCGGGATTGATCGCAAGTGCCGAAGGCGGCGCCCTGGTTGGGGGCGCCAATAATTTAACTTTTCTAAAATGGCAAACTGATAGCCACAACAATTACGAACAATTGATTCAAGCCGAAGAAGATGCACCCAAACGAACCTTGGCCACTCAATACAAATCGTTGATGTCTTTATTGGATTACTATTTCATGCAAGAAAAAAAGCTCAATAAAAATTCGAACAAGAAGGAACCATGAGAATTTTGGTTGTTGAAGATCAAGCAAAAATGGCGAGCTTTATTAAGCGCGGCTTAAATGAAGTTGGTTACGCCGTTGATGTGGCCGAAAGTGGCAAGGCCGCTGAAATGCTTTGCGCAGAAAGTGAATACGACCTAATCATCTTAGACATCATGTTGCCGGATCAAAATGGATTGGATACCGCTCGCCACATGCGACAAGATGGCTTCGAAGGTCCGATTTTAATGCTCACAGCCCTTTCCACCACTAAAGATAAAGTGAATGGCTTAGATGCTGGCGCCGATGACTATTTAACCAAACCCTATGCTTTTGATGAACTTTTAGCCAGGGTCCGAGCCTTGCTTCGCAGAAAGGGCTCTGGCGTTGCCGGCACCTCAATTTTAAAATACGCCGAATTAGAATTGGATCTTATTCATCGAGTGGTTAAGCGCGATGGTCAAGAGATCAGCCTAACGGCGAAAGAGTTTTCTTTGCTCGAATATTTTATGCGAAATCCCGAGCGACCTTTGGGTCGAGTCTCCATTGCCGAACACGTTTGGGACATTCATTTTGATTCGGAAAGTAATGTCATCGATGTTTACATCAATTTACTTCGAAAAAAGATCGACGCCCCATTTACCAAAAAATTAATTCAAACCGTAGTGGGTGTAGGCTATGTTCTCAAAAGTCAGCCTTAAATCCAGACTGACTGCGCTTTTCGTAGTCATCTTTGGTTCCACACTGACTGCATTTGGAATATTTTCTTTTGAATTTTTGTCGAACTCTATTTCGAAAGAATTTGACGATGCTTTATACAATTACGCAATCGACGTTTCTGAAAGCGTAGCCTTAAATCCCTCTGGAGATTTGTCCATCGCTTCGGCGAACGTGGACCAAGCCAAAATTTATCCTTTTTCATTGGGAACTGCATTGATTCAAATTCGCCATCGCAATGGTGAAACGCTGACTCAGGTTGGAAATTTTGGAAAGCTAAATCTTCCCTATAAATCTGACTTTGAGCGCCTATCCAAAGGCGAAGATGCCACCTACCGGACTGTCAATGCCATTGATGATTTGCCTGATGCCGAGTCCGATAGTTATCGAGTCATCAACTTTCCTTTGGATGAATCCCCCAAACCTCAATTGATTTTGCAGATCGCTGTGCCTTTAACTTTTGTCGAAGCTCAGGTTGACAGTCGAAGGCTGGTTTTTGAAATTGGTATTCCATTGGTTATTTTGATTTCAACTTTTTCAGGGTATTTTTTGGCAACAAGAGCCCTAGCTCCGGTGCAAGAAATCATCGACCGCGCTCATAAATTTGGCGTACATGATCTAACTGAAAGACTACCTGTTCCGACAGCACGTGACGAAATTCAAAGTTTGGCCAAAACTTTAAATGAAATGCTTTCTAGAATTGAAACCTCTTTTAAAAGTCAGGAAAGATTTGTGGCGGATGCCTCTCACCAATTGCTGACTCCGCTTACAATTATGAAAGGCGAGCTGGAACATACAATTAAAACCTGCCAAGAAAATGAAACAAAAGCTGTTTTTGTTTCCAACCTCCAAGAAGTCGAACACTTGATCAGCCTTGTTAAAAATCTTCTTCTGTTGGCCCGAGTGGATGCTGGAATCGGCGCGATGAACCTGATTCCGCTCTATTTTGAAGAAGTGATTTTAGATTCGATTTCCCGAGCCGAAAAACTGGCCCGCGCCAAAAATATTCGCATCAAATTTGATATTAAATCTAGCTCGGCAGACAGTAACTTTCATCCGCAGATCAAGGGCGATGAAGACTTATTGCAAAACCTAGTTTTTAATTTAATTGAAAATGCGATCAAGTATTCAAACCCCGAACAAGTCATTGCCGTTTCTTTGATTTGGGAAGCGACTCAGCAAATATTAGTCGTCGAGGACTTTGGACCTGGCATTCCAGAACAAAGTTTATCATTAATTTTTGAAAGATTCAGTCGTGCCGAAAATGTGGGCAACCGCAAAGGTTACGGACTAGGACTTGCGATCGCAAAGCAGATCTCACTGATTCACAATGGCCATTTAGGCGTTAGAAACCGCCTTGATGCTGAAAATAAATGCATCGGTTCCATTTTTGAATTTAAGATTCCCAATTTAACCTAAGAAAAACTCGACACTGATTAAAAGAAATTAATCACTCTTTAATAGCGATTTAAGCTTTCCCTGCTAGCCTAACTTTACATATACCTTAAGGAGGTCCTATGAAAGCTCTTACAATCGTTACTTCTGTTCTATTCCTAGCTGGTGTTGCTTCTGCAAATGAGCCTGCTGCCGCTCCTGCTGCTGCTGCTCCCGCTGTAGCTGCTCCTGCTGCTGCTGCTGCTGCTCCAGTTAAAGCTGAGAAAAAAGCTAAGAAAGCTAAAAAAGCTAAGAAGGCTGCTGAAGCTGCACCGGCTGCTGCCGCTGCTGCGCCTGCTGCTCCAGCGACTAC
>CAZDHC010000038.1:0-27234 GCA_964505225.1 uncultured Bdellovibrio sp. | reverse complement strand
ACCGACCATTAATCGGGAAAGTTCTAGTGATATCGCTCGTGAAGTATTTGTATTCACCTGCAGCATCTACCAAAAGAAGCTCTCCGGATTTCAAAACTTGATCATTAAAAACATAGTGCAAGGTAGTCGCGTTCGCACCGCCAGCAAAAATGCTTCCATAACCTTCGCGCGAAGCTCCACGCTTCATAATTTGATACATGAAAAAGCCGTGAAGTTCTCGCTCGGTCATACCGGCTTTAGTGTACTTCATGGTTTCGATGTGAGCCTCTGAAGTTAATTCACAAGCTTTGCGATGATTTTGAAGTTCGTCTTCGGTTTTTTTAACCCGAAATTCGCCTAAAAATTCATCCGAATCATAAACCGGCAATAGACCATAACCAGTGCGACCTTGGCTGGTTTTTAATTTCTTCAAGACTTCTTCGATTTTATTATCAACAGCTAGGTTTTTATAATTTCGATAGTAAAGTTTATCGATTCCTTTTAACAATCCTGGTGCAACAGTTTCAAATTCTTCAATTGGATAGGTTTTATCCATACGGAATTCAGTCGCAGCAGCTTCTGGCCCAAAACGAAACCCATCCCACGTTTCCATTTCTGGATTTTTCTTGCGGCAAAACAAGATAGATTCAGGAGTCATACCTGGTCGAAAAACAAAAATTGTTTCTGGCTCTTCGAAGCCAGTCAGATAATACAAATTGGTGTCCTGACGAAAACTATGATGAACCGATCCGTTTCGGATATACTCAGGAGCAGATGCTAAAATCAATGCGGCACCTTGCATTTTTTCACCAATTCGCAATCGACGGTCAGAAAAAATCTTCATGTTCTCTAGTGGCTTTCTCATTTTTCTTCTCCCTAATAATCTAATTAAATCTATAATCCCAATTTTTTACCAAGCTGACTTAAAGATTCACTTGCTGCCTTTTGACCAGCCGCCATGAGCTCTCGTCGCTTTGAAAAGTCTAACATATCAAATTCTTGCACCGGCACTCGCAAAATATAATCTATCCCTTTTTCCTGTCGACTTAATGCCGCCGAAGTCATGCTCCAAAGCACTTGTGCCTCGGCAGAGGAATCTTTCAATTGAACTGGACCATTCAAAAGATCCACATAGATCACGAAGGTCGATCCTTTTGCTCGCAGGAAATCGACGGCAGATTTAAGTTCCAAAACTCCGGCAACGTTTTGTTGATATGGTTTAAAAAGTGGCGGGAACGCCAGACAAAATCCCAGAAGATCCGAATAATTTCCGCGATTCATTAAATACATCTGACCTTTTTGAATATTGAAGGCAGGACAAGCAAAGGGAACTTTGCCATTTTCTACTTTATTGGAGCTTAAAGCCAAACTGATAAATTCATCCATGGATTTGACGTTGCCCGCAGAAACCTGACCGGATAGCAATCCCTTCTGCAAAACATCAGATTGCTTCAACTTCATCATCTGCCATTCAACATCATATGGCAGACCTTTATTTGAAAATATAGCCGCAACCAATGCGCCCATTTCTATTCCCACAACTGCCTGAACGGGAACCCGTTGTTTCATTAGCTCCTGAATCACGCCGACATGTGCGTAGGATCTCAAAGCCCCTGGTCCAAATATGATTCCAACTTTAACAGCACCGACTGGCGCGGGAACAGGACTTGTTGAAACTGCTGGCTCTGATAATGGAACTTCTAGAACTGGCTGAGGAGCATTGCTAGGAATACCTGTTGATTCACTTTTAAGAGGTTGAGTCTTTAAGACTCCCGTTTCCCTTTTAGTTGCAACTTGACAACTTGCCAAAACAAACACCAGGGAAAATAAAAAATATCTCATTTCAACAATCCTAATGTGAACGCTCACGGTTATATTGAACAAGTTCATGAAGTTCCGCAGATTGAATCTGAAGTTCCTTTAAAATTTCCAAGGCCTGATTCGAAACCTGATCTAATATATCTTTTGTTTTTTCTAAACCTAATAAATCTGGAAAACTTCCTTTTTCCATTTTGCCATCTTGTGAATCATGCAAATCATCTTTCAGTTGAAATGCAAAACCCAACAGCTCTCCGAATTTCCGAAATAGGCATACTTTTTCTTCGGGTAAGCCACAGGCTATCGCTGTCCCCTCGGCACTGGCTCGAATCAAAGCACCGGTCTTTAGCTCTTGCATCTTCATCAGTTGGTCAGCAGTAAATTTTGATTTCTTGGCATCAAGGTCAATAGCCTGTCCACCCACCATTCCAACAAAACCGGCGGCCTCTGACAAAACTTGCACCAAATGTAAACCAATGTGAGGTTCAGCTTTATAAGCCGTCGAGATTACTTTAAAAGCTTCGGTCAACAATGCATCACCCGCCAATAGAGCCGTGCTTTCACCAAAGACCTTGTGATTGGTGGGCTCGCCTCTTCTGAAATCGTCATTGTCCATGCATGGCAAATCATCATGAATCAAAGAATAAGTATGAATCATTTCAATCGCTGTCGCCCACGGAAGCACTCTTTTGGGATGAACTGCAAACGCATCTGCCAACAGCAAACATAGAACAGGTCGAAATCTTTTTCCGCCCTGCTTTAAAGAATATGAAATGGCCTGGAACAATTGTTGAGCACCAGACGCCTCTCGAGAATGAAAGTCTGACTGTAATGACTTTAAATAGTCTGCAACAAATGCATCTATCTTTTCTTTTTTTTCTTCGCGCTTAGCTTGAAGGTGACTGACCTGATCGCTCATGAAAAGTTAGTTTTCCTCTTCAGCTGTGAAATCTTCCGTCACTGGTTTTCCGTTGCCATCAATGCCAACAAGCTTTTTTACTTTCGCCTCGGCCTCGGTCAAACGTGAATGACATTCGCGAGAAAGCTTGATGCCTTCTTCAAACAACTTCAAAGATTCATCTAAGGCCAAATCGCCTTTTTCCATCTTTTGCACAATGTCTTCTAATCGACCCAATTTTTTTTCGAAATCCATCTGGACCCCCATTTAATTTTTAATATCTTTTACGGTTGCAGTGAGCTCGCCTTTAGCTAGGCGGATCTGGATTTCATCACCCTTTTGAACTTGATCCACCGACTTAACCACAACACCTTTTTTTAAAGTGACCGAATAACCTCGATCAACAACCTTGAGCGGACTTAAGCTATCCAGCATTGACATCCACTTTTCGACATTTGCTTTTTGTTGCTCAACTTTACGGCTGAGCTTAGTTTGCAATTGAAAGGAAACCATTTCCGTACGATTTCGCTTTTGCTTAATCACTTGAATCGGGCTGACCAACTTCTCTTTGGTTAGCTGCAATTGCAGTCGACGTTTATCAAAGTAAGACTGTGCCGACTGTTGCAGACGAGACCAAAGCTCATCATTGCGAAAATGCAAATCCTGAAGCCGTCGTTTTGGGTCGATGAGCTTTGCTGAAAAGGTTGCTAACTTTTGCTTTTCAAACTTTAAAACTTTACTGATGCCCAACAAGAGCATCTTTTCAAAGGACTGAACTTTGTGAAGTAGGTCGCCGGTATTTTTAACCACCAGCTCGGCCGCTGCTGAAGGCGTTGGTGCACGCAAGTCCGCTACAAAGTCGGCAATCGTAAAATCAATTTCATGTCCAACGGCTGAAATGATAGGCACCGGAGAAGCAGCAATCAATCGCGCTAAAGTCTCGTCATTAAAGCACCACATGTCTTCAATAGAACCACCACCACGACCAACAATAATCGCATCAACGTCGGGCAACTGATAAGCCAACTTCAGCGCTTCACAAATTTTTGGAGCCGCAGCCTCGCCCTGAACAATTGTTGGAACCAAAGTGACTTTCACGGACCGGTTTCTTCGATTTAAAACATTAAGCATGTCGCGAATTGCAGCACCTGTTGGTGAGGTCACAATTGCGATATGTCTTGGCAATGTTGGCATTGGCCGTTTTCGTGAGGCTTCAAACAGTCCTTCGGTTTTTAATTTCAATTTCAATTGCTCGAAAGCTTTTTGCAAAGCTCCCGCACCAACGGGCTCCATCATTTCGCAAACGATTTGATATGAACCTCGAGGTTCATAAACCGAAACTCGACCACGAACGATGACTTCCAGGCCATCAACCGGTTTAAATTTAAGCCTTGAATTGTGTCCGCGAAACATGACGGCACTGATTTGTGATTTAGAATCTTTCAACGAAAAATAATGGTGACCAGAAGTGTGAGCTTTGAAATTAGAGATTTCACCCTGAACCCAAACCAACCCCAATTCGCCTTCAATCAATTGACGAATCTGTCGATTCAATTGCTCGATAGACAGGATAGAATTGGTTGCTGATTGTGCTTCAGAATTTGAAGCTAAAACGGCGTCGCTCATTCGAGCAAAGCTACTGTATTTCAGAGTGAAAATCGAGGTTTAATGTGACTCAAACCAAAGGTTTTGCAGGGTCCACAAACCCCCCACAAATAAACAGGCCCAAGCTAGGCCTTTATGGCTGCGCAGAGTCGCAAATGACGCAAGTCCCGTCGCTGAAAAACGCTGCCCAGCAACCTTTTGCAGGAACTGACTTTCGAGCACAGAAGTCATGAGAATTCCATAGAAAAAGACAAAAAAAGGGAAGAAATAATCAAGGGTTTCATACTTCATACCAAGTATATTCGGACTGAAATCAAGAAAAGTTGACTGGACCTTCCAACTTTCTTTTTTTAGGAGTACTATGTGTTTGAGTCTCGGAGAGTTGTAAGAAAAATAACCCGACAAGCATATATACGGGGGCTGTCTCTGACAATGGTGTGCAAGCTCAGCTCGTACTGAGAAGCCTAAAGTTGTTATCATGGTCACCCACCTTGCATAATGGGGTTATTGTTTCACACCTTTCTGGGGCTTTTTTTTTGCCTAAAATGCGACTTCACAAGTTTGTTTGGTCAAAATTTGTTTCAAATTGAGAATGTTTCCGTTTTTGTCATTCTTCTAAATATCCAGAGCAGCACTAAAAATACCGATAAGTTCAGGTATGTTAACGCGTTTAATGGTGCTCTCAGTTGTGCTGCTTTTTCTTTCTGCCTGTGGCTCACCAGGTGGTGATGGCGGCAGTGGCTCCAGTGGCACATCTAAATTATTCGGAAGCATTGGATCTGAATCTGCTGTTTGCACGACAACCGCTGGTGGCACCACAATCACATTAACTTCCAGTGCAACTTACGAATTCTATGTCGTCAATTCATCGACAGGTTTGAGCACAACTTCTTCTGCTCCGATTCGAAAAGCTGAGGTTCAAGTTTTAAACTCTTCGGGAACGGCAGTTGCCTGCAGCACCACTGATGATTCGGGAAATATTTCGATGAGCATTCCGCTGCTTGCGGGTTCCTACACATTGAAAGTACTATCTCGAGCCGCAAACTCCTCTTTCACCGCCAGCGTGCTCAACAACCCGACCAGCATGACTCCGTATTCGATTTCAACTTCTTTTTCAGTCGCACTGACAGACGTTTCAAAATCAGTGACTTTATCAAACGCTTCTTACACGGGAACTTTAGAGGGCGGAGCCTTTAATATTCTGGATCAAATCTACAGCGCCAATGCCTTTATTAAAAATCAAGTGAACACAAGTTGCACGCCGCCCCTTTGTTCAACTTTTACTTCAGCTGGAAAAGTTCAGGTATTTTGGCAGGCCGGCCTTTCACCAGCCGCTTATTTTGGCTCTCCTTCGAAGGCGACATCCTTTTTCTTAGACGCCGACGACTCATCCCTTGGAATGGCTTCGGGAATTTATATGTTAGGTGGAATTCAAGGATCAACTTGTGCCGACACGGACCATTTTGACAACGCCGTGATCATGCACGAGTACGGACATTTTCTAGAAAAAAATCAATCCAAAAGTGATTCACCTGGTGGATCTCACGATGGAAATTCTATCATAGATCCAAGACTAGCATGGTCTGAAGGCTGGGCCAATTTTCTTCAAGGTGCTATCAGAAATTCTACGAATTATACAGACACTGTCGGACACGTCGGCTGCTCGGGTGGAACTTCTGTCGGAGTTTCATTAGACCTAGAAAACAACAATGCCGGTCGGGACAATGTTGGTGTTGGTTCAGCAACAGGTGAGGGTGTTTTCAGAGAAGTTTCAGTTTCACGCACTTTGTGGGACACAATGAACGGCGCCGGCACGGACGGATATGGTGCAAACCTAGGATTTAAATATATTTGGAATGTATTTTCAGATTCAACTTCGGGATTTCCAGCTAGTGCGAACCACTTCCGCAACTCGGGACTATTTAATGAACTGATGACTTCGGTCGTAGCCACAAATGCCTCGGGGCAATCAGCAAGTCTAAGTTCACTTTTGTCGAATGAATATCAGTTGGCAAATCGCCAACAATACGCCAATCCGACAACAATTTCCGGAGGAGCCACTGGCGGATCATGTGTCGTGACGTTGAACGGAGCCGCTACCGACAGCTACGCCAAAACTAATGACTTTTATCAATACTACTATGACGGCACGGCCAATCACGCCCAAGTGGTCCTGCATTGGACAAGAACTGTGGGCAGTTCTTCTGACATTGATTTGTATTCATACAAAGAGGGTTACAGCTTTAACACTTCCAATTTCGCAACGAGCACCGGAATCATTTCCTACAGCAATTCGAATTCAACAGTTTCGCCTGGAACTGAAACTATCACTTTTTCTGGCAAAGCCGCAGGTTACTATCTGATTCACGTCAGCGCCTACAATAAAGGCGTCACAAGTACCAACACCTATTACTTAGATACGAACTCGGGAACGGAGCGTTTATGTCCAACTTTCTAAATAAAAAGCATCTTTTGCTAATTTGCTTCCTGGCCCTAACGGTTGGATCCATTTTTAGTTTTAAATTTTTTTCGGGCCCGAAAGGGTTTCGAAATATCTCTTCAACTACGGCTGACTTTCCTGCTCCCAAATTAAAGGTCCAACCCTGGGCTCACTCGATTGAAGGAAAAATCGGTCAGGCGCTGACTGTCAACATCACGCCCGTTGGTGGAATTCCAGATCGAGATGATCAAGAATTAAGACTGAAAGTTGAAGTCACCTTGAATCAACCGATGGACAACAACGAAGTTTTTTTCCAGTGGATTTTGCCGCCAGAAGCTTCTTTAGTTGAAGGCAACTTGCAGGATTCCTGGTCGGATTTGCATCCGGGTCAAACCGCTAGCAACGAAATTTCAGTCGTCAATGTCTCAAAAGAAGGCTTTATGAAAACAATTTCTTTGAACGCTCATGGGGTTTCAGGAGGTCGAAATTTCGGCAATGTGGCCGTATTTGCGACTCAGGACTTCAGACCACCCTCCTCTGCTACAATCCATGTATCAGAACAAAACGTCGATGAAAAGTCAGAGAATCTTGTCTTGAGCAAAGAGCAAGTTGCTGAGAAAATGGAAAAGAGTCACCAATAGGTCAGCAGAAAAAAGAGAGCTAAACTAAGAAAGGAAAAACTGTCGAAGTGAGTAAAGCATTTAGGATTTCAATTTTTTTGTTTGCATGCGTGTTCGGGCTTGCCTTCGCAAAGGCGCAAAAAACACATTCTGCAACCAACACGGCTCAAATTAAAACTCAGAGATTGGCGATCGCGAACTAATTTAAACTGGGATAACGTCAATTTGCGGATTGAATTCTTCTCGCAAAATTCCCTCAATCGCCATCAAAGTGCCTGTCGTTGAACTTGGGCATGTTCCACAAGCGCCCTGATAAGACACCATCAATTGATTGTTCTCGTATTTAATAATCGCAATATCTCCACCATCACCTTGTAGACCTGGTCGAATCGTCCGATCCAAAATAGCTTCGATAGTTTGAATGTCCTGGGGAAGGTCTTTTCTTTTTTCGATTTCTGATTCTTTCACACCCATCTTAGGATCATGAGCGATCATTCGGGTTTGAATAACGGCGCATGCCTGCTGTTGAATATCATCCGGGTCAGAATCAATTCTGTGAGTGAGAGTGATGACATTTTGAAATAAGTGAACTTGCTTAACCCCGTCCACTTGAAATAAATCTTGAACCAATCGATTGCCCGCAGCTTCTTCTGCTGAAGAAAAGGTGGCCTTTCCATCAAGTAGAACTGGACGATCTAGGACAAACTTCCAGGCATTTGGGTTCGGTGTCGCTTGAACTCGAATCATTACGTCTTGTGTGCTCATGACAACATTTCCTTAGCTTTGACTACCGACTTCACCAAAGCGTCGATATCATTTTTATTGTTGAAAATTGAAAAGGACGCTCGAACCGTCCCTGGAACTTTATACTTCTTCAGTAATGGCATCGTACAGTGGTGCCCAGCTCGAACAGCCACACCTTCTTGATCTATGATCTGTGCGACGTCAGAGTGGTGCAAACCCTCAATCGCAAAAGAAATCAAAGGCGCCTTGTTTTCGCTCTCGCCAATAATTTTTAAACCGGCAACTTTCTTTAATTCTTGAGAGGCATAACTCAAAAGCTGACTTTCGATTTGATGAATTCTTTCAAAGCCAATTTTTAGTACGTAATCAATAGCCGCACCTATTGCAATCACACCTTCGATATTGGGAGTGCCAGCCTCAAACTTATGGGGAAGTTCATTGTAGGTCGTTTTATCAAACGTCACCTGTGAGATCATGCTGCCGCCACCTTGATAAGGAGGCATCCTGTCTAACCATTCTTTTTTCCCATAAAGCACACCAATTCCATATGGACCAAAAAGTTTATGACCTGAAAAGGCATAAAAATCTGCATCTAATTCCTGAACATCAACTGGCAAAGTGGAGACGGCTTGGGCACCATCCACCACCAAAAGAGCACCCACCTGATGTACGATTTTGGCAATTGCTTTTATATCTACATAAGATCCTAAAGTGTTAGAGCAATGAGTGATCGCCGCGATCTTAGTTTTAGCAGAAACCTTCGATTGCACTTCGCTGGCTAACAAATCACCCTTTTCGGTGACAGTTGCCACAACTAACCTCGCTCCAAATTTTTCAGCCACCATCTGCCAAGGAACGATATTCGCGTGATGTTCCATCTCAGAAACTAAAATTTCATCACCCGGTTTAAGCACTAAAGATCCCAAGGACTGGGCCACCAGATTTAAAGACGCAGTGGTTCCGGCCGTGAATATAATTTCTTCGGTGATTTTGGCTCCGATAAAACTGCGAACTTTTTCCCGGCTGAGCTCAAAAGCCTGTGTCGCCTGATCGGCTAAAAAATGTGCGCCACGATGAACGTTTGAGGTTTCATAGGTGTAAAAATGAGAAATTCTTTCGATTACAGGCCACGGCTTTAAAGCAGACGCCGCACTATCAAGATAAACAAGGTTTTTTCCGCGAACTCTTTGCGTGAGGGCCGGAAAATCTGCACGCAATTTGTTGTTTTCTATCAAGCTAGTTTCTAATTGTGCACTCATAGTGTTCGTCCATTGCGATTGTACTCTTGAGCCAAGAGTTGACTCATCCACTGCCTGATCGATTTTTTAGAAACTCGGTCTAAGACATCCTGGGCAAAACCTAAGCTCATCATTTCAAGCGCCTTTTCTTTGGCAATTCCCCGGCTTAAAAAATAGAAAAGTTCTTCGGCATCCATCTGGCCAACGGTACTGCCATGGGTCGCCTTCACATCGTCTGCATAAATTTCCAATTGCGGTTTGCTATCGGCTT
Organism: uncultured Bdellovibrio sp.; assembly: GCA_964505225.1. Lineage (GTDB taxonomy): Bacteria > Bdellovibrionota > Bdellovibrionia > Bdellovibrionales > Bdellovibrionaceae > 21-14-0-10-47-8. Next base: position 17,621 of record CAZDHC010000038.1, on the reverse strand, counting down.
CGGCCAGAGAGCTCAAAAGTAAATTGTTGTTCAACTGGTCTGAACTTGCTTTTTGAGCATCTGCACGAATGTGGACTCGACCGTTGAAAACCACTTGTGATTTGTCGTTTAAAATCGATTTATACAGCTGGTGAGTTTCACAGCTACCAACCACGTGCTCAATATTGGTGTGATTGTCGACATGCTGTTCACCTCGACTTAAAGTTACGCCATTGACCCGTGCCATTGCACCACTGCCGATACAAAATACATCCAAATTATGACGAGCCAAACTTGAACCCGTGGACATTAGATGACTTTCAAGTTGTGCACTTGCATCCACAAAAAATCGATGACAGTGAATTGCGGTCGAATTCAATTGTTGAATCTGGGCCTTACCATGACTCATTTTTGAGCCAGTTGCCAAATAGATTTCAGAAACTGAGTTGGTCACCGAGGCTTCTTCGCCACCGGCATAGGTTTCCACGATGTCCAATTGAGAGTTCTTGCCGACTTTAATTAAAATTTTAGGATAAGTGGCTCCAGAGTTGTTCGAGTAGAAAATCAAATGGACTGGCTTTGGTACGACCTTCCCATCTAATACTTCAATCGCCACACCCGTGTTCATTCGAGCGGAATTGAGGGCCTCTAACGAATCCTGCCGAACAGGAGTCGCTCGATTTCGGGCCTTCTTTAGTGCCGCGACAACTTTGCGGATCTTTTGGTCATTGTTTTCAGAAATAAACTGAATGTGTAAGACTTGAGGAAATTTATCGGACAAATGTCTTTTAAAAACGCCATCTACAAAAACGATATTGATGAAAGCCTTGTCTCGCAATTGGTTGATTTCAGCTTCAACGTTGACCGCAACTCGACTGGCTTCAACAGATTGCAAAGCTTCAACCGTCAAAGTCTTAAGACTGGTGTATTTCCAGTCTTCGTTTTTCTTATTTGGCAATCCATGGGTCAAAAAATATTTTTCGCCATTAGATCGTATTTGATTTAAAGAAATCATCACATCAACCAATCATAGCCTTGTTTTTCAAGTTTAAGCGCAAGCGAGGCATCGCCCGTCTCAACGATTTGGCCCTTAGCCAATACGTGAACGAAATCAGGTTTAATATAGTCCAACAATCTTTGATAGTGCGTGACCATCACGATCGCGTTGTTTTTGTTTTTAATTTTATTAACACCTTCAGCAACGATTCTAAGAGCATCGATATCTAAACCTGAATCAGTTTCGTCCAAAAGTGCAAGTTTTGGCGACAATACCGCCATTTGCAAAATTTCATTTCGCTTCTTTTCACCACCCGAAAATCCAACGTTGACGGCTCGCTCTAAGAAATCTTCTTTCATCTGAACCAACTTCATCTTGCTCGATAGAAATTCGCGAAAATCATTCTCTGAAAGCTCTTCTGATCCCTGATGTTTTAGAATCGAATTGAAAGCCGTATGTAAAAATTTGAAATTCGAAACTCCAGGAACTTCAATGGGATATTGCATCGCTAAAAAGATTCCCTCTTTAGCTCGCACGTCAGGCTCAAGCTCCAAAAGATTTTTCATTTGAAAATTGATTTCATACAACACTTCGCCGCCAGTGACTTCGTAGGCTGGATGGCCGGCCAATACTTTTGAAAAAGTACTTTTCCCCGAGCCGTTGGGTCCCATGATCGCATGAACTTCGCCAGGCTTAACGATCAAATTAAGACCTTTTAAAACTTCTTTTTCATTTATGGTGGCTTTTAAATTTTTAACTTCTAATAAATTCATAATCATTCCAATCTAACCAACTGAATTTTCTAGCTTCATTTCAATTAACTTCACTGCCTCGACTGAAAACTCTAAAGGCAACTCTTTAAACACTTCTTTGCAAAATCCATTTACCAACATCGATATAGAAGATTCCATATCCAGCCCGCGCGACTGAAGATAGAAAATCTGGTCTTCGCTGATCCTGGATGTTGATGCTTCGTGCTCTAGGGTTGCTGATTTATTTTTTACTTCGATGTAAGGAAAAGTGTGGGCACTGCATTTATCACCAACCAACATCGAATCACACTGCGAATAGTTTCGCGCATTTTCCGCCGAAGGCATAATTTTAACTAAGCCGCGGTAAGCATTGCTCGAGTGTCCCGTCGAAATCCCTTTAGAAATAATCGTACTTTTGGTGTTCTTGCCAATGTGGATCATTTTCGTGCCGGTATCGGCTTGCATATAGTCATGGGTCAAAGCCACCGAATAAAAAGCACCTTCCGAATAGTCACCTTGTAAAATGACCGAAGGATATTTCCAAGTGATTGCAGATCCACTTTCAACTTGAGTCCAAGAAATCTTAGATCTTTTGCCGACACACTTTCCACGCTTAGTTACGAAATTATAAATTCCGCCACGGCCTTCTTTGTCGCCCGTGTACCAATTCTGAACGGTCGAATATTTAATTTCCGCATCTTGATGTGCGACTAACTCGACAACAGCTGCGTGAAGTTGATTTTCATCTCGCTGAGGAGCCGTACAACCTTCTAGGTAATTGACGTAACTTCCTTCGTCCGCAATGAGCAAAGTTCGCTCAAATTGACCTGTATCCGAAGCATTAATCCTAAAGTAGGTCGAAAGGTCGATTGGGCAGCGAACTCCCTTTGGAATATAACAAAAAGATCCATCGGTAAAAACGGCCGCGTTCAGTGCCGCATAGTAATTGTCCGAAACTGGGACCACTGATCCCAAATATTTTTTGACCATATCTGGATATTTATGAATGGCCTCAGAAATGGAACAAAACACAACGCCAGCTTTGTCTAATACATCTGTGTGAGTGGTGCCAACCGATACCGAATCAAATACCACATCCATTGCAACGCCTGAAATTCGCTTTTGCTCTTGAAGTGGAATCCCCAATCGTTCAAAAGTTTTGATCAACTCAGGATCTAATTGATCCAATGACTTTGGCCCTTCGGATTTCTTTTTAGGCGCCGAATAATAACGAATTTGCTGAAAATCAATTTTTGGATATCTAACATTTGCCCAAGTGGGCTCTTCTAAAGTCAGCCAGTGCTTGTAGGCCTTCAATCGATATTCGAGCATCCACTCGGGCTCGTTTTTCTTGGAAGAAATGAGACGAATGATGTCTTCATTCAGTCCAACGGGGGCTTGATCAGACTCGATATCCGTTACGAAACCGTATTTGTAGCCGTCATCAGGAAGATTTGAATTTGCAGATTTATTTTCAGCCATGATTCCTACTTTTATTTTCCTGTTAGCAGCTCTCTTAAAGTCACATTTCGATAGAATTCATTTAATTTGTTATTCAAATTTGCAATTGGTGAAATGATATTGCAGTTACTTTGCATTTCACACTCGGTCTCTTTGTGTATGCACTTGGCAATTTGAGTTGGCCCTTCGATGACATTGATTAAATCTTCTAAACTGACTTTAGAAAGATCCTTAGTGATTTGATAACCACCACTGGCCCCTTGTTCAGACCTCAATAGACCCGTTTGCGCCATCGCTTGCATGACCCGAGCCGTTGCATCAAAAGGAGCCTGATAGCTGTCAGAGACTTCTTTTGCCGTCGTCAGTTCGCCCGGCATTTTTTGGCTCATATGCTTTAAGGCCATCAACGAGTATTCGATTTTGCGGTTTAGCTTTTTCATACGCATTACGGTGTAGGTGAAAATCAATTGAAAATCAATTGAATTACGCCTTTTTTTAGCGTAGTTATTTGGTTATGAAAATGCTCAGCCTGACCCTTGGGTCTTTATTTATCACATTTCTTCTGTTTATGATGGTTCGAACCTGGGGAACAAACGAGTCTTTTAAGCCGTTTCAAACCCTCTATTTTTCTAGTGAATTTGCAAACAATGAGGTCGAATATATCATTCCTTGGGAACAAAACTTTCTTCTAGAAAAAGAACCAAAGTTTATTCTTTACGCTGATGTTTACCGAGGCAAAAACGAGACCCTTCTAGTTACCCCTTGGATGGACCGAAATAAGCCAAAAAAGACTCTTGAACAAACCCCGTCTGAAGCGCGACCGACCCTTAAAGATCTGTTGGCTCAATTTCCAAAAACTCGTTTTGTCATCAATTGCGATGAAAACTTTGATGGAATTCACAAACAGTTGATTGAGACCATTCAAGAAGGCAAGGCCACCGAGCGAGTGGTACTACAAAGCGTCTACAATACGATTTTAATCAGCGCCAAGGAGCTTTCACCGATGATTTTGTTTGGGTCGACTCCCGCAGATTTAACTCGAATAAAAATGTTCGATTCGATCTGGCTGCTTCCTGCGGCTCCCTTCAAAGGCGATGTGCTTTTTACCAATCTTAAATATAAAAATCGAGACACCATCAATCGCGATATCGTTCTTGAAATGAAAAGACGCTTCAAAAAAGTTTTCGTCGGTCCATTGGCGACGAAAGAGGACATTGAAAAAGCTCGGCTCCTAGATCCCGATGGTTTTTTCGTTGAAGATCCGATGTTAATTTTAAAAAATCAGTAACCGCTATTTACGACCTAGACTAACGACTTGCGCCGACTGTAACGGTTTGATTTACCGTAGAAATTGCAAGGGTTCTTGATTGCTGACCACCCAACAACTTGGTACCGTCATATGGCTAGTCCAAATGGAGGAATCATGAAGGTTAATGTGGGCGCACTGGACGCAATTTTACAAGCAAGCTTGATCGTACAACTCACACTTTTAATTTTAGTTTTACTTTCCGTTTTTTGCTGGTCTGTCGCTTTTTACAAATTTAAGCAGTTTTCAACAGTGAGCAAAACCAATGGCCGCTTCATTGATACTTTTTGGAAAACCAGTTCTTTAGACACCTTGTACGAAGAAGTGGAACTATATCGAAACAGTCCAATCGCGCGAGTGTTTCAAGCGGGCTATTTGGAAATGCAAAAGTTGGCCAATCAAAAAAAGAATCACGAAGAAAGTCAGTGGCATCTTTCTGGAAGTGACAATTTAGAACGAGAATTGCGAAAAGCCATTGACCTTGAAGTTTCACTTTTAGAATCCCATCTTACTTTGTTGGCTACAACCGGAAGCACCGGCCCATTCATTGGACTTTTTGGAACCGTCTGGGGAATTATGACTTCGTTTCATAAAATTGGGCAAACAGGTTCAGCAAGCTTGGCTGTTGTCGCTCCCGGAATATCCGAAGCCTTAGTGGCAACCGCCATTGGCTTGGCAGCTGCGATTCCGGCAGTCGTTCTTTACAATCATTTCATTTCAAAAATTAAAAGAGAAGAAATGGCATTGAATAATTTTGGCTCCGACTTTCTTAACATCGTAAAAAGAAATTTTTTTAAAGAGTAATCTATGGCAATGAGTTCTGGAAATGGGTCTGGCAAAAGTCGAATGGCCCTAAGTGAAATCAATGTGACGCCACTGGTGGATGTGATGCTTGTTTTGTTGATCATGTTTATGGTCACAACGCCGCTGATGCAACAGGGAATTGACGTCGATTTGCCTAAGACTTCCTCTTCGGGCATTGAAACAACAGACGAGCCCTTTGTTCTGGTGATCACTGCTGATCAGCGTATTTCGGCTGGAAAACAAAATTTGCAGATGGCCGACTTGAAAGTAAAATTGAAGGCAATTTTTGAAACAAGAAAAAATAAACAAATCTACATTCAAGCAGATCGTAAAGTGGACTATGGCTTTGTCGCAGAAGCTATGGCTGAAATAAGAGCGGCAGGAATTTTTAATATTGGTCTGGTCACCTTACCGAAAAATTAGTGATGATGATTGATGCAGCTGCAATGCAAAATGAGGGACTAAAAAAATATGTGAAGATGTCGATCATCTTTCACGTTGTTGTTTTTTTGGCGCTTTCTTTTCAATCCATTCTGATTTCAACCACTGAAATCGACTTTTCTCAGGCCATCCGAGTCGATACAGTCGCTTTGCCTGATAAAATTATGCCGGCAGCTCCCCCGGCTCCGACTCCCGAGGTCGCCAAGCCGAAAGAAGAGCCTAAAACAGATCCAGCGCCAGAACCGGTCACCGAAAAAATAAAGCTACCGCCAAAGCCTAAAGATATCGACCTTGAGTCCATCAATTTGGACAAGACAAAAAAACAACAGAAAAGTGCACTTGAAAAATTGAAACAGATGGAAGCACTTGAAAAAATCCAGAACGAAATTGAAAAAGAACGGCTCAATAAAATTGCTCAGGCCGCCAAGGTCAAATATAAGGGAAATACTTTATCCCCGGGAACTGAACTGACCGGGGTCAATAAGCTGCAGGCCGATACCTACATCGATGATGTTCACAAACATCTGATCGGCAACTGGGCTTTGCCCGAATATTTAAAAAATCGAAATTTAAAGGCGGAAATCTTAGTTAAATTTGACGAGTCCGGGAATATCTTGGAAAAAAGTCTGGTTAAGTCTAGTGGCAACCAAGCCTTTGACGACTATGTCATGACCGCCGTCCAAAAAAGTTCTCCAGTTCCTCCCCCTCCAGCCAAATTTGTGAGAATATCATCTATACAGGGATTTCTATTTCGTTTCAGTCACGACAAGTGAGGATTTGCATGATTCGTTTTTTTATAAGCACGTTCCTGGCCCTTTCAACATTAATGTTGTCTCCAACCGTTTTTGGTCAGGCCTCATCTCAAGTTCAAATTGATATTAGCCACGCCCAAACCAAGAAAAGCTTGATCGCCTTTCCTCCATTGCAATTTGTTGGAAACCCTGCGGTAACCAAAGATTTCCAAACGATTGGAACTGAACTTTTCCGAGTCATTTCCAACGATCTGGGCGTGTCGAGCTTCTTTCAGTTTATTTCTCAGAGCGCGTTTCTAGAAGACACTTCCAAGACAAGCTTATTACCGGCACCCGGCGATCCAAATGGTTTTAAATTTGAATCTTGGAAGCAAATCGGCGCCGAATTTTTGATTCGCGGAAATTTTTCAGTGGCCGGAGATACTTTGTCGCTTGAGGTTTATACTTACAATGTGACCAAAGCCAATTCCTTATTGTCGAAAAAATATAAGGGTTCTTTAGCTTCCCTTCGCAGGATCGCTCACTCGTTTTCAAATGATTTCATGGAGGCCGTTACCGGAACCCGTGGAATGTTTCTATCAAAAGTTGTTTCAGCCAGTGATCGCGGAGGCGGCGGTTTCAAAGAACTTTATGTAATGGACTGGGACGGAGCCAATGTCGACAAAATCACCAATCACAAGTCCGTGACGCTTTCGCCAGCCTGGTCGCCAGATGCCACAAAGGTCGCCTACACGGCCTTTGTTCAACGTGCAAAAACCAAAGTGCGAAACGCAGATATGTTTATTTATGAAATTTTAACTGGAAAACGCTGGCTCACTTCTTACCGCACCGGAATCAACTCAGGAGCAAGTTTTGCCCCCAATAGCAGCGATCTATTTTTAACTATTTCCCAATCAGGTTCACCGGACATATATAAAATGAACTCTGAAGGGGACTTGGTTAGTCGGATCACAAATGGACCAAGAGGTGCTATGAACGTCGAGCCTTCGATCAGTCCAGACGGAAAGAAAATCGCATTCTCGTCTGACCGAAGCGGCCGCCCAATGATTTATGTCATGAACATTGATGGATCAAATGTTCAACGAATCACTTTTGCTGGCCAGTTCAACGCGTCCCCTGCTTGGTCGCCAGATGGCAAGCGCATCGCATTTGGTGGTTGGGCTGAAGATCATTTCGATATCTTCACCATGGCAGCAGACGGATCTGACATGATTCGAATCACTTCAGCAAAAAAAGTCAGTGGCAAATGGGCCGCCAACGAAGATCCGACCTATTCGCCGGATGGACGCTTTTTGATGTACACAAGCAATCGCACTGGATCCAATCAGATTTACATTTCAAATCTAGATGGTTCGGAAGAACGCCGAATCACTAACGACAGTGCCAATTATTTCAAACCAAAATGGTCTAAAAACATTGAATAGAAGATTTGAAAAAGCTAAATCGAATTTTTGAATATTCCGAATCTGAAATCCAACGAGCCGGGGAACTTTTCCCCGCCTTTATCCACATCAAGAATTTAAGCGAACGAAAAACTACTGACTTTTTTGAAAGTCAGCGCGTTCAACGACATCAAGCATGGGTGGATTGCGTTTTGTCTGAGTTGATTCAGAAAAATTCCACCGCCGAGATCTGTAATCATTGGTCCGATACTGCAGACCGCATCATTCAAGAATCTGCCGAGCACATCATCGCAACCAGCAAAGATTCAAATCAGCTGCGAGCCACAGGTATCGCTGTTTTTGCTTATGGCAAGTTGGGTTCAAGTGAATTGAATTTAAGTTCAGATATTGACTTGGTAGTCATCTCACAATCTGAAAGCACATCAACCACTTCATTTATAAGATCATTTCAATCCTGCTTAAATGAAAATACGGATTTGGGATTTTGTTTTAGAACTGACTTCGATTTGCGGCCTGGTGGTCGGATGGGCCCCTTGGTTCCGACTGTGGACCAATTTGTCGACTATTATGGAAATTATGGCGAAGCCTGGGAACGACTGGCGTTGGTTCGGCTCCGACCGATCTGGGGTGACTCAAAAACGATTGATTCGATAATGAGCTTTGCGGCCAAAATGACTTTTCGAAAGCATTTGGATTTCTCGCTTCTTGCTGATCTAAAAGTTCTTCGCCAGAAAATTCACTCGCAATACTCGCATCGAACTACAGATCTGCAAATCGATCTAAAGTTAGGTGTGGGCGGCATCCGAGACTTAGAACTTTTTGTCCACACACTGCAAGTGGTCCACGGCGGTAAAGATCCTGACCTTCGCCAAAGAAAAACAGATGATGCATTAACAATGTTAGGTCACAAATCAATTCTTCCAGAAAAAGATGTCGAATTTCTTCGAGGTCATTATTGGAAGATGAGACACCTTGAAAATCTGGTTCAAGCCAAAGAAGATCAACAGACACATATCTTACCGATCAACTTTGAAATTAGCTTCGATCTTTCAGATTTGAAACAGACCATGCGGAGATGTGACGAGCTGGTCTCATCTTTACTTGGAAAAGTGGACTTAAATCTAAAAACCGTCCCAGAGCTACCGGGTGATCAATTGTTGTGGCTAAAAAATTTGGGGTTTGAAGGAGAACATGTCGAGGAGATTTGGTCAGATCTAGTTCAGTTTTCCGCGCTTTCTAGAAATCGAGATCGGGATGAAAATTATCGCCTACGCTTTTTGTATTTATTCATAGAAGAACTCAGTCAGTACCCTGAAGATAGAATTCGTTCTTTTTTTCTTTTGCGGGACTTCATCAAGGCGACTCGGGCCAAAGCCACATTTTACTCGATGTTTTTGAGTCAAAACGGGCTGATTGGGAATTTAGCAAAACTGTTTGCTCATGCTCCTTATTTGGGAAAGATCATCACCACTCGGCCAGAGCTGATTGACAGTTTTATCTATAAAAATCAGCTAGAACTTCCCACAGATCCGCACGCACTATTAACAGCCCTAAATGATCAAAAGCTTTTGGCAGAGCTAATCAACGGATCCGAGTTCATCTCCACCTTGGATTTGCAAGCATTAACAGAGCGTTCATCCGCTGCAGCTGATTCCATTTGCTTAGCCCTCTTGAATTCGATTGATCCAAATAGACGATTAAAAATTTTGGCATTAGGTAAATGGGGTGGCCTTGAGTTAGGTCTACGTTCTGACTTGGACTTTATTTTTATTACGGACACTGAAGTTCAAGAGTCTGACTTAAAATTGGCGAGGAGATTTTTTAATCGCTTAACCGAGACTCACCAAAATAGTGGGTCGCTTTATTCAATTGATCTCAGACTTAAACCTGCTGGCAAAGGTGGCCTTGTTGTCACATCTAAAAAAGATCTCGCTGAATATCTTTCAAAAGGCGCCGAAGCCTGGGAGCGACAGGCCTATCTTAGAAGTCGGATCATCGGAAAAGTAAATTTGGATCTGAATATTCCCGCCTGTTACATCGAACGAAATGTTTCCCCCGAAGAACTTCAAGAGCTGAGCAAAATTCGCGTTGAACTTTTAAAAAATGCCAAAGTTGGACCAGATTTGATTGATCTTAAATATTCCGAAGGTGGTTTAGTTGATATTGAGTTCGCATGTCAGATCGAATTTCTAATTAGAAAAATGACCCCAAACTCTTCCAACACCAATCAAATGCTCGCCCAACTTGGATGGAATACCTTGTCTGACGCCTATGTTTTTATGCGTCTTGTTGAACAAGTTGCGCAAGTGGCATCCTACACTTCAAATGCAACTATAGATTATTCGTCAGATACATTTAAATTAACTTCCAGCACCTTAAACTGCTCAATATCTGAGCTAAAAGCTAAAATTCAAACGACCTTTGAGCACACTATTTCAGAGCTAAAACGCCTTGACCCCAGACGAAGGCCCTAATATTCCATAACTAGGACATAGAAAACACACAGATAAGGGGTCTGGAATGAAAACTTCCATGAATTCTCAACAGAACTTAGTGAAGGCTGTTTGGATCTATTTATTCGCATTCTTGTTGCTTGGACTTACTTTTCACACCGAAGCAAAGGGTGAAGATAAGGCCGTAGCACCAACAAAAGCTGCAAAAACTAAAAATGCTAAAACAGATAAAAAGGAAAAAGAAATGATAGCAATTTTCGAAACCAATCGTGGAACTTTCAAAGTTAAATTATTTGCAGACAAAGCCCCTAAAACAGTCGAGAACTTTGTTGGTTTGGCTGAAGGCACTAAAGAATGGTCAGATCCAAAAACTGGAAAAAAGACAAAATCAAATTTTTATGACGGACTAAAATTTCACAGATGCATTCCAAATTTTATGATTCAAGGTGGAGATCCACTTGGGACGGGCACTGGTGGACCGGGATATCGCTTTGAGGATGAATTCAATTCAGCTTTGAACCACAGCAAGCCAGGAATGTTATCAATGGCCAATGCGGGCCCAAACACAAACGGCAGTCAGTTTTTCGTAACTGTTGCAGCGACTCCTTGGTTAGATGGAAAACACACTGTATTTGGAGAAGTGATCGAAGGCATGGAGGTTGTAAATTCAATTTCTACAACCAAAACCGGATCGATGGATCGCCCAGTTGAAGACGTTGTCATCAATCACCTAAAAATTGAGCGTAAGTAATTAGCGTTTAATCGTCGTATGAAGCTCGCAATTCTTTGCGAGCTTTTGACCGTAGCAAATACAGTCAATTTTCCACTCGTTCTTCTTTAAATCAAAGCTCGTATCAAACACCATAAAGTTGTGAGTGCTCGTAGCTGACAATCTGCGGGGATTTTTCGCGCGCAAATGAAGGAATGGAAAAGTCGAACTATGAATTGAGCTAGAAACAAATTCGTGGGTTTTATAGCCCAAAATTTTCTCTTCAATTTCCATGATCTCACTAAAATGTACGTCACCTGAAACAAAACAAACAGGGGCATCAATTTTTTTCAGCCGAGATAGAATTTCTTTAAAGTTTTTCTCGTGTTCCCACTCTAACGATTCCCAACTTAAGTAGCCGCCAAAAAACAAAGTGCCATTTAAAATCCAAGTTGGCTGTTTTCCTTTTTCGATTTCCTCAAAAAGAAATTCTTCTTGATCTGCTCCCCAATATTTTCCATTGGTGACATCTTTCGGATCTTTAAAATATCGCCCATCCATCATGCAAAATCTTTGACCAAAAACACTGATGATCATCGACATTCCCGGCCCATGCTTTATTTCCGGAACGGATTCTGAATCCCAAAATATTTCAAAAATCTCTTTCACCATGTCTTTCTTTGACCAAGTGACGTTACCATTGTTCATTCCATAATCATGGTCATCCCAAATGGCCACCGTTGGTGTCAGATTTTTAAGTCTGAAATGTGCAAGCAACGATCGAGTTTCCGTGTATCTCCGCCAGAATCCCTTTTCATCTAAATCGCTGTTGTCTTTGTCCGCATAGCAAGTGTCGCCATTCAAAATAATGAGATCTGCCTTGGTTTCTGCAACCGCTTCCCACATTTCTTCTCGTTGATCGACGTAAATGTCTTTCATACAGCTTGCGATAACAACTCGGGGATTCTTCTTCAAGGTGTCCAGCGCTTTGAATCGCCTCTCGTCTTTTTCTTTTCCCAAATCATCTTGAATGCGTAGAATGTATTCTTGACCAACCTTCAAACCTGTTACAAAAATCTTTTCAATTCCAAAATTTGAAAAAGTTCGCACTTCTCGCCGATTGATATCAATAGCGTACGAGTTTCCTGCAGAATCGTGCACCTGATAATTCAACTTTTTGTTTTTTGGAAACAGAATTGTAAACTGACTTGAGTTGGAATTTGTCATTCCTTGTAGAACCGCAAAGGCTCCCCGATAGGAATAGTCTTCTTTCGGTTCCAACTCACCAGAAAAAGTAGGAATGGGTAGAGCTGCTACTCCAATGGCACCAATCAACTGTGCGGAACCTAACAACATTTTGCGTCGAGATAACTGCATATCTCGAAGTTAACTAAACTAAATTTTAAAAGCGACGAGACCTCGACTTGCTTGAGACTTAAGTCAGATCTGGTTTCGAAAAAACGGGAGAAAGGTCATAATCATTTTTAACAATCTTAGCTTCTTTTTCTCGACACCCTCGTCCCATTTTTCTTGGTTAACAGGTAAACCGTCTTTGCCCACCAAGGTAGAATTAGATCGAAAGTCTTCAATTGCATTTGTTAGCGTGGTGGCCAATTCATCATTTGGGGTATCCATAACTGCGACTCCAACTTCGCGATTCAAGTTGTCGGATCTTGGATCCAAATTGTAAGTTCCAACGATTGAAATTTTATCGTCTATCACTGCTACTTTTGCGTGAGTGGTTTCGGGCCCATTGTATTCATAGATCTCAATTCCCATTTTTATGAGCTGCATTTTTGAACCCTTGTATCCCGCCTGCGCAGCTAGGTTGTCGGTTGACTTAAGTGAGTTCGTTATAATTCTGATTCTGACACCTCTATCTAGAAGTCGTTGAAAGATTTTAATCATTCCCTCTGTCGGAATTAAATATGGTGAAAGTATGTTCAAATCTTTCTTGGCTCGTAAAGCTAACTTCATCAAGCGGTCGCTCATGATGTTTGAATCTTCACGAACGATTTTATGTGGCACATGAGAAAGGAATAAAACCTTTTCTGCGTTTTCTGCGCCTTCGAGCCAGTCGTGTTGAGTAGCTGCCTTAATATGTATACCTGGTGATTTGCTTGAAATGTCAGATAGCGTGGTTTCGATCCGAGTCACTTCACGATTGAAGTCTTTGATGTTACTCAATCTGGTTCTTTCGCAGTCATCTTGATTTTCAACATATTGACAAGAATCAGTTTCAAGGCGGTCCAAAGAAAATCGACCCAGGCTTGGAACTGTCGCTAATTTGCTATTCCAAACTGCCATGAAATTTGCTGCAGCTTCTTGGGCTACTTTGCCTTCTGTCAGGATATCCAGATCACGAAAATTTCTTTTCCCATTCAATCCAAAATATTTATCTCCAACATTTCGACCACCAGTGATCAGGCGCTCCCCATCGGCAATTAACATCTTGGCATGGTCCCGATGCATGATTCGGCCTAAGTGAAGCAAACTAGGAGCATTATAAACCTTGATTTCCAAATTCTGATTTCCTTGTAGATCTTTGCCATTAGCCAGGAGCGCTGCGAATAGTTCATTTGGAACCGTATTGGAAAGAGCGTCCATGATGATTTTTACTTTGACGCCCTTTCGAGCCGCATCCATAAGCAACGAAAGTCCACCGACGGATTGCTCATCATTCCAAACTGAAAAATATTCGGCGTAGATTTCTTTTTTAGCATTACCGATGATATCAACACGTGCCTGTAAGGCCTCACTATTATCCTGCAGTAGACGCACGCGTTCGGCAAAAGCCGAGCTCGTAAACAGCAAAGCCGCAGCAATTGACAGAATCAAATTTCTCAACATCTGAGGCCTCCGTTTAATACCGACCCAAAGATCTTTACAAATTTGATGCCCATGAATACTGGCTCAAATCGAAACAGTCTCATTTCCATACACTTAAAGTGATCAAGGTTTAGACAGCACTAGGCCTGAATTGGCTTAGCCGGTGGCACAAGAAACCGTTTGGGCCAACAGGAACAATAGGTTGCTTCTGAACTTGTCCAAACAGGCATTTCGATTGCTCTATTTAGATTCAGTGGCAATGCCAAAGGAAGTTTAAAACATGAAAAAGTTTTTCCATGTATTAACTAGTTTAGTTTTAACAGTTGGTTGGATGACTCCGACTTCACCAGCCTATGCAGTCTCGGCTGGAACTTTGGTCAAAGCTGGTGAAGAGCTTAAAGTTGTATTTTCAAATACGACTTCGCCTGCGGGCAAAGCCCTGGTGGCAAAACTTGTGAATTCAGAAGGCAAAGTTGTCCAAACCTTAGTGACAGAAATCACTCCAAAATCCACACTAAAAAACTTTCTACCATCCAAGGTTTCTCAAGACTTAAAGTTGGCCCAATCTAAAATGGCCGCTGGCGGATTTTCTGTTGGTAAAGTTTTTGGAGAAAAACTTTTGAAGTTTCCTGCTGAAAGCGCTGGTTTCTTTGTTGCCCTAGGCGCCATTATGTTTTTTGAAACTGTCTACAATGAAGCGCACAATCCAGTTGCTTATGATCAACTGATCACTTCACAAATGGACCCTGTCGGCCAGTTGGCTTTCTATTCATTTATGGTCGCAAATGGTTTGACGGCCGAGCCAATGATGCAAGCTATTCGCAATGGTCGATTGAGCCCTAAATTTGGACCATTTATTACTTTTGCAGGAATGGGCATCGGATCTGTCGCATCCAATATCGTACACGAATTAGGACATTCTCCTCAGCTTTGGAAATGTGCTAGAAGCCTCATTTCAAGCGGAACATTAGATTCATCTTGTGATAAAGCCGGTGAAAATTGGATCGAACGAGGTGGTGTTACAGGAATCTTGAACGAGTGGGCTCCAGGTTTCGTTAGCTTAATTGGATCTGTCATCATTTCAGGTACAATTCAGAGTGGACTGAATTCAACTGGGAAAATCATTCTTCAAAAAGGTGTCGAGCGCGGAATTATCACAACGACACTTAAAATCACAGCTGACTGGACTGCAGTTCAAGTATTGAAAGTTGCCGGATTCGAGATTGGAACTCTGTTCGTGCCCGGTGGAATCATCGTCAAAGGCTTCAGAGCAGCAATGTTTGTTGGTCAGCTTGTGATGTTTACTGCAGTTGATGAAATCATCAGAAACCCCGTTGCTTTTGCTTACGGCAACCTTTGGGATGTGGCTCCCGATTTGAAAAAACAGGAGCAGGTTTTAATATCTGACTTATTACGAATGAAGTCTTCCGGTTGGAAGCAAACACAAAATAAAGACCTAGATTCAAACATCAAAGATTTCACTAAATTAATGACTAAGTGGAGAAACTTGAACTTGGTTCCAATTTTAGAAGCCCAGTCAAATTGGGAAATGAAACTAAATCAACTGACAGGCATGTACCGGGCGACAAAGGTTTTCTATAAAGATTTCTTGAGTCACATGTGGCAACGAGATTATGGGCGATATCATGAACAGTACCTAAAGGGTGCCGAAGTCCGAATTATTGACCGAATATTTCCATTGAACGGAATTAAGGTAACGGGATTAGATGAAGAAAGTCCTGATATTTTTTCTGAAGCTCCCGACATGATTGAAGAACGACAAGTGGCTACCCTAAATCTAGTTCTTCAAGAATATAAAAAGGGAAATTTAAAAATTGATGACAAACAGGTTTTCAATAAAACAGTGTCTGATCCCGACTTAAAACAGTCTGATAAAGATCATTTAACTCGAATCATCAGGTTCTTAAATTCACCTAAAACTAAAGACATTGGATACGGTCTTGAACAATTGAACTGCTTGGTGTTTTTCCGCTCTGACAATCCTCCAGTCAAATGCGAAAGAACCGTCACAGGCGGAGCCATCCGTGAACACGCTTTAGCATTAAGGACAGCTCTGGGTGATCCTCGTCCAATTTGGACGGCAGGAATTGGTTATGTACAGATTTTTGAAAAATCAGCTACGAATGCTACTTTGATAAAAAATGCCAATCATCCAGGTCATCTGGACACTGTCACCACCAAAACTTTAGGTGAAAGTCTTTTCGGCTCAATGATTTTTGGACCAGATGTCGAGGCCGGTGCTTCCTTGATTGCCAGTCGGGATGGATTTCCAGCTATCTTCAGAGCGCCGAAGATCGTTGCTGATCAAAATATTCGCCTTTTGCGAATTCCACCAAATAGTCCGCTTTTAGTTCCGACAATTTTTGATGCGACACTTGAAGTAACTGGAGCGAAAAAATATCAAATCCCAATGTTTCAATATCTGGGCAAAGGAAATATTAGATCAAGTGTACTTTCAAGCGACCAAAACCAATTTGATCTTTGGTGGGAGAAATATGCAGAAGCTGAATATTTGAAGACTTGGCTGCAATTTGAAGAAAAATACCAATCTAACATTGCCAAACTTGTTGAAAAGCTTTGGAGATCCCAAGATTCGAAATTAAATCGTGGGCCAATTTCAAATGCGGTAATGGACTCATTGAGACAGGAAATGAATTTCTATCTAATGACATTAGGTGAACTACTTAAAGACAAAATGGTTTTAGAAAATGGGAAAGTAAGAGCAGAGTCTTTGGGAACGCAGTCTTTAGTCAATCTTTCAAACCTAAATTTAGACCCTGAACAGCCTCAACTATTTTCATTACTGAAGCAAAATTCAAATTTGCAGTTCTCTTTGTACATGACAATGCAAAAAGCGGATGTGCCTGGGAAACTTAAGCATACGGATGGCCGAAACTTTAATTGGCAAAATTTGATCTTAAGGGATTTAGAAGACCTCAGAAAAACTATTAGAAAAATTCAGCCCTTACAAGTTGCTAAGGCTGACGGATCCACAAAAACTGTGACTAAAACAAGTGTTAGTAATTCAGAACTCATGCAAAAGGCCGAGGCTTTGAAAGAAAAGCTAGAGGCAGCTAAGGCGGTTTTCCTTTCAAATAATGCTGATGAAACCGCAACCCTGAATCTGAACTATAGTGACTACCAGATCAAAGTGATCAACGCCTGTATTGAAGGCCTAAGTGCTACCATTGGTGAGTTCATTAATATTGGTATGATGGCGAATTCAGTGAGTTATGTGGAACGGCACGACGGCAATGGATTTGCCAACCCAAGATGCTTACCTCAACAAAAAGGCCAATCAGCCCCTAAAGCTGGTGGTGTTCAATTTGTTCAGCAAGCCCTTGGTGGATGTGAATAGAATGGTACGGGATTTGGATTATACAAGCTTTGTAGAGATTAAATGCATTTGAGTGGTTTTGGGCTCATAAAAAGTGACTAAAACCAGCAGGTGTAAAAATTTTAAACAGTTTTAAAAATGACTATTAAGAGGAGAAAAATATGAAAAAGCAATTTGTGATGGGAATGATGTTGAGCCTGACTTTATCAGCTCCAATGGCTTTTGCGGCCGGCGCTAAAGGTGCAGAAGCGATTCGATCTGAAATATCTAAGAATGATAAGCGTGCTTTAGAAAAAGACGCGATTTCAGCTTTGAAAGGCCTAGTAAGAGACGCTGAGGTATTAGATAGATCTTCAACGATCCTAAGCAAAATTGCT
>CAZDHC010000037.1:0-27271 GCA_964505225.1 uncultured Bdellovibrio sp. | reverse complement strand
GTATTTACTCCGGTGCTGAACTCGTGTAGTTATCTTGGGGGCGCAAACGCGCCCCCTTTATTTTTTACCTCTAAGGAAAACAAAAATGGCTCGTGAAATTCAAATTCCCGCTGAGTTCGTGATTCAATTCAATAATATTAAGATGCGTAACGTTCAGTCTTTTATTGAATTGATGGCGAAAAATAAATTCATTGAAGCTGTGCAGACCGTACACGCTGCTGTTGTCTCGTGGCCACATAGTTCTGACCCGCAGGTGTTAGAGTCATACGAAGAACTGACTTTTGCACAGTGGCGTGAGCTTGCTCAGGAGATCAACAAAGCGCTTGCAGCGGTAATGTCTGAGGGAAACTAGCCCGCGCCGTTTATAAGTCGGCTATCTATGATGCACCATTAGATAACGACATAAACTGGCGCGTAATTCGTGTTCGTATGTTCTTAGAGGGACATTCATTTGCGGAAATTGATGAGATTGGCTTGCAGGACGTGGGAGACGTGTTAGGTTATTGGTCGGGTATGGCGAAGGCTAAAGAAAAAGCCGAATCCCGCGCTAAGAAAAATAGCAGTAGCACATCCCGCAAAGGTAAGGGGCGACGACGATGAGTCAACGTATAGCGTACCTCGAAGCCGTCATCGGGGCGGATATAACAAACTTTCGCCGCTCGATGCGCGAGGTTCGCTCCGAAGTCGGTGTACTATCAGACACAATTGATGGCATAGGTCATATTGGGCGCAATATGACCTTAGCTGTTACCGCGCCCCTAGTGGCGATGGGTACAGCAGCCGTAAGCATGGCGTCAAGTTTTGATGCCTCGATGCGAAATGTTAACTCAATTCTAGGGGCGTCAGAAGACTCTCTGGCGGCCCTTTCAGCGCGTACTCTCGAATTTGGTGCTACCATACGTAGTGGCCCTACAGCGGCGTCTGAAGCCCTGTATACGGTCATTAGCGCGGGTGTTTTGGACACGGCTAAGGCCTTCGCAATCATGGAAGCGTCAGTAGCCACCGCCGAAGCGGGTGTGGCTGATCTTCAGATTACAACGCAGGCGCTTACGAGTGCTATGCTGGCTTACGGCGCTGGTGCTGAACAGGCCGGACATTTTAGTGATGTTATCACTCGTACCGTTCAGGTCGGTGTGGGTGAGATGGGCGCGTTCGCTACGGCGATTGGTCGTAACGTCTCGGCTGCCCGTGCAGCAGGTATTTCGTTTGATGAGTTTGGCGCTTCGCTGGCTTACCTGACGCAGCGTGGTATCCGTGTTGACACCGCTTCGACGGCTCTTAGCAGCGCTCTACGTTCGCTGATTAATCCCGGCGAGGAACTATCGGCGCTGTTTACTGAACTGGGCGTAAGCTCAGGCACAGAACTAATTCAGACGTTCGGCGGCCTTGAGGGTTCGCTACTGGCGCTGTATGAAGCAGCAGATCAAGATATTCCATTGCTCGGCTCGATGTTTACCCAACAGGGTACTCGTGCCGTTACCGCAATGCTGAACGACATTCCAGCACTATCGCGCACGTTTGACGAGTTTTACGAAGCGACTGATGGCGCGACTAGTCGAGCGAGAGAACAGCAGCTAATGAGCTTCGCGGCTCAGATCGACCTCTTGAACTCCGCTGTGCAGGCGCTCGGTATTCAAGTGGGCAGTATATTAATGCCTATTATTACACCGTTTATCCAGCACCTAACGAACGCAGTCGGCGCGATCCGACAGCTACCGCCGCAGGTGCTTGAACTGGGTGTAGCGTTCGGCATTGCCGTCGCTGCTGCTGGCCCTCTGCTGTGGTTGCTTTCAAGTCTGCTTAGTCCGGTTGGATTACTGATCGGCGCAATTTCGCTGCTGGCGGGCGCGTTTGCGAATGACTTTGCAGGTATCCGAACGACAGTCGATGAAGTTGTTGCGGCAATTGATGGGGCTTTTACCAGCCTGACGACGACAGCCGAAGAAAGCGTAGGCGCTACGCTCGATGACATCGCCGCAATTATCGGCGGTGTGCAGCAGGAAGTATCAATTGACATCCCTTTAAGCGCTCAGATGACTCTGTGGGATGTTTACTATGAAGACAGCGAGATAGGTCGCCAGCTTCGCCAGATGTTTGATTATGATGGTTTTTTGCAGGATGCAATGACTCAGCTTGGAGTAAGCGACCCCCGTTTAATTCAAGTGGGCGATAGCCTGCATTTTGACATGCCGCTTGAAATGGGCTTTGATCTTGTTGCCTCGACCTTACCGACTCCCGGCTCTAGCCTGAGCGGGGCGCAATTGGCCCGTATGTTAATGCCTGCTGATGATCCATCGGTGGCTGTTGATATGGGATTGGGTGAGCGCCTCAAGATTGCTCTGGATGCGGCTTGGGGCGTGGTTCAGCCTAAACTTGGTGAAATTGCAACCAATATTATCGCTGGTATACGCGATACATTGTTGCCGGGAATTGATGAAATCGGTAGCAATATTATCAATTGGATTGCTGGCGGGTTTGCAAACTCAAGTAATCAACTTGGTAATACATCATTCTATAAAATATTTACGTCGCTGTTGCAAGGTAATTTTGAGAGCGCAATCAACGCCGTTATTCCCGGTCTCGGTACGGCGCTGTCTACAGCGCTAGGTAGCATGTTCCCCGAAGGCGTCGGCGGAGCGTTTCCGCAGCTTAGTGCAGCTATAACAACGCTGCTTAATAATGCGGGTAAGTGGTTAATTGACGAAGGTGTTCCAACAATTAGCCGCGCTATGGGCTATGTAATTGGAACGGCTGGCTCGTTGATGGCCGACTTCATTCGTGACCTTCCCCGCATACTGTCATCATCTGGTGGTGATGGCGAAGGTATAGGTACAGCTTTTCAGGATAGTGTAGGTCAGCCTTTTGTTGAGGGTGTACAGGATGCAATCACAAACGCTGGTGGTGATCTTGATGTAGGCGACACAATCGCTACTGTAGTGGCTGGTGTCATTGCTACTGCTTTGGCGGCTCAACTCGCAGGGGCATTAATCACTCATGGTGTTGGCGGCTTGGTGATGGGGGCTATCGGTAAAGCAATAACCGCCGCAGCGGGTAGTACCGTCTTAGCGAGTGCTGGCGCGGCTATAGCTGGTGCGCTCGGAACAGCTTTAATGGTTGCATTGCCGATTGTTCTGGTAGCGGCTTATGTATTAAGTCCAGAAGCTCGATCAGCTATTGACGATTTGGGTGAGGCAATCGCAGACCTTCTTTTTGGCGAAGGTTTTATGGATGCCGCAAGACGTGGGCTAGAGGATATTCTTACACCTATACTTGACCCATTAATGCGACAGACAATTGACTTACAAATTCGTTTAAGCATGGCAAACGGTACATTAACAAACGAGCAGGGTGAACTACAATTACAAAATCTGTGGGGGCAGGGGCAGAACGGTTTAGTAGAAGTTGGTATGATTCTGTCAGGTAATGGGGTGGGTGCTGCTCTTATAGACGCTGCACAGGCAGAAATCAACGCTTCTGGTGAGTATATACAAGCGCCATTACAGCTTGGAGCATTAGATTATGTTTCTCAAGACCCGTCAGAATTTGGTGCGGGCTTTACTGGTATGCCAGCGCCGTTTGATGCGCCAGTTGCAGCGTCATCAGCGGCGGCAGAATTTAACACGCTGTTGGCTGAACAGATAGCTACTGGAATGGTCAATCAGGACTTCTCAGCGTCGGTAGAGCCGTTTACTAATGGTTTTATTGGCCCTGTGGAGTCTGGCTTTACATCGTCCTTTGGTGAGGGCGGGCCTATTGTTACCTCGTGGCGTACATTCCAAACCAACTGGAATAACGGTGTGTTTGACATGATCGCTACGGGCGGCCAGATGGAAAAAACTGTGCCGCAGCAGTTTCAAAGAATGGCGACTCAAAGCGTTCCGAAGATTCAAACAGTTATTGGTAAGATGAACGAGCTTATTACAGCCGTTCGTACTCTAATGGGCTTAGGGGCGTCGATCAACATCACCGCACAGGTTGCAGGGCCTTCTGGCGCTCGTGCTATCGGCGGCCCTGTGTTTGCTGGCAATCAGTATCTTGTGGGCGAGAACGGCCCTGAAATCTTCACATCCCCAACAAGCGGGATGATCCTGCCAAATAGTGCGTTACGTGATAATGGCGGGGGTGGTGGCGACAATTACTATACGAACGAAATCGCGTTTTACGAGGTTAGCGACGTTGACGGAATAATCTATGAACTTGAGAGACGGGGCATTAGCTTGGCATAATGGGCGTTTACGCGGATACAAGTAATATTCAAGATGGTCAGCGTATAAATGCTGCTGATGTGACTGTACCTATCGAGGCGTTAGATGCACAGGTGGTTATCAACACCGCCGACCTCGCAACGGCAGAGACAGACATTACAGCATTAGACACCTTGATCTCCCAACTTAGGACAGGGGCGGCCATAATGACCGCCCCCGACATTGACGGCGGTACTATTGACGGTGCAGTCATTGGGGGATCAACACCAGCCGCAGGCGACTTTACAACGATTGATACAACGGGTTTAGCGACCCTAGCAAGCGTTTCTAGCGCCTCTGCTACCATAACAGGGGGTAGCGTAAACAACACGCCTATAGGTGGCTCTACGCCCTCTACAGGGGCGTTTACGGACGTTGTGGTCGGATCGTCTAACTTTAACGTTGACATGGACGGAACAGACGAAACCACACTTCTTAAGCTAACAGTTTATGATGATGGAACGACGACAGGCCCGAACATAACTGGGCGTAAAGCAAAAGGTACGAGTGGTACACCAGCCAACGTGACGGCGAATACTCGCTTGCTGAAAATCATCGGTGAGGGCTGGTACGATGGTGCGTTCTACGATCAAGTTGAAATTCGTTTTCATGCGGTGGGTACGTGGTCAGGTTCGGGTAGAGGATCGTTTATTTCGTTCTTGACGACTGACCAAGCCAGTACAACAAAGAGCGAACGTGTATATATTCATAGCGACGGCGAATTGCAGGTTGTTAATCACGTTCAGATCGGTACAAATCTTGGCATGGGAACAGACACTTTCGGCACGAGTGCCGATGGTGTCATAGCAATAGCCGAAGGTACATCGCCCACGACTAGTCCCGCCGATATGATTCAGATGTATTGTACGACTGGCGAACTTCGTGTAAGAGACGAGGCTGGTAACGTCACCACACAATCACCGCACTCGAAAGACGCTCCGTTTGATCGTACTGGGCGACTGTCAACATACGTCTACCACGACTACAACGTTTATGAAGGAAACGAAGTCTGGTTAGATGTGTACGGGGCGCTTGAAGCGCTAGAGTCACTAACACCGCAGCAGTTTATTTACTCGCGGCGTGTAGAACCAAAGTATCATGAAAATAAATTTATGGCTCGACTACACAACCGTCGTGCAGAAGTGAAACAAAGGATGAAACGAAATGCCTAACTTAGACGCTAGAAAAGCTCGGTTTGCTGAACGGGTGGTCGAAGTTGCTACAGAGGCCGATGCTCTGTACTCCCGTATCAAGGAATTGATGGGTGATTTGTTCGCTGAGGGCTTTAACGATGGCGGTCTTGATGCTATGACCGACAACGATTTTATCTCTCCGACTGAGTACATGACTGCGGCTAAACTCTTCTCAGCCATGATCGTTTTGCAGGCATTGGAAGCTACGTTCGAGAATGGCGGTAATATTGCTGCTTTGCGAGTTGTGGCGTTCAAATAATGACTCACCTAGACCAGTTTTTACAAGAACTGTCGGAGTGGTTACAACAGGCAAACGATAGACACGGCTACACAATCACCGCTAAGATCACCACCATGCAGGGGGTGGAAAACAATCAGCCGTACATTAAGCACGTACCTGTAATCGTTCCGCTAAAAACACATGAGGTAATAGATAATGCCTCTAACAGCGATTTGGGGTAGTCCCTATAGCTTATGGGGCGAGGCTGAATGGGGCTATCTCTACGTAGACCCGAATACCTTTCCTAACATCCGAGTGTTAGTTGACTGGGATAACGATGGGTATATCAATCGTGGCGCGCAACTAACAGACCCGCTTAACATTCTGAGCGACCCGCTCAACATGCTGGATTATCAGAAGGCGGTTACAGGTTCTACTGTCACTCGCAATCGGTTGATGACCGATTACGGGCAATGGTATTTCAGAACGGTGACTGGGGCAGGTACGGCTGATGGCGCGCACTTTGGACGTGATACAACTTTAGCTGAATCCTTCAAAGTTATTCCCGGCGAAGCCTATCGTTTAACGTTCTGGATCAAGGGTGTTGCAAACTATAGCGGTGGAACACTATCAGCTTCGGTTCGCACATTGCCAGCAGATACAGCACTTGCCAGCACGATAATAACATTGACCGATGAGTATCAAAAAGTAAGCATCAGCTTTACAGCAGATACGAATGATGTTGGTCTATCAGTTCTTAAAAGCTCGTGGGCAGCGCTTGTAACTTTCGACATCACAGGCTTTATGCTAACAGAGGGTTCGGACACACCAGCCGCTTTTAATGTGGGTGATCCTACAAACTTGTACGATGACATCACAGAATGGGCGTTAAACGTAACCACGCAGAACGGTAAAGCGAAGGCCGATGATAATGCAATAGCTGATGGTTTAGCCCGCATATCGCTCGATAATTCTGATCGTATATTCTCGCCAAACTATACAAGTGGCCCGCTTTACGGTATGCTGCTTCCTAATAGGTTAGTAAAGATCGAAGTACATGATCCCGGTACTGACTTGTATTTTCCGTTGTGGTCTGGTTTTGTGCAGGAGTATACGGCTGTTCCCGGCCTGACTGGGGCGTTAACGGCTGAAATCGAAGCTACTCAAGGTCTTAGTCGTTTACGTAGCGCTGAAATTTCTGTACCTATCATGTTAGAAACAACCGCTGATGAAGCGATACTCGAAATCCTAGAAGGCATTGAGTGGTATCCACCTGACGGAGAAGTGCGCTGGATTGTTGGTGTTAGTGTTCTTGATGGCGATACAGTTGTTAGCGGTGCTACAAGTTTCTTTGATACAATAGGTGTCGGGGATACAACTTTTGAGGCTATCGGTGATGGCTGGTCGAGCGGTAAAACGCGGGCCTTTAACGCGATCAACGAGATTGTCAGCGCCGAACGCGGGTTTTTTTGGATGGATCGAAGTGGTAAACTGAACTTCATTGGTCAAAATAACTTTGCTGAAACGCAGGCATTGGAGTCTGTGAGTGTTGATAACCATCTTATAACGGGCGCTTATCGTTATGGCGCAAATTTAGCCAACAATGTTAAGATTACCTATTACCCTAAGACCTCATTGACTAATACCCTTATATGGGAAAGTAGAGAGGTTATTGAAGTAGCCGCAGGCGTGGAAGACAAGAAAGTGCGTGTGCAGTTTGAACAGGAAAGCGGTAAAACGTTGTCCGTCATCAGCACAAACAGCTTCGGGGCAGCCGCGCCTAATAGTACATTTACAGCTATTGGCAACCCGTCACTGGTCGATCAAAGTGCTTATGTGACGTTATCTGTAACCGTGACCAATGATCGCGCTGAGATACTCATTAATAATGAGTCCGGTGAAGATGTTGATGTGAGCATCCAGCTACGAGGCACAGCGATTGTAAGTTATGGCGGAACTGTATACGAAGTGCTAGATGAAAATAGTAAGCTACAGATTGGCACTTGGGAATACAGCGAAGACATGAAGCTGTTATCTAACGAGCTTGAGGCGCAGATATACGCGGAATATATTTTATATACGCGCAAATTTCCATTTGGAGAATTTGAAAACATAGTCATAAAGACGCGGGATTACAGTTGGTTTGAGAGACAGCGCGACTATGAGGTTGCTATCGCTGTTGATATAAGTGATGTTCAACTTGGTGTCGAGTCTGCGCGTCACATCTTTGTTGGTGAGAAGCATCGCTGGCGTCCACTCATTATAGAAACCACGCTTATCACACAGCTTCTTGGACAGTTTAACTGGTGGATTTTGGGTACTGATACGCTTGGCGAGACAACCTATCTAGGAAATTGATATGACAGCAAATTGGACAGCACCGGATACTTACGCAACTGGCGATCTTATAACTGCTACCGATCTGAATCTTATTAGAGATAATCTTGAATACCTGCATACGCCTAACGGAAATCAGATTGAGCTTACTGCCAATTATACGACAACCAGTGCATCGTTTACGGATTTTAGCCCATCAATCACCTTGACCGTCGTTGGTACGGGCGCTCCGGTGTATATAAATTTTGACGCGAACTTTGATATTGCATCAGGTACGGGTAGTAATACGGCCTTGAATGTTCAGCTATTTATTGATGGGGTAGCACAAGGCGACGCTAGTAGGGGCATTGCGGAAGTGCTTTTTGGGAGTAGTACAGAAAAGCATCGCATCTCATTCCAGCGACGTAAAACGGGCTTGTCCGCAGGCTCACATACGTTTAAGCTGCAATGGAAAACCAGTGGTAATACCATGCGTCTCGAAGGCGCGAACGTCGATGGTCAGTTTTGGGTTTCAGAAAAATAGGGGATTAGAAATGGATATTGCAAGCGCTCTTTTAGCGGCTCTCGGTGTGCTGGCAGCGGCCAGCGGTGTTCTAAATCGTGTTCTCGAAATCTTTAAGCCTCGTATTCAAGCGGTGGCGGGCGAGAACTATAATACACTTATGCGGGTTGTGTCAGTGCTGCTTGGTCTGGTGATCGTCGGCTTTGCACCGCAGCTTAATATTTTTGAAGGCCCGCTTGGTATTTTTTATGGTTATAACGTCCCGCAACTTGCTGGTGCTATCATCACAGGCGTTTTGATTGGCGGCGGTTCTAACTTGTGGTACGAGCTTGGGCAAGTTTTTAATCGTCCGCCTGCTACTGAAGTCTTAGTAATTGAGCAACCTAATGTCAACAGCGGCGACGAACTATCTTAGTGTTCTGGCAACAGCTAAGAAATACCTTATAGGTATCTTCTTCATACTATTTGGACTGGCATTGTTTGGAACGTCACAGAGTATTTTTATTAGTTTATCAAACTTTCTGGCACTTACCTACGGAGTGCCAGAAGGTATATTATACATATCATATATCGTAGGCGGCTTTTGGGTATGCTATAATGCGTGGCGTCGAAAAGATATAAACGGTATATCCATTACACCGTTTCTATTACATACAGCAGCAGCATCGGTTATGACAATTAACATGGGACACCCCTATGTATCATTGCCAGTTATCATTCTAGCTGTATACGTCTCAGTTGATTTACTGCTGATGGTTTTTCCGCCTCGTTTGTGGAAGTATCTACGCCACACTACAACGGATAGTGCTAATGGATAACCCAACAACTTTAGGCGTCGTCGTTCTTGGTATGGCAGGACTGCTATTTCAAATTTTGAAATGGGCGGTTGAGCGAAACACAAAGGGGTTAAACAAAGAGGACAACGACCATAACGATCCGCTATGCGAAGAAAAACTCGATGAAGTTCGAGCGCGCTATGAACGTCTTCGGCGGCGATACCAATTCCTGTTAGAAAATAGATTTGATGAACTTCTCGGACAACTTGCAGAAGCAAAGAGACTCCCCCCTAAACCATAGGGGGGAGTCTTTTACTATTCTGGTATGTAACTGTAGACGTGCCGACCAAGCGGACCAACGTTTTGAAACTCGACATTGATCCAGCCAGCGATTACCATCTCATCGAGAATCTCTATCAAATGTGGGCTAACTTTTACACCAAGATAAGCGGCGACCTGTCCTCGTGTTTTAGGACCTTCATTGTACAAGAAGGTCATAATCCATTCTTGTGTTTCCTTACGGGTACGGTGTGGCATGTTATCTAATCCTATAATAAGGTATTATACGGTATTTTAACGCTTAGAAGAACTACAAATCTATACGTATTATACCATATAACACCTTATTAGTCAATCAATAACCACTAGCGCTTAGTGGGGGAGTGAGACATACCACGTTCCATGATTTTGTTTGCAAACTCGATCTTGTCCCCGTTACTGTCATAAACGTCTTCGTCAATAGTATCACGCATTATCAGGTAGTAATAAGTAATTAGGTGATCGAGGTCTGCCCCTTTTCGTCGCAGTCGGGCAAGCGATTGAACATAGTTTCCGCCATTAAACCCTATTGATGTATAAATACCGTACCTAGCCCTTGTGAGATCAATTCCTTCAGCGCCAGCTTGTAACTGCACAACAATCGCTTGCGACTTCCCCGCTTTCCAGCGATAATAATCATCGGCCTGTCCCGATACTTCGAGGTTACTAATTCCCGCATTATGAAGAGCATGTCTTATTGCTGCAATCTCACGAGTAAACGTCGCAAAGACGACAAAAGGAAGGTTACCAATGCTGTCAGCCAGATCAATAAGTTCATCGACTTTAGCGCTGCTAATCTGTTTTGTCGTTCCGTCGTCCGCGACAAGCCAACCGGATGTTGCTTGCTGCAAACGCAGGCTTTGTACGAGTACGTTGTCGATGGACAATGCGTGTCCGTCGATTTTGGTGAAGAAATCTCGTTCAAGTTCGGAATAAAGTTTCCCGGCCTCTTTCTCAAAATCCACATAGCGTATGATATGTCTTGCGGGCGGTAGTTCGATAACATCATCTGTCCTAACTGAATACACATAGTCTTTTAGTTTGTGTTGAAGTTCGTCAGTGTTTCGATCCCCCAATATCATCTTAATGAATGGGTTACTAGGCAGCGGTTTTGTGACGGCGTAGCGGTCTCGGAAAGCTGTAAACTTTTTACCAAATACACGATCATCAACAAACAACATTTGACCGAACGCGCCCATCTGCCCGTTTGGGTAAGGTGTTCCGGTCATTGCGATACGACGACGAGCGCGACCCGCCAGCTTTGCCATGCCTTTAGATTGAGCGCTGCTGTAGTTTGCAATTTTATGCGATTCATCAGCAACGATAGCTTGATACTGCAAGCGCAGCAAGGCGTCTAAAAGCTGTTTACGCCACACCGACTCGTAATTTGTAATAATAATGAACGGGCTTTGTGGCGGCTTGAGCGCACGAACTTGTGCAGCCTTAGCAATAGTCGAACCTTTATCGAGTAGCAGATAGGGAATCTGTATATCATGCTTACTCATCTCATCGACCCACACGCGCATAGGTCGCTTCTTAGAGACCACCAGATAAAATCCCGGCTGGTCAGTACGGATAAATTCCAGCATCGCCAGCGTTTTACCCGTACTCATTTCCATATGCAACCACGAGCCGCGCCGATGCCGCACAAAATTAATCGCATCTATCTGGTGCTGCATCAGTGTGTAGGTCATTGATTAACTTCCTTTAGCCTGAACATCAGGTCAGCCGCAGGCGCTTGCAGTTGTGCAAACGCGAACAGCAGCAGCGCAACCTCATTCACAGAATAAACCACACCAGTACAGAACCCGACCTCTGCCCACTTTTCGAGGCGGTGATTCTGTAAAGTGCTGGCGACGTTTGCCCCGTACTTGACTTCAAAGGCAAACGGGATGTTGATGGTGTAATACCGTCCCCCGTCGTTTGGCATAGCGACCATCGGAATGCCACCGATTAAGTCCGGCTCACCCCGACGCTGCATAGACGAGCCATGTAATTTTAGAACGTTGGCGTAACGATCCTTCAGGAATGTCTGTATACCGTTTACTGTATTAGTCTCTGGCTTACTGGACATGCTGACTCCCCATCATCATCGCTATATAGAGATCAACGTTGTCAGCAATAAACTGAGCCATCTCTGACAAACCAGCATGTTGAACCTGAGCAAATTCCGGCGCGAACTTTGCGATGTCATCAGGTAAATAGTTGTCAGCGTCAAAATCGAAATGACTGGGTATAGTTAGCTCCTGTCCCATAAACTCGACAGTAGATACAACCTCGACGCGCAGGATGTTATCCATTTTAAGCGCTCTAAAACCTGTGTTAACTTTTACTTCCATTTTTAACCTCGACCATAACGAACCGAACAAGGGAAACGTCTCTTAAACCGCACGAAGGTATCGTAGGGTTTAATATCGAACCAGTTGTAACCAACTTCAGCATCGACGCCAAGCGACGGCGAATACTGCGGATAGTCGGTCATAATCTCGATAGCGCGGGGTACAAACGTCTGAACGTAATCTTCACGAACATAAGCGACAAAGCTATCGTGAACCGTACCAAACGGTTTGACCAGATCGTTATTATCAAATTCCAGCATGAGAGTCAACAGACTTCGCTCGACAATAGCGGCGGCTGTACCCTGTACCAGAAAGCTCCAAGCCGTGTAATGGGGTTCAAGTGGAGCAACGTAGGCCTTACCCGTCTTATGATCTTTCTTCAACCGGAAATAACCATTGAACTCGTGGAATCGCCGCACACGCCCGTTGAACGCCAGCCGGAGATACTGATAAGGCCCGTCGCCTTTACCGTCAGCGGTGCGATAGCGACTTGCAATGGCATGTGACGACTTCGCCGCTTTTCGATATGCAGGATAAATCTTGTGCCAACCTTCGATGATCTGCTTTGCGGCATTGACCGTTACTTGTAGGTTATCAGCGCCTAATTCAGCGCCCATCCCGTACATAAAGCTGAAGTTCGCCGTCTTACCAAAGTGACGCTCGATAGGGCGACCAAGCATTTCGGTCAGACGGTCAGCCGTATACTGGTGCATGTCTTCGCCGGATAGGAACATTGCCCGCATGGTTTCTTCGTTTGCGAAGTGCGTACCTAATCGAAGCTCAAGTTGTTTGTAGTCAAGCTGTACCAGCACATATCCCGGTGGCGCTTCTACAATTTGCTTGATACGATACTTCTTAGACTTGCGTGGAAGCTGCTGCAAGTTCGGGTTTGAACAGGACAGGCGTCCGGTTACTGTTCCGGTGGAGTTGAACGTTGGATGAACATAACCAAACGGATCACGAGCCTCGATGTATGGCTGATAAAATCCCGTACCGGACTTCTTGACAACCCGAAGATCAACCGCTTTTTGCGCCCATACAAAGCCCTTATCGATGAGCTTACGCAGGTTTACGATGCTGGTGCTTTCGATGGGCTTACCATTGATTGTCTGACCCATCAGGTTAAACATGGTTGCAAGCTGCTGCGTACTGTTCGGGTTAAAGCCACCCTTTGGGTTCAGTCCTAACGCTGCTGCCTGTTCCTTAAATTCCGCTTCGAGTGTTTCAAGCCGCTGCTGAATACCAACCATGTGCGCTTGCGCGAGATCAGCATTTACATACAGCCCGTTACGCTCGATGCGGGTAAGAACTTTCAGTAGCGAGGCGTTACGTTCAGCGTATAACTTGCTTAACTTCCATTCGCGCAGTACAGGCATATAGTATTGACGCAGTTGCCATGTAATGTACACATCCATGACCGCATAGTAACCGACCACATCGGCGGGCAGGTAAGCGATTTCTTTCTTAGGATCGACACCAATCAGCGCGGCGACTTCTTCGAGCAACTCTTCACCCTGAACCGCTTCATCACCTAAATACTTCTTAGCCAGCCGCTTAAGCTGATATGCGCCCCTGCGGTTGCCAGCGAACTTGAGACTTCCACGATGCTTGGGATGATTTGTCAGGTCTTCGTTTTCGTTAGCAAGCTGCGCGGCTAACATCACATCTTCAATGGTCTCAGGATCACCAAAACCCTCTGTGTATAAAAAATGTAGGTCGAATTTATAGTTAAAGCCTACATAAGTTATATCAGGACGGCTCAAATTTAGGTGTGTTATTGAACCCTGATACTGAGGGTAACTAGTGTCTTCGTGGCGGATAGGGATGTAAAAGCCCTCATCGGTATGAGGGAAATACAGCGCCAAGCCAACAATCTGATCCCCATTAAAGGCGTTTAGTCCGTTGGTCTCGGTGTCTACTACGACGTAATCCGGTGCGTCGAGTAACAGGGTTTCCACATAGTCAAGCTGCTGTTTGGTGCTGACAATTATAGGTTGCATGGTTACTCTAACATTGAGCGTCTAATTAGTTTAACAACTTCGCCACGCTCGTTGACATACGAAGTTGTTGCTACACTTCGATCAAAGCGGTCAATAGTCCAACGTGGGTAAAAATGTAAACGGCGCATCACATACTTATCAACTGCTTTTGCATTACGGAAAACATATCGCACAAGTTTCGCTTGATGTGTGTAAGGTGTTGACCATGATAGTATGTATTTCATGATATAAAGGGGGCAGCAATGCCCCCATTCCTTTCGAGTTATTCGTCGTCGCTGAACGAGAGACGGGGCGCTACATCACCAGCCGCATTGCGATACGGCATGTGCGTCTTAATCTTCACGTACTTCTGACGATCATCCGGCACTCCCGGCTCAGGCGCGGCTTCACGGCTGTCAGCTTCGAGGAAGGTCTTCACACGAATGACCTTGCCAGTATCACGCCGACCAGCCAGAGGATCAGTCTCAGTCAGACCAAGCGCCTTGTGCAGAGCGCTGTAGCTGAAAATGCTGTTACCGAAGCTGACCTTACTGTTGGCAATCGTACCTACATAAACGTAGTTACTCTTGAGTTCAAAGGTGCGATCATCCTGCTGCCAGCCTTCTTTGACCGCGTTAGGGTTTTTGTTGATGACCAACGCCACATTCAAGCCGAATGAGTTCGGAGACTTCGTGGTATTGATCTTTGGCGTGATAGCGACCACGCGCGCCAGATACTCGCCTTCGGCCAGCGCGGGCGCGTTTGCCGCTTCAAGCGCTTCAGCCATACCAGCGACAAAAATATCCCCAAAACCGTCTACGTCTTCAATGTCGATATCATCACCGTCGAAGTCGTCATCGCTGTAGTTATCGACTACTTCTTCGTCCAGTTCATCAACAGGTGTATTAACAGGCATTTTCTTGTCCTTTAGATATTATCTACGAATAGTTTGTGCAGAACATCAAGCGTTGGATAGTTAGCGTCAGGGATAGTTAGCCAGCCCCGCGCCTTTTCAGCTTTTTCCTTGTCATCAATTCCTTTCGTCGTAAGCTCTGCAAGAGCCGTCTGCAATCGTGGATTACCTGCTTTAATAATATAGCCTTTCTTCTCTAGTGTCAAGAGTTGATATTTAGCAGTTCCAACTTTGCGCGTATACCACTGATGCGACATAAGCTGCTGAAGCATCTCACGCAGGTAGTTATTGATCTTTGGCTCAATAGTCGTTACGCCAGTTGCCGGATCGACATCTGCGACCTCGTACAGTGTTACAAAGATGTGCATGTTCAACGCCGATAGTTGTCTGATTTTATTCATGACCATACGCGATGCCGCGCCGTAATCTTGAATTTGAACATCGTATTCATCAGTGCGCTTACTCTTGCGAATTTGTTCGTCAGTGATGCCTTGCAAAAGTGACTGCTGCAACACGCTCAACCCGTCGATAACAACTGTGCCTACATCACGAAACTCAGGGGTGCGTTTATCTGGCGGCGGCACAAGTGACTGAATCATCACGTTCAATGGCTCAAGAATAGCTTTTAACGAAAGCAAGTTGTCTGGCTGAAACATACGAACATTTTCAGAGCGATGGGCAATAGGGCCAAAGTTATAGTCATAAGCCGCAAGCGCCACCGTTCCGTAGATTTCAGGATCACCAGATGTAATGATGGTTGTTTTGCCTGTGCCGGGATTACCGTAAATAACTCCCCGCATACGGATCATATCATTCGGCTTGAATGATTTCATCTACAAACTCCTTTTTAGTATAAACAATACCAATTAATTCTTGAGGATCGCGCCCCTCAAGGTGAGTTGAACACCACGTTGCAAAACTACAAAAGCGGCATTGATAGCCGTAATCAGCAGTATACTCCTGTGGCGCGTACATTTCAAGAGTCTTTTTGATGAAGTTATCCCAAATTATCCCAAGTGTTACCTCGTTTCGATAAACAACAATTGGCTTCCAGTATTCAATTTCGGTCAGCTTGTGCCGCATGTCCTCATAATCAGCCGGATCAAGGTTGTTCTCTACGATGAAGGTGCGATAGGTTTCCCAATCCGTTGTTATCTGACGGCTGACCGTTCGAGTCTTGCCCTTCTGTTCCTTGTTTAGGCGGGGAATGTCAGGTGGACGATTGCGAACCTGATACAGTACACCAAGCGGTGTATCCAGCCCTAAGCGCATTAAGATGTAACTGTACAGAGCAAGCTGAGAGTTAAGCATCTCATTTTCTTCAGTTTTGAAGCTGCCTGTAAACTTCCAATCAATCACCAGATGCGCGTGGGTGTGGATGTCAAACAGCACTAAATCAATACGTCCTAGAAACCGAATGGCTGTATTAGGCTCAAAGTATTCGAGATTGTATTCAATTAGCGGCTCACCGTTCAATGTAGCGATCTTGTAATTATTCGGCATGTCCAGATAATCTAGAGTACGCAATACAACCGATACTGCGTTAGCTGCTACATCATCCCATTGATCGAGAACGTTCAGCCCATACTCAGCAGCGACACGAGTACCGCGCCGTTCATCAATCCATGCACCAGCATATTCGTTCACATGGTCGCGCAGGGCGCTGTATGAGGGGTAATCGCCCATTGTTTGATACTCATAGATCAGCATCATTGCCTTCTCCATAAGCTGATGGAACAGATCGCCCTGTACCTGTGGTGTCGCTGACGAACCAATTGTTCTCAGCCCGTTGATATAACTTAGTTGATAGCTGCGGGCGCATTTTCGGTATGCTTCAACCCGTGAGTAAGACGTGTCTAAGGTCATTCGACTAAATATTCCTCTATAGTTTCGATGCGCTCGATAACTCTATAGTTGCGATGTATACCCGTTTCAGCCCCCCAATGATTGCGTTTGTCAATAGCGCTCTGCCGTAAAGTGTAACGCAAGGGTTGACCATGCTGATTACGCATATCAACCCATTTTTTAGAGCCATCATATAACTTGCGGCTTTCCTGCACAAAGAACGCTGATCGCGTAATTGAATTAATTGGAGTGCGTTCAGTCATACTATATAATCCTCTCCCCGCTCAATGCGGTGTACAATTCGGTATTTCGTACCCTTTTTAGCATATTCAGGATACGTTTTCCAGTAGTCAAGCCCCGCTTGCGCCTCGTCTTTAGTTTCAAAACTCAACGGGCTACCACATTCATCGCCGGGAAATTCCATGTTTATCCAGTATTCGCTTTTAGCTGGCTTGTATTCGAGTATAAAGACACTACTCGACCAAGCACGATCCGGCCCTGCGTCCATTGACATTATTCTAACCCTTCCATAACTGTTGAATAAAGATTACCTGCCTGAGCAATCAAGCCCTTCTCGACCAAGCGCTTGAGTGTATCACCTGCGACCTTGCGGCTGATACCAAGTAACTCGGCTACATCGGTTGCCCGCATTCCAGCGCCAGCCTCATTTAAGATTGCTAGTACAGGGGCATCATACTTTCCGGTCAGCAGCGCCTCATTATTGGACTTTTCGATCTTCACATCGAAGCGCTCAGAGTGTGGCTCGGTGGAAATGTCAAAGCCAATCTCGTATACGTCACGCTGGCGATAGAACTTGCCCGACTTCTCGATGAAGAGCTGCCCGTCACGGTTGTAGATCATCCACGCGCCTTCAATAGCGCCATTCATGAGTTGAGAACCCCACATTTCTTGCCGACCTGTACCGCCATTACCCTTGCGGGTGTGGTGGGCAAATACAAACGACGCCCCCTCTTCATTACGGATAGGCTTAATGATGTCTAATATGCCCGATGCGCCAGAGGCAAAGTAGTCGCCTGTGTCGTCCATAATTGAATACATGGGATCAATGTAAACGAGCTTTGCGCCTGTTTTACGGATGACTTTACGTAAGCCCTCAACCGATTCAGGGTTGTTCAGCTTAAACTGCCCATCGGTGTGCATATGAATAGGAGCAAGGCCGGGATGCTCAAGATACAGAACGTAACCCAAGTCTGGATCGTTGTATTGAATGATGTCCCATTCTTTCTGGCGGGCTTTGTTGGTCAGGATGGCGCGCATACGCTGTGCCTGCATTCCAACAAAGTCTTCCTGCTGAATGACAATCACCGGAGCTTGATTATTAATGGCGAACTTACCAAACATTGAAATACCCGTCGCAACACTGGCGGCGGCTTCCATTCCGATCCATGTTTTGTAGCTTTCTGGTGGCGCAACCATCATTAGCACTGAACTATTCGGTATCCAACCATCGATTAGCCACGTCACATCGTAGTCCTGCCATTCAGCAATTAGACTGCCTGCGGTCTGTGTGGTGAACGGCTTTGCTTTTGTGGCTTCGCCGTTTTTAACCATCCGTTTACGTTCATACTCGATACCGGATTGAACGGTACGCGCAAGCTGACCGATGGGTTGTGGCGTCGAGTCTTTTGCGTTTAGCGCACCAAGCACATCTAGGATGAAGCGATTCTGTACCGCCTCATCGCCAGACAGCATCATACGCTTCATCAGGCGCGCAGCGTGTTGCACCTGCTCATTGTGGCGACCTTCTTCAAAGCCGCTTTGAACGATATGCACAAACTCGTCAATGGCGTCAGTTCTGACCGAAACCTGAACTTCTGGTACAGCTTCCTGTGGCGCAAGCATTTTCAATATCGTCGGTGGAACAGGCGAAGCCTCGCCAAATTCCTGCCATTCATACATCTTACCATTGATGGTGCTTGGCTCGACCAGAATATAGCCCCCAGTCGAACGAATGTCCATCCCCTTGATGACCTTCTGACGGTTGCCTGCATCAATCGGCGGGGACTTGAAGAAGTAATGCCAGCCGCCGTTTGCTGATTTAGCCCACATGCCGCTGCGAGTTTCAGCCGCCAGTTTGTGTAACGGCCCGTGTTCGTCTTCTTCTTTGTATAGATCGAAGTCCACCGCCAGTAGCCCGTTACGCCCACCAGTGACCAACGCGACGTTGTAATCCCGAACCTCGAACCACTCGTGCATCTCTTCAGGCGTGGGCAGACGGTCACGCAACGAGACGACGCTCACTCCCTTCGGTGGTACTTTTGAGTCCCGCGAGATAGGGATGATGTGTAGTCCGCGATCTACGTAATCCTGCGCTTTAATCATCGCGTCACCCAACCCTGTGTGTGTAAATGAAGCTCAGGATACAGCGCCGTATACACCTGTTCTTTATAAGCTGCAAAGTCGTCGTAGGTCTTGAACCGCGAAGGCACAGGAACTTCTACATGAAGCTCACTCAAAACCCAATTGAAATGCTGAAAATCTACTACGGTCAGCAGCTTGATCCAGTCCGATAAAAGCATATTTCGATTAAAGCCTTCAATCCAGTTGGATACTCGAAACGGAGCTTCCCGGTCAAATATCAAGGTCGCCAAGTCGCCTACTGTTAACTCTTTCATTTTAACCCCCCATAGACATCAACAAGCATAGCCGAAATTGTTTCTGGATCAATTAATTCCTGTAAGGTAAAAACACCAAAGTTCATAGCTAACCATGTCGCTAATTCCTCTGGCGGCATACCGCCCATTCCCGACGCACGTTTAATTTGGTACGACTCCAACAGCGGCGGCTGTGTGTTATTGTCAAACAACCAAATTATAGCCTGTACAGAGGGTATGGTTGACGGTACGTAAACGTAAAACGTGCGAAACTCAGTTGCAGGTAAAACGTTCAAGCTGGCATAGGTATCATCTTTGTTGATGAAACTGCGCCCCAAAAAATACATAGCTGCGATCCTTTCGTTTTATATAGGATAGCACCTTGAGATAAAAAAGTCAACGCCCACCTTTTCGGGGTGGGCGCTAAAAACAGAGGGATTGATTGGCTTCAGGCAGTAGGCTATTCTGCCTTAGATTTAGTGTAGCATACTTCAATACTCTTGTCAAGCAATTGGGGCGACCAGTCTCGAACTGGTAACTCAAGCATCACCGCAAGCGCTTTACCACATTAAGCTACACCCCAAGCAGCAGCAGCGAGTTACTCTAACAAGCGCTTGTTTCACTGGCTGTGCTGCATATGGCCACAGAAGGGACTCGAACCCCTATCTCGTCTTACCATCTGATACACGGTAGCTAACCCGCAATCTGTAGACGTGCTTTTCCATTTAAGCGACAAGGCCGTTGGGGGGGCGTATGGGACTCGAACCCACAACCGACAGGCAAGGGTTATGCGTGGCTTTGTAATCACCGTAGCACCCCTTGTAACCCGCTGCTCTACCAATTGAGCTAACGCGCCCGTGTACGGGGCTTCTACAACTCCCATTTGTATAGAGAGAAAGCATGTATGAGATCACCCGTTTATGGAAATGGCGGGAACTGCCCCCGCGTCCAGACGCCCGTTAGATAGGATACCTTCGCGCTCACTTGCGCTTTCCGCTACTAATATCCCCGAACGCCAGTCGAAACTAATCATTCCCTTACGGCTAAACCCCGTCCGAATATCTGTCGCCACTCGGAAAGAACGCGCTTTTCCTGTCTGCTAACAGGGCGAGGTTCAGCCGTAAAAGAATGATAGCGTGTACCAAGCACATTTGTGTAATTGTGTGGACTGCACAACGGTGCGACTGTACTGCCGCGCCCCCGAAAGGACTCACTCCGTCCGTGTTTTCATAAGCTAGGGCCTTTGTTTCCCAAAATCTGTAGCCCTAGCCCCAACGCGATTACGATGGGATTGCGTCGGTGATGTACGCCACCCCGAAGGGGGATGCTTTGGTCTTAAAAACATCGCTCGAAGGGTGAGACCCCACCCCGCAGCACATCAGATACTATAGATAATAGTATCATGGAATCAAGTCGTTGTCAAGAGCTAAAAGCGAACTAGGCTGATAACGTAAAGCTGTGCGCCTTTCTCGTTTTAGTTGGCGTGAGCCAAGAAATCTAGATGAGTTAAATTCCTCTAAGCTAAATACGGTCTCGTTTTGATATTCAGCCCAAGAGCGCGGCTTGGACAATAGCTCGATACCCTTAAGCGAACGGTTCTCGCCCTTGATAGTTATCAGCTTATACGCCTGACCGTTGAAGATAACCATCAACCCTTCGACGGCGGCTAAATCAATTTCGAGATAGTCATCCCATGAGTTTTGCATAGACGTTTCAAACAGGGGTTCTAAAATGATTTTCATCTGTTAACCCCTTACCCGTATACAGTTACCAAAAATTTTCAGAATTTTGTTACCTTGTTACCTTACTAAAGTAAGGTAACAAGGTAACAAGTTATTCTGAACTCGCATCGACCCCACCCGTTGACCCCTCAACCCCTTGCCCCCGATATGCGGGACTGTCCTCGACCAAGTAACGATTAACGAGTTGTTTAGCTAAACTCACATGATACTTACGCTCATTAATCGTATAATCAGGGTTTAGTTTTAATGTTACAGTAAAGCTACCATCAGTTTCCTGATAATACTTGTACTCATACCATACACCGGATGAATCATCATATACTTCAGCATACTCAGGGTGTTGTGCGCGTATACGATTAAACTCTGCTTCTGTTAATGGTGTACTATTGCTCATATAGACCTCGCTAAAATATGTAACTCTCTAAATAATAGCACAAATCTATTGACAATGCAAGTCCATCGTGCTAGACTGGTGGCAAATATAGTGTACTGAGGAAAATAAAATAATGCTAAGACCTACAACCATCATACAAATTCAGGCGACCATTGCAGATATTGAGCGCGATAAAGCGCGCACATCATGGCAAGCCGCTGTTTATACCGCCCCTTTAGGGGTGCAAATGGACGCGGTGCGGCGGTTCAACAATTTGAACGAAGAACAGGCAGTATGGTACTCGCTAATATCCACGCTGCACACCCCGCCAAAACCATTTGCACCCTTGACGTTTGAAGGAAAAACCTATACAGTTAATTTCTACGATCCGTACCGACAATCAACACACTATAAGGCGGTGGAAGATGAACACCCAAACCCAAGTTACTCTGAGCCTTCATAACTGGCGAAAGTTTACAATGCAGGCTTATGAGGACTTACCCGATGAAGTGCTGGCATATGTTCGACGCGAAGCGCTGTTGGCAAACGTTAATCTTAATCACGCTGTTCAGGCGATGTTCAACGTGAAGGGTACGGCTACCTATTCAGCGGGTGTAAGCGCAGCGCCGAACATGAAGGATGTGGTTCTGCGGTTTAAGTTTCCTGACACTATCTCAAAGCGCTGGCACGATGCGGAAATTGTTGGCGCTATAAACGGCATCTTGAATTTTTATGAGATACCGTTTACAATGGTTCATGTGACGGACTTAAACTATCACATCTACGGACGCAGCATTCAGGTAACGCTTAACATCTAAGGTGGTGGAAAATGCGCGGTAAACCTCAGACAGCTAAAGCCCGTACCATTACAGCGACGTTGCCGGACGGCACGAAGGCAACCCGCAGGACGCAGAACTTTTATACTCACGTCGTTGTGTCTAGTCATAATGCTGGCGACACATGGGCAGCACAGACTTGGCATACACGTCCTGACCTTGCTGAAAGACGTGCTTCTGAACTTTATAAAGCATGGCAAGGCGAATATGAATTTCGCGTGGTCGCAGTCGATCCTGAAGTGCTGGCTGAACCCGTTATCGGTGTGACCCACTTTCGCCCCGCTTACGGTGTGTTTATCAAGCGCTTCGAGGGGGGTAAATGGAATGACCTTGTGTGGACAGATGAGCGCTTTAACGACGGTATTGAAGAACTTAAACGCCTGTCCCTGTTGATGCCTGCCGCGCCTATGGCACTCATACGTAAACATGACTCAAAAATCATGGCTCACGCTAAGGCGGGCGGCGTTACAATCATCGCAGAACACGAAGACCCGATACCACTTGACAGCGCGGGGTAATTCTGCTAAGATAACTGCATCAGCAATAGCTATACGAAGAGGGTGAGATGATGGACGAACTAATCTACATTCAACCGAAGTATCATTCCCTAAAAGTGCGATACGAGCGCTTGGTTAACCTAATCTGGCTTGCCCGTCATAGCAACCGCCCAAACAAAGAAGGCATTTTGAACTGGCTAATTTTGAATGCTCACGTTGTACGTGACGAATTGGGAGAGTAATACGATGAACACCGTTCTAGCAAAGTCTCTGGTCACAGTAGGCGAAGGTACGACGGCGCTGAACGTGGGCGACGAGGGTTTCTTCACACCTGCCGCCGAAGGCGAAACGCATGGGCGCTTTGTCAGCTTGCACAACCGGACGTATGCCGTTCGCAACTTTGAAGTTGAGCGTGTTACCCGCCTGCACATCGAGGTAAAAGCCCTCTTTCGTGGTCAATTTGCCGAACTGCTGGCAAACGGTAAGATTGCCAGCATCGTTCTGCCGGAAGGCTTTGAAGCCAAGTTCACCAACTTGCCTATGACCTCAATCATCCTGACGAACGGCGATGGCGCGATGCTCTCGAACACGCGCTACGACATTCTGAACGGCTTGGATGTGGTGGCGCACTCGACTGCCGACGCTACGATCTTTATTGAACATGCGGGCATGGGTATTACACCCACACAGCCTGACGACTTCGTGACACCCGCCGAAGAGTTTCCAGAGTACGAAGACTTCGATGCAGCAGACTGGGGAGCGATGAACTCTGAGTTTGGTTACACTGAGGAAGACTTTGAACCATCGTCGCACGAAGATGATGATGACGATTTCGACTACCACATGCAGATGAGCAAATTTGCTGAGACTGAGGAAGCTCGAAATTATCATGCTGCAAAAGCCGTTAGTGCGCTCGAAGACTTTGAAGACGGCGACCTCGACGGCGAGTTGTGGGACGATGATGAAGACCTGATGGATGAGTATGATCGCTTGGCGCGGTCAGCAGGTTTCAAGAATGAAGCCGACGCGCAGCGCGCAGACTACGAAAGGGACTAACATGCAAAAGCAATTTCTTGCGACGTTAGCGCCGGACACAGTTAAACAGTTTTCTGATGTGGCTGACTACGCTGGCGTGGTCGGCGTGTGGCAGCCCGTCTTTGGCGGTTATGGGTGGTGGGTGGCGGTCTTCAATCAGGACGTTAAACCCATTCAGGACTTGTACCTGCATCAGGATGAGGTTGTACCCGTCAGCGTCTCGACTCTTCACGCCGTTATGATTGATGAAGCCCTAATAAGGATTGTAAAAAATGTACGGTAACGATACAAACAGCCACATCGAACCGAATCGCTTAGAAACCGACGATATTATGCGTATTCGCGCAGCCCATTTAAAGGCGCTCAATCTTGGCTTTGTCGATGGCTCGAATGAAGCCAGCCAGCGAAGCGGACGCGAACTGGCGCTCATCGGCTTTGAAGGCAAAACCTATCGTATCTATCATGAGAGGGGATTACGTGCGGCTTACATGAGCGGTTATGAAACTGGGCGCATCCTACGCGGTTTTGGATCAATTCCACCAGAGGGCTTGACTAATGAGTAGGATCGGGTTTGACTATCACGGTACATTTGTTGAGGTTGACCCTATGTATACCGTTCGTTTACATGGTCAAGTCACTTATGCTGAACCTGTTATCAAAAATGGCTTATGGGTATGCCATTTTATAGACGGGGAGCGAGTAGAGTTAAACCCACAACTGTTGCTGGAAATGGACGAGCGCGGCGAAACCAAACGGTTAAGCACAAAACGAATTGAAGTCAAAATTGATCCATCCGGTAAACTCACAAGAATTGATGCTTGACAGCTAACTCGTAAACTGCTAGGATAGTGTCATCGAGCGAGAGCTATTGGAGAACGAAAATGCAGCTAATCAATAACGGTACTCAGGTTGTGATCCACACAGACGTTTCATATCCCATGTTTCACAACGAAACACGGGAACTGGTAGACGGCGCTGAAATTGCCATCGCTGCTGGTCGGCGTGGTGTGGTAGTTGGCTACTATGACGGGGTAGCTATGGAGTACGAAGTTCGTCTGGATAAGACAGACAACGAGGATGAAATCTACGCAGGCGTATGGTTA
This sequence comes from uncultured Bdellovibrio sp., assembly GCA_964505225.1. GTDB lineage: Bacteria > Bdellovibrionota > Bdellovibrionia > Bdellovibrionales > Bdellovibrionaceae > 21-14-0-10-47-8. The sequence continues at coordinate 2,404 of CAZDHC010000037.1, read as the reverse complement.
TTGCGTCCTGAGTGGTTCACGGCGCTGCCACTCGAAGGTTTTGCAGAAGGTGTTTCGGTTACGCTGACGGCTGACATCACCACACGCCACATCTACGGCTATAGCGATGCCGTTCGTTACAGCGCGGGCGCTAAAGCGGAAATTGCTGAAGTGCGCCCCAACCACGCATTTGCAATCAAGTTTGCTGATGGTCACACCTATGTGTTCAACCCGAAACACGCGTACCTGTTTAACCCGACCCCAATTAACCCGCGTCTGGTGGCAACCCGCGAATTGGTGGCTTCTGTGCAGGCGACTATTAACGGCGGCGTGACGGGCGAGGACTTCGGAGATCACCATTGGAGCGACCTCGAAAACGAATTGACATACTTTGTCAATTGGCGTAAGTTACGTGAGGCTGACCAAGAACGCCGTAAGGCATTCGCAGCAGTCATGTCAAACATCAACGCGGAACAGGTGGCGCTGCGCTTCATCGGTCAGCCGAAAAAGAAGTTCGACGCCATTAAGGACATTCGTACCTTCACCACTATGCGTCTGAAAGAGGCAAAGGAGTTTGTCGAAGGTGTGGCTACCGTCGTAAGCCACGATCAGCGGCGTAAACTTGAACGCTGGTTAGAACTCTGGAATAAGACTGAGGGTGAAGATCATTCGCTTGACGTTATGACTTACGCCGAAGCACAGCGCGTCGTCAACCCATCCTCAATTCCGTTCTAAGAAAGATGGCTACCATGATTTACGAGTTTGGGCAAAAAGTGGTCGCTAATCGGGACATCACTCGTGGAATGTTGATGATTGATCCCTCTAGTGATTATGACGTTAAGATTGAGAACGGCGAGATCGGTACAGTGATACCCCTCTACAACGATAACGGTGATTTTGATCTAGGGGTTGAATGGGAAGATGCTGGTAACTGGTCGGTTAACAGTGAATGGGTTGCACCTTACGTGCGACCCCGCAGCCCGCTGGCGGAGCAGCTTGTAAAGATTGCCGACCTAATCGACCAACACGCGGAAGTCGAAAAAGCGCTGCCGCTGCCGTTTGGCTATCGTGATACGCAAACCCGTTTTCTCGCAGCGCTCGAAGCCAGCGCCAAGAGCTTTAGCCTGAACGCCAAGTATCACAATACGCTTGGTGCTTTGAAAGACGCCCAGTATGCGGTGGTGACGACAAAAGTGATCTCGTATGGGATTGGCGGCTTATTAATCTCGGATATGCGCGCACTTGTGTCATCTGCGATCTTGTTTGGTGAGTGGCGCTCGTTCTTTGACAGTAAGAGCGCTATCATTCTCACACGCGATGAACTCGACAAGTTTCGCCGTATGATGCGACTGTACAATCTCGATGAGGATTACTCGGTGTATGGTTACAACGAACAGCGTGAACTGACCGCAGACGACTAACGCCTTGACCCCCTGACCCCGCGACCCCGCTCGGACTTTTCCGTAGCGGGGTTTTTGCGTATAATCCTATAGTGATACATGATATGTGATGAGTGATAGAGGTTAAATGATGAGTGATATTAAAGTTCCTGCAAAGTATGTTGATCTGTCTGAAGATGGTCGATTGACGCATATAGGTGGTGTGATACGAGGTACATTTAATATACCTCAGTCTAGTATGGTAGAGGATTGGTGGATCAAAGACAATAGAGTAGGTAAAGTTGATGTTAAAATGCGCATGAAGACGCCTACGACGTTATCGTTACATATTGAGTATACTACTTATATTGGTCACTGGACGCAGTTCAGTCGATGGCTTAAAAGAGTCATGTCAATCTTTAAGCGCTAATCAACAACAGCCAGCATAGAATTATGCAGGTGTGCAAAATTAAAATTCAGCCGGATCATTACACCCCGCGAAATTAAACATACATCATAGGGCGGTTGCTAGACGATGGGGTGCTGCGGCGACCCTAAATCCAATTATCGATCCGCCAAAAATTAAGTTTCGACCCGCCTAAAACGGACTGCTGTCCAATTTCGACTGACCTAAAAACGCCGTGTTTTTTAGACTGATCGAAACTGGACCGCCGTCCGTTTTAGGTTAGTCTAAAACCGATGTTAGGCGGTTATGTGTATTAATGTTTAGATGCGTCTAAATTAACACTCTGGCACTTAAGCGTGGTATGTCGCCAAAAATAGCCGGATGTCAAACGGCGTTTAAGGCGTCTAGGACGCGATTTGAGCGCCTTTATGCCTAAAACCATACAAACACAAGCGCGCATCGCGTAGCGTCGAATTACATTCAAAAATGCGAACAGATGAGCATTTAAAAAAAAAGTTATTTTTTATAAGGCTGTCACGGCTACTACTTTTTTAGTTATGTTACAAAAATTTTGACTAACAATTTAAATTATAGCATATGAAACTTCGGAATGTAAACAACCTAATCACATATTATTAAG
>CAZDHC010000036.1:11951-27377 GCA_964505225.1 uncultured Bdellovibrio sp. | reverse complement strand
GCTGAAGGCGCAGAAAACAAAGCCCTTCGCGACATCATCACCTATGCACAAGACCACAATGTGCTTTTCATTGCGGCTGCGGGAAATGGCCATGAAGGCCGGGGCTATGACAATGACAAAGATGCAATGCCAAGCTACCCAGCTTCGTACGATCACGACAACATCATCAGTGTGGCCGCTTTGGACGTCAAAAATGCCCTTGGTGGATTTTCAAACTGGGGCGTTAAGTCCGTCGACATTGGCGCACCTGGCGTGAATGTGTTTTCAACAATGGTTGGCAACAAATACTCTGACAAAGTTTTTGATATTGGCGGCTACGAAGTTTCTTGGGATGGAACATCCATGGCCACTCCACATGTTGCTGGCGCTGCTGCCCTTTACTGGTCAGCCAACCCTAAGAAAACTTGGCAAGAAGTGAAAGCTGCTATCATGGGCTCGGCAAAAAAAATTCCAGCCCTTTCAGGCAAAGCGGTCACCGAAGGAAAGTTAGACGTCAACGCACTGTTGAACTTTTAACTAATTTATTTTTAGATAGTTCTGAAATTAGACTCAACAAAAGACCCACAACTTGGTAAAGGTTGTGGGTTTTTTATTTAACCCCCAGAAACTGAATTTGAATTAAATTTGGGAACACTTTTTAGGACGACTTATGAATAAAATTAAATCCCAAGATCTAACAACGCGTTCTTTACTTTTGGCCTTGGGATATTCGATCGTTTGGATTTCCATTCACTGGCTCTACGTTAAACCCAGCTTCGGTTGGTATTGGATTTTTCCTCAACTTTTAGCATCGGTTTTAATTTACACCTGCCTCAACGCTCTTTTCGCCACCTTGGATTTCTACAAATGGGGAAAGTTTCTGCAGCCGGTGGTCACCTTATTGTATTTTCAGCCGATCTTTCAGATTTCTTATTTTCAAGCCTACAAAACATTTCTAGAACAGCAAAACTTGTCCTTACTGCTTCGCGAGCCTATGTTCATTTTAAATGTATTCGCCAAAGAAGTGACAGCTTTGCAAGCGGGACTTTTTGGTTTGGGAATCGTCATTTTACATTCGATCAATGCTTACTTCCTGAATCATTTAAAAACTCGGAATTCAAAGGCAAAGCCCTATTTGCTTTTTGAGTCCAAATGGATTTGGCTGTTTTTGGTTTTCGCAGTAGGTTCCCAGATTCGATGGTGTCTCAATCACGATCCATCACAATTGATAATGCGGCCACTTTACCCAATCGTTATTATTGCCGTTATTTCAGTCTTGATGTTTTTCTACAAAGTTGAAAAACAAATTTGGAAAAAAGCTTTCTGGGTATTGGCCTTATTTTTAAATATCGGCCAGTTGTATGCTTTGAATTTAGGATTTCCAGAGTTCCGAGATAAAATGTCATTGGACTCTAGATTTTATCGAGCACTTTTCGGGGCCTATTTCGTCAATACGGCTATGAGCACCTTGGATCAAACCGATCAGGCACAAGAAAAATTTATCCGACTTCCAAAAGCTGAATTAAATTACAACATTCTGGTGATTCTAGATGACTCGCAAAGGTGGGACTTTTCAGAACGACATGGATATCCCAAAGAAACCGATCGCCAACTGAACTGGTTCTACGACCGCGCCTATGACTTTCAATATCCAGTGGCTCCCGCCAACTTCACTGACACTTCAGTGCCTGCCATCCTAACCGGACTTGGCTCCAATCGAGATGTCCTTGAAATTAAAGGGGGACTGACTTTGTGGGATTACTTTGCAAAGGGAGCCGAAACATTTTTTATTTCTTCGCAAAAATTAGATTGGTCCAGACTGAATTTGTTTTACCAATCCATCGGGCAGAAACACCTGTGGGGAGCGCTGATCAATTCGGAATACAAAGGCAATCAAGAGCAGGTAGACGATCGCTATTTGGTTCAAGAGTTTAAAAAATACAGTCAGGAGCGAAAGCTAAAGAATGAGCATTGGGTTGGAGTCCTGCAAACTTTTTCAAGCCACTACCCTTACAATCACTTTCCCTCGGCTCCGCAACCTCACCAACCTTGTGATTTGACCCGCGAAACCGGAGTTGAACCTTTCGCCAATTGTTACGCCAATGGACAGATTTCTGCCGCCTGGGCTAAAAGTGAAATTTTAAAGTCCATCGATCTTGAAAACACCATCGTGATTTTAACTTCAGATCACGGCGAAGGCTTTAATGAACATGGTATTTGGTTTCATGGTGTCGATTATCATCAAGAAATGATCAAGGTTCCGTTCTTTGTTTATATTCCTAATCAAATCAAATCCAAAATTCCAAAGGAGCTTTTAGAAAACTTGCAGGCCAACACAAAAAATGTGACCAGCGCGATGGACCTAGTCCCAACACTTTTAGATATTCACCAAATCACAACCGGCCAACAGCTAGCTGAAAACCCCGAGATTTTTTCGGGAAAAAGTTTGTTGCGCAAGTGGGATCAAAGGTTGGTTTTTTCAAGCCACTGCTTTCCCCAGTATCGATGCTATTCTCGAGAAATTGCATTTGTAGATAATGATTATTTTGTTCTATTTCGACCATCTGAGGGATTTTACAAGATCTACAATACTTTTTCAGATTTAAAGCAAACGTCACCGATTGATCCAAAATCAATTCCGCGACAAAAGCTGGAGCAAATTGTCGATGAGGCTGCGCTCACTCATTCCATTGGACAAAGCATGAAGAGCTATTTCCACACCTGGAAATAGGAAAAGATCTGACAGGTTCTTATTCTAGTGCTCAATATTTCAAATAGGATATTTTTGATTTAAAACGGAACCCAAGTACCACATCCTCAATTCATCTGAATTGGCTAAAAGATCGATTTTATTAAGGGATATTTTTGAATTCAAGACCGCAGACTTTTGAATTTCAAAAATCTCTGGCAGATTATGGGATTTTAAAAATTCAGACACTTTTATTTCTAACAAATCCTCGTAATAGACGGGTTTTTTCAATTTATATGTTTCGATATCAGAATAGAAGCTTTCAATATTTTTCACAAATCGCACAAATTGATCTCTGGGAACAACGATAGATTCTGGAGCCACTGCTATTCGATCTGTAGTAGAAGTCTCATACCAGATATTAGTACTTTTTGCGACCACAAAACTAACTAGCTGATCCCAAAGATTTTGACGAGCGAGCGTTATCACATTGAATTTTCTAAAGATCCACTCACGAGTTTCAATATTGCAATGCTGAGGAAAAATTTTTAAAAAAACTGGGACTTGGTTGTGACTTAAAAAGTCTAATCTTTTGGAAACAATAAAATCACGATAACCCGGCACCAGATTGGCCCTCAAAGCGTGAAGTTCAGTTTCATTTTCACGATCATGAACAATTGCACCGTTGATCACAGCTGCGTCTTCAAATTTTAAATTAAAGAATTCTCCAAGATCCTTCACATGTCTAGATTGTCCCAAAGACTGTGCGATCAAACGACCAACCGGAGTTGAACCGGTCCTGGGTGTAGCATAAAGACAATAGGACCGTGGCAAAAGAGATGATTCTTCATTCATTCAAACACCAACTCTTCGAACAATTACCTATCAAATTTCTTTCTCCGATCTTGAAACTCAAAATCCCACCCCCACTTCATAAATTACGATCTTCCAACTTAAGGCAAATCGAAAAAAAGAAAATGCGCATCTTTCTTTGCGACAACGCTTGGCGCTTCTTCGTTGAAAATAGCCACGGCATCACCGGCATTTAAGATCTGACCGCTGACCTCAAGTTCCCCAGAGATCAACTGCAACCAACCGCTTCTGCTGGCGCAAACCGGCAGAGTGATTTTTTGTTTTTCCTCAAATTGCCCTGCAAAAATTTTTGCATTTTGATGAATCAGCAAGGATTCATTCTCTTTATTCGGCGAGGCAATTAGGGTCAGCGAATTCAATTTCATTTTGTCTTTTAGTTGGACCTGTTCATAACCTGGCTCATGACCAGCTCGATCAGGTAAAATCCAAATTTGCAGCATGTGAGTTTCTTGATCTTTTTTTGGATTGAATTCCGAATGACGAATACCCGTGCCTGCGCTCATTCGTTGAATTTCACCATGCTCGATGATTCCACCATTTCCAAGTGAGTCCCGATGTTCAATGGCTCCGCTGATCACATAGGTGACGATTTCCATATTTTGATGACCATGGGTTGGAAACCCTTGTGCCGCTGCAATATAGTCTTCATTGATCACTCGCAAAACTGAATGACCCATATGTGCAGGATCATAATAATCTGCGAAACTAAAACTGTGAAAAGATCGAAGCCATCCGTGATTGGCATAACCTCGCTCTTTTGATTTTCTAACTTTGATCATAATGTCACCCCATGTGATCTGCTTTATAAATTTCTACTTTAATACTGAGACTATTTTAAAGCCAATACATGCTTAAACTGTTCACGACGATCATACGCAACTATTAGACCTAAAGCCACGATGACAATTGGCATAGCCGGAGCTGGCGCAAGAATAACGTGAAACAAAAAAATGTTCACTACAATTGGAGCCAAGATCAACAACGCCAAAGGTACAAACAGTCCTGCCAACAATAAGACTCCTGCTAAAACCTCAAGTCCCTTGATCATCGGAAACATATACCCAGTTTCCAATAAGGCTCCGATAAATTTCATTCCCGCATCAGTCAATGGTGGTGCTGGCAAAAACTGCAGAAATCCGTTTAAGCCAAACACGAAAAATATCAATCCCAATATAAGTCTAGATCCAATCGCTACTTTTTTCATAATCATCTCCTTAGATGAAGTTGTTTTGTGCTTTTAGATTAATCGCTTCCCCTGCATTTGATAAGATGGCATAATTGAGATATATTGTTCTATACATGGAACAATTACTTAACGAGAAAGCCTGAAATACCTATGAAAATTCAAGATCTTAACGAAATTTCGGTTTTTGTGGCTGTTGCGAAAACCGGGGGAATAAGCAAGGCTGGCCAAGAATTGGGCCTACCCAAGTCCACCATCAGTCGCAAGCTAGCTTCCCTTGAAAGTCGACTTGGCCTGACCTTAATGCAAAGAACGACAAGAAAGATTTCACTAACTAGAGTCGGCGAGGAATATTATCAAACCTGCGCTCAAGCCTTAAAAGAAATCGAAGATGCTGAAAAATCTGCGCTGACATCTCACGAGGTTCCACAAGGGCTACTTAAAATTTCAATGCCCCTGGAAGTTGCGGACAGTTTGATAAAAAAAATTCACCGCTTTAGCGAGTTGCACCCTCTGATTCAACTTGAAATTGATCTCAGCAATCGCCCGGTCGACTTAGTTCGCGAAGGATTTGATTTGGCTCTACGTGCAGGTTTTATAGCCGATCAGACATTAAAAGCGAAAAAAATCGCAGAAGGTCGCTTCATCTTAGTCGCTTCACCTAGCTACCTTAATAACAACGCCAAAATTTCTAACACAAAAGATCTGCTGCAGCATCGTCTGATTGTATTTTCAGGAAGACGAGACCCGTTAAAATGGAAACTTCATAATCACAACAACCCAAAAGATAAAGCTGCTGAGATTTCTGTCGCCGGACACTTTACCGCCAACAGTGCAAAATTTTGCAAAAAAATCGCCATCGAAGGCGGAGGCGTAGCCTTTGTCCCAGAATCCCTGGTCCAAGAATCATTAATATCAGGAGAGTTAATGAGAGTTTTACCGAACTGGGCCGGCGACAAGTCTCCCCTTCATATCGTCTATCCACCGGCAAAGAGGATACCATTAAGGCTGCGTGCTTTTATCGACTTCATTTCATCCATAACCTAAAGGCCTAGCGCCGATTAGCGTTAGGCCTAGGATTCACCCATAATCCTGCTAGCATCACAAATTCGAAAACCAATCATACAATTCGGAGGTTATTGTGAATCGAATTTTGATTTCATTATTAGCAACTTTAATTGGCGCAGCCCAAGTGCATGCAAAAATTAAAACAGAAGTTGTCGAGTACAAAGAAGGAACAACAATTCTTGAGGGCTATGTGGCCTATGATGACTCATCAAAAGGCAAAAAGCCCGGAGTGGTCATTGTTCACAATTGGATGGGACTGGGCGAAGGAACCAGAAAGCGCGCTGAAGATTTAGCAAAACTTGGCTATGTTGCCTTCGCAGCTGATATTTACGGCAAAGGCGTTCGCGCAAAAGATGCCGCTGAAGCTGGCAAACTTGCTGGTCAATACAAAGGCGACCGCGCTTTGTTGCGAGCGCGAGCTACGGCTGCGCTTGAAACTTTAAAAAGCAATCCCCACGTTGACACCAAAAAATTAAACGCCATGGGCTATTGCTTTGGCGGAACGGCAGCGTTGGAACTTGCGATGTCAGGCGCCCCATTAAATGGCGTAGTCAGCTTTCACGGTGGATTGGATTTTCCAACCACGATTGCTGATGTCAAAAGCATCAAGTCAAAAGTTGTGATTCTTCATGGCGCCATTGATCCATACGTACCAGCGGAACATATTGCTAGCTACACCAAAGCCTTAAATGAAGCTAAAGTTGATTATCAATTTACTTCTTACAGTGGTGCCGTTCACGCATTCACCGAAGAAGCTGCCGGAAACGACCCTTCTAAAGGTGCGGCTTACAATGCTTCTGCTGACAAACGTTCTTTCGAAGCTATGAAATCATTCTTAAAAGAAGTTAACTAATCGAGGATTGTTTGAAATTTGATCTGAATCAACATCCACTTTGGTACTATATCAAACTCAACAAAAAGCATTTTTCGTTGGGGATGTTCTTTTTAATCATTACGAACACAATCGACAGTCTGTACCCTTTGATTTTAAAAAAGGGAATTGATCAGATTTCTAACGGAGAGGGCATGGACGCTTTGACGTCCACGGCCCTCTTGTTTTTTGTCACCATGGCAACATTAGCCGCAACTCGGTTTTGTTGGCGTTTATTCTTCGGCACTTATCACACCTTGGCCGCAGAAGATTTACGCAACCGTATTTTTCAACATCTGACTTCAATGGGACCTCAATTTTTTAAAAAAAATCCCATTGGCGAACTGATGAGTTTAATGACCAATGATGTTCAGTCCTTTCGCCAAGCCATTGGCAGCGGCGTTCTGGTTTTGGTCGATGGAATTTCAATTATATGCATCGTATTGCCCTTGATGCTTTGGCTTGAACCTAGTTGGACCTGGAAAACATTGATCTTTTTGCCTTTGGTTCCGTTTATGATTTGGCAAGTGACCAAATTAATTTTTTCAAATTATAAAATACAACAAGACAGACTTTCAGAGCTTTCGGGAATTTCCCAGGAAATTGTCGCCGGCATCCGGGTGATCAAAAGTTTCTCGCAAGAAGAAAACAAATTGAATCATTACAACAGAATGAGTCTGATTTTTGAAAAGGCCTGCAACAAGGTTTCTAAAGTCGATGCCCTATTCTCGCCTGTCATGCAATTTGGAGTCGCCTCAGGAACAGTGATTTTACTTTTCGTAGCCGGACCTGATGTATTGGCGGGCACCGCAACTGTTGGAACCTTCGTGGCTTTTCAAAGATATATCACCAAGATGGTTTGGCCGATGACTGCTCTTGGGATGGGCTTTAGTCAGCTACAAAAAGGCATGGCCTCTTACTCGCGCATTCGTGATGTCCTTTTGCAAAAAACAGATATTCCAGATGATGGCACAATTGAAATAAAAGACTTCGAGTCCATCACAGTTAAGAACCTTTCTTTTCAATTTCCAGAAAACAGCATGCCGACCCTAAAAAATCTCAGCTTTGAAATCAATGCTGGCGAAAAAGTTGGCCTTGTCGGCCCTGTAGGTTCAGGTAAAACCACTTTACTACATTTACTGAATCGTCTTTACCCAGCACCTGCTGGAACAATTTTAGTTAACGGCAATGAAATCACCGATGTGACTCAAAGGTCTTTACATCTTCAGATGGCCATGGTTCCCCAAGAAGCATTTTTATTTAGTGATTCGATTACCGACAATTTGCAAATGGGCTTAGATCAGGAACTGACCATTGATGAAGTGCAAAAATGGGCTGAAGTTGTGGACATCCGCAATGAAGTCGAAAGTTTACCAAACCAATTTGAATCACAATTGGGCGAACGCGGGGTCAATCTTTCTGGCGGTCAAAAGCAAAGACTGACCATTGCCCGTGGATTGATGACCCGAGCACCCATGATCATTTTGGATGATTCATTAAGTGCAGTCGATCACAAAACTGAAAAGATCATTCAAGATCAGTTAGCAAAACAATTAGAGGGTCGAAAAACTCAATTGATCGTATCGCATCGACTTTCAGCGATACAGGATGCCGACAAAATAATCGTTTTAAACCAAGGTCAGATCGAATCGATAGGCACGCACAAAGAGCTGGTTGAGAAAAGCTCCACCTATCGAAAAATGGCTGAAATCCAGGGGTATTTAGTATGACTCCAAATTTCATGAACGAAGATCAGATCAAAGCCAATTTAAGTTACGCCGAATTGCTTCGAAGAATTTGGCACTATTGTAAAAAACATTTGGGGCTATTTTCAATCGTCGTATTTTGCATCGCTGGTCTTGCCGTTTCATCAAGGTCCCTACCATTTTTAATTGGCTATGCGATTGATCATGGAATTCGCGAGAAAAATTATTCGGTCTTGCAGTCGACGGCTTACATCTATTTAGGTGTCCAGATCCTTCAAACTATTTTTCAATTCACTTATAGTTATATGTTTCAAATCTTTGGCAATCGGGTTCTTTTTTATGTTCGCGAAGATTTGATTAAACACATTCAAGCTTTGCCAATTCAATACTTCAATAAGACGCCCATCGGACGGATCGTGACCCGCCTGACGAATGATGTTTCCACTTTGGCCGAACTTTTTACCGATGGTGTTGTCACCATGATGGTTGAGTTTATTATCTTATGCTCGATTCTTTTTGCGATGAGCCTGATTTCCCCTAAGCTCACCTTTATCACCATGTTTTTAGCTCCAATTTTTATTTGGGCTTCACTTAAAATTAGTGACCAAATTCGAGACATCCTACGAGACGCAAAAAAGAAACTGTCGACATTGAACTCTTATGTTGCGGAAAATCTCAACGGTATCCGAGTCATTCAGCTTTACAATCGTGTGCATCGAAACCGTAATCACTTTCAAAGACTTTCCGGCGAGTACAAAGATTTAAGCCTTGGCTCTATTCGCGCCTACGCCATCATGCAACCGGTGATGAATCTTTTTAATGCTGTGACCATTTCTGCTGCCCTTTATTTTGGCGGCTTGATTCATGAAAACGAAGGTCTTGCCATCGGATCACTTGTCGCTTTTTTAATGCACGTGCAAGATTTCATTCCACCACTTCGAGAAATTTTAGATAAATATCAACAGTTCCAAAACTCAATCACCAGTGGCGAACGAGTGTTTCAAGTTTTTGACGAAGTTGCGGAAGTCCAATCTGAACCGATCACCACACTGAAGCAGTGGCAGGGAAAAATTGAATTTAAAAATTTAACTTTCCGCTACGAAAGCCATTTAGCCACCGTTTTAAAAAATTTAAGCCTACAAATTTCTCCGGGACAATCAGTTGCTGTTGTTGGCAGAACTGGCAGCGGTAAATCCACTTTGATTTCTTTGCTGCAAAGATTTTACCCAGCTCCCCTGCAATCCATTTTCATTGATGATGTTGCCATCGAGAATCTTTCTTTTAAACAACTACGCCGACACATCGGAGTCGTCCAGCAAGATAACTATATTTTCCGGGGCACCATCGCTCAAAACATTAGCCTAGGCGATGAGGGCATTTCTGAAGCCAAAGTTCAAAAAGCCTGTGAGCGCATTGGCTATTTAGAAATGTTGCAAAAATCAGGTCGAGATTTGAATTCTTTTGTCGAAGAGCGTGGTTCCAATTTAAGCGTTGGCGAAAGACAACTGATTGCCTTTGCAAGAATCTTGGCATTTGAACCAGATATTTTGATTCTAGATGAAGCTACCGCGAACATCGATTCAGAAAATGAAAAGGTAATTCAAAAAGCCACCATGGAGGTGGCAAAAAATCGAACCAGCATCATCATTGCTCATCGACTGTCGACAATTCAAGGCTGCGATCTAATTGTGATGATGGATCAAGGTGAAATAAAAGAAACCGGAACTCACCAAGAGCTTATGAATCAAAAAGGCCTTTACTACAAAGTAGCAAAGGCCGGAGACAAGGCTATAGAGCTTCAGCCGGTGTAAAGTCCACTGATATGCTGTCGGTTGCTCCTGGAACTGCTGTTCCATGAAATCGAACGATATAGCCATTCGGAATATATTCCCAACCATTGGTCATAGATTGCGGAATTGTCTTTCCGTTGATCTTAACGACGATTGTTTCAACTTTTGGCTTTCGGCTTAAGTGATAGTCCGTTAAGACTTCAACAATTCTTTTTCGTACGTTATCTACTGCGGCTGCCAAAGAGGTATCGCAAATGGCTTCAACTTTTCCACCAGAATAGTTTGCGAGCTCAATCCAACGTGAACCTGGTTCTTTATAGGTGCTATCCAAAGTCGTCGAACAGCTCGAAGCTAAATTCGGAACTCCGATAAAGTTCACCATCCAAGCTTGAGTGGTTCCTTTGAACTTTGGCTTTAACGTGTCGAAGAAAGCTTCATAGTCTGCAACACTTCCAGAAGAATAATCATCTTCATTAGAAAGTGCGATAACTGCCAACAAGGCATCATCTCTAAAAAATCCAGCTCCTTCGTTGCTTAAGTAAGACGTCTGAAGCACTGAGCGAATTGAATCTAATCCCCGCTCTAAATCAGAACCTGTCTCACCCTGGTTAACTCGAGCCGAAAGCACGCTTGCCAAATTTGCTGTGGAACGAGTCAAAATTTTTGGCGATCCAACAAACATTCCACCCGAACCGTTAGTTCTCATGTCTGTCGTCACAACCACAATTCTGTAGTCCATGCCTAAGGCATTCAGCGAATTGATCATGGCTGGCACCTGCGCTGCCAACTTAGATTGATATTGCAACATGCTGGATGAGTTATCCACCATCAGCACAATATCTGCTTTGTTATTATAAGTAACAGTTTGTCCAAATTGCTGACTTTCATCAGGCAATGAGTACTGCTGTTTGCTACATCCTGTATCCAAGACCCCGATCATAAGGGCGACGGCGATGATGCCAATCAAATTCCTTTTCATTTTTACCTCCAATGCTTTCAAAGAAGCACCTTGTACAAGCTCTTCGGCCAGTCCAGCTCAGGACTTAAGTACTTGAAAAGATTGAAAAGAACTGTCGAATTTGTTTTCATCTATTGTCTAAAAAAAGTGGAACTTATTTACAGGACTAAGGTCCATTGATGTTCGAGAGTGCTTATCGAAAACTTCATTTGATTAATTCCTGTTCAATCAAAAACTACCTACACACTTCATTGGCGCTTTCGCCCCGCCAAACTCGCGGTGGATCGGCCCCGCTACCAATTGTATCAAATTGAGATCGGCACATTACTTGAAGATTTTTGGTTTGGGGGACCCAAAATAATGACCAAGCGAACAAACTCATGGCCTAAGGCCATCTTGCTACTATTCATGTTTTTTCTTCTATCTGGATTTCAAAATTGCACTAAACACGCTTTCGTAAACCAAAATGTCATTGACCTTCAATCGCTGAACGTCGAAAGCTTCAGGACTCAAGAAGATACAGAATTAATTGCCCAACCAAAGTCACTTCAGTCAGAAGGACTTAAATCTAATTTTACGGTCACACGCCAGCCCAACTCGGGCGCCATATTAGAATTCAATTCATCTAGCGGCCAGTTTCGCTATAAACCAAATTCCAATTTTTTTGGCGAAGACTATTTTGACGTGGTTGAATCCTTTCAACAAGATGGAAAGACTAAAACTAGAGATGTGAAACTTTACATTTTAGTAACTTCAGTAAATGACCTTCCTTGGATCGTCGAGGATGCGGTCAGCTTTGAAGTCAATTCCAATGGAAATGTTCTGAATTTAACGGGACGTGATTTAGAAGATCCCAAACCACAAATTTTACTTTCACAAGAACGTATATCAACAGCTGCGACACAAAACGGAACTTTGCTGCAAACCCAAAATGGACCTCAATATACGCCTGCGCCTGGTTTTCGAGGAACCGATCAATTCGAATTTACCGTTATGGACTCTAGCGGTGATTGGAGTAAGAAAAAAGTTAGCATCATAGTTGGAAATCCATTTCACAGCGTCGAGCCTGCCATTGCAGCACGGGCGGTGGGGTGCACCAGTTGCCATGCCAATATAAACTCGAAACTTGTTACCGATTTTGGACATGGTACTGCAAATGTTTTCTTCGGAAAAGATGTCAACACTCCATTCGGTAGTATTTACGGCGACCATACTGATATCGCAAACTCGGGGTATCCATCTTGGACCACCACTTCTCTTTTTGACGAAGTTTTTGTTCCAAAGGCTAATTTCGATTTCAAATGGCAAGACTATCTTTCAAGCTATCCAGCTTTACTGAATAGACTCATTTACAAAACTACAAGTCTGACAGATTACCTTCGAGCAGCCGAAGTTTTGAAAAGCTCCGAAAAACAAAAAGCTAAAGCGATTGTAGAGAAAGATGAAATTTTTATTTCCGGAATGACGCCAAGTAAACTTCGAACCAAACTAGGAATTTCAGGAAGCATTAATACAAAGTATTGGAAAAATGACCCTGCGACTTCTCCCGCATTAACAGGACTAGGACAAAATGGAAGCGGATATTTCACCAACGAAAATGGTCAAATAACTTGTGATGGTGACATTTTTATCGAAGGAACTTTATTTCTAAAAGATCTGGCTTTGAAAACATCAACAGGCTGTCGCATTCACTCGACCGGTCCGATTTTTGTTCAAGGCGCGATCACCTATGAAAATCTAGGAACTGGATCAAATCTAACCAATCTACAGTTGGTAAGTGCCAGAGCTGTCATCCTTGGCATCGGCTACAGCCACTGCGAAAGTGCCAGCAATCCCGGTTGGTATGCTGACAAAGCTGCTAACTTTAGCCCCATTGATTTTAGATTTTTTGAGCATGATATTCCTAAAATCACCCGCAATACAAATTCGACCCAATCTGCAACTGTGGAACAAACATCCAGTGATTGGAAAGCCGAAGGTCGTTTTGTGGCAAACGAAGCTCGAAAAATTGCCAGCCTGAAAGATGCCTCTTGTGGCTCTTCTCGTGAAGTTCATTTCGAAAGGCTTTTAATCAACGCTCCTCAAGTTCAATCTCGCTACACTGGAAATTTCAAAGGGGTGATCATCACCGAGATACCCTTATTTAGCCTCAGTCGTTTTAAATATGAATTCGATCCTGTATTTAAAAATGTATCTGTTCTACCATTTTTCGACCAGAGGGACTATTTCTTCGTGCGCTAAAAATGGGGAACAAAACTCGACCTTTCGCTGGGAAGTTCCTGTGAGAATGTACCGATAAATCTAGGTGAAGTTTTTATACTTTCGTTCACTTTCGATTGCCCTTGTTTTCATGGTTTATTGCTTTTCGGCAATAGCCAGTCAGCAAGCTTATGTTTCGGACAAGTCCGCTTATGTTTGGAGCGTTCCAGGATTTTCTTGGAAAGAATGTCGCTGCGAAAATTCGGAAGCTTGTTTTCCGACTAACGAAGACCTTAGACTTTCATTAGAACGATACAACCATGGCGGTGCCGAGGCCTGCCAATCCCGTGGACCTTTGCTTGAAGCCGGTGATGAATTAGAGGTTTTAACCAACGATAAAGGAAAACCAATCACTGCTGACAAAGATCTGATTTTTTCCGGAAAACTAGTTCCCAAAAAATTCTATAAGGTCAAAGTTAAAGGCAAAGATGGAAAATCATTTACCGGTTGGATATCTGAACACCAAATCACCTCACCTTCAGATCAGAAGGAAGCAGAAAAAGAAGTACCCGAAGTCGCCGATTCCAAACCCTGCCCACCCGTAAAGTCAAAAAATACGAATTCGCCCAAAGAACTTGGAACATTTGTTAAGAAAATGCGCGATGACATCAGTAGTAAAATTGAATTGGGTCCAACTAAGTCCGATAGCGAAGTCGATCGCTTTATGTGTCTTTATCGAAATGCTTCGATCAATGAAAACGAATTTTCTGGCTTACTTAAGAAATTCAAAAAGGCAGCGAAAGATGCCGAATCCGCTTTTCAAGTTCCTTACTCGATGACCATGTGCACCCTTTTGGTCGAGTCAGGACTGAAGCACAATCCTAACGAGAACGACGAATACACAAGCTATGGACAGTTCGGATCCTTATTGGTTGAAGACCTGCAAAAGAAAGTCGCCAGTCGCCCATACTCGGCCATGTGGAACCAATACAAATCCCGAAATCCTTCGGCTGAATTCACAGATCGCGCCATTCGTAAAGATGGCAGTCCCGAGTCCGCAACTGCAGGCGTGGCCATGGCCTTAAGATGGATTTATGGTGAGCGATTCAAGGATGTGGGTTGCAAAGATTGTTCGACTCACAAAATAGACGATCCTAGGGCCGCTCCTATGAAGGACCTTAATCGAAAAGATCTTTACATGATGGTGGCTGGGTACAACTTCACTCCTTACAGTTTAAGTAAATTAAAGGGAAAGACACCTGCGGCATTGTTGACTAGCTATCCTCCGCCAAAAGAGACTCGCAACTATATGACTCAAATGGATCGATGCATGGAAAAAGGCCAAGAAGAACAACTTCGGGTTTCTGGCAAACCCTCTAAAAAAGGCAAAGCCGACAAAAAATCCGTCAGTCGCGAATACAAATCTCGAATTGACGAATGCAATCGCACTCATCCAAAATCTTAAGTCTACAGCGAGGCAATAGCATGATTCACCGTTATTCATTTACAGTTTTAGAACTTCACCTTGATACTTTTGGACACGTGAACAATGCCACCTATCTAACATTGTTCGAACAAGCTCGTTGGGAATTGATCACCGAAAATGGCTACGGCCTAAGGGAAATCCACAAAGTGAAACAAGGCCCCGTGATTTTAGAAGTCACCATTAAATATTTAAAAGAACTTCATTTGCGCGATCAGATCACCATCACCACTGAAATGGTGGATTACGAAGGCAAAGTCGGTCATCTAAAGCAGTGCATGCTAAAAGCCAACGGCGAAGTGGCTTGCGAGGCCGTTTTTACTTTTGCTCTTTTTGATACCGTTGCCAGAAAACTGATGTTGCCTACAGAGGCTTGGAAAAAAGCAATTGGAATGAAGATTTAACTGATGGCTCAACAGGTTCAAGGCCGTTATTTTTTTCCACAAACAATTTTGGTTAAAAAGTGAACTTCAGAAGTCACCTCAGTAGTGGCTTTCTCTCGAAGTAAATCTTCCAAAGGACTTTCGCTATAGTTTTTGTAAAAGGGCTCGTGAAAATCAATTGGGAATTGTTTCAAGGCCCAATCGAGATCCGGATCATCTCCCTTTTGGATAGAATCAACAATGC
>CAZDHC010000036.1:0-11851 GCA_964505225.1 uncultured Bdellovibrio sp. | reverse complement strand
TTCAAGGCCCAATCGAGATCCGGATCATCTCCCTTTTGGATAGAATCAACAATGCCAACAAAGCCGCCAGGCTTTAACACTCTTAATTTCTCACTGACCACTTTTTCGCGAATTTCTTTTGGCAGCTCATGAAAAAGGTAACAAGAAAAAACCGCATCATAGCTTTCATTTTTAAAATCTAAGTTTTCCCCAATTCCTTGCACATAGCTGATCCTGCGAAAATGAGCCAATCGCTCTTGAGAGTATTGAAGGTAGTGGGGACTTATTTCCAAACAAGTGATTTGGGTTTTGGGAAAGGCCAAGGCAATAGAACGGGTCAACGCACCTGTTCCGCTGCCAATCTCTAAAAACTTAAGTCCTTCACCATCTGACATATTAAAGTGTTTTTTCAAATTCGGAATGATCTGCCTTCGCATAACCTGAGCCGTGCCGGAAAATAGAATCTCAACCTGATGGTCGTAAAGAGCTGCCGACGAATCATTAAGATAACCTCCATTTTGAAAATGAAAATTTCTTTTATAGTATTCTGGCGCTTGATTCACATATTCAAGATCAGCCTGATCGAAATTTGCCGTCTCTTTGTTCTTTCGCTGTTTCCCTGCTCGAATGGCATCGCCGATCAGAAATGGCAGTCGAAAATAATGATCCAAGGGGGATTCTTGAAACAGAACGGAAATTGGATAAAATGAGTTTGCGATGTTTTCAGAATCTTTTAGCAGCAGACTTTCCAATTTTGGTCGAGCCGTCTTCATATGCTCACCAAATTTGGAAATGGATCTACGATCATTACCGCTAATTATTTGATCAATCAAAGGAAGCAGCAGACTTTGAGTTGTAAAATTTAAGACTCGAGCCAATCCCAATCCGTAGGACGCATTTCTTAGGAAATTTTTCTTCATGAAAACCTTACTGAATCTTGCGAATCAAATTGTTTGTCGTATCTGTAACAAAAAGACTTGTGCCATTTGATGTGATTCCACTTGGGGCCGAAAAACTTGCATTGGTTCCCGTGCCGCCAGCTGAGCCCGACGTCGTAGATCCCGCAAGAGTCGTCACCACTCCGGTTGCGATGACAATTTTGCGAATCTGATTGTTTCCAGAATCCGCAACAAAAAGGCTTGATCCATCTGTCGTAATGCCAATAGGTGCAGAAAAAGTCGCTGCAGTTCCAATTCCATTAGCAGAACCCGAAGTTGTTGAGCCGGCCAAGGTGGTGACCACTCCTGTAGCGATCACAATCTTACGTATTTCATTGTTGCCGGTATCCGCAACGTAAAGGTAAGTGCCATCAGTGGTAATTCCTTTGGGATTTGAGAAGCGAGCCGCAAGCCCTGTCGCATCTGTTGATCCTGCAGTTGTTGATCCCGCCAAAGTCGTGACCACTCCAGTTGCAATCACGATCTGGCGAATTTCATTATTGCTAGAGTCTGCAACATATAGATTTGTTCCATCGGTAGTGATCCCTAATGGACCAGAAAAGGTGGCAGCTGTTCCAGTACCATCCGCAAAACCAGCTGTGGTCGAGCCCGCCAAGGTCGTCACGACTTTTGTGGATAGAACAATTTTGCGAATCTGATTGTTGGCCGAATCCGCAACAAAAAGATTGGCGCCATCTGTGGTAATCCCTGCTGGACTTGAAAAAGTCGCAGATGTCCCAGTTCCATTTGTGGATCCCGCCGTTTGAGCCAAACTTCCGGCAAATACTGAGACAACTTTTGTCGAAAGAATGATTTTTCGAATCGCATTGTTCGTATAATCAGTGACATAAATATTGTAGCCATCAGTCGTTACACTATTGGGATCTGAAAAAGTCGCAGCAGTTCCGGTACCATCAGCATGTCCTGACGTTACAGTGCCTGCAATCGTTGTAACCAAAGTTGTCAGCGATAATGGACAGCCTTGATAAGCTCCACCCTTAGGTATTGGAGTACAGCCAATACTTGCTGTGCTGGTCGTTGCGGGATTGCCACAACCTTGCAAAACTAGGCTGGCAAATACCAGCAGAAATAAATTTGAATAGCATAGGTTTAGAGACATCTAAACCTAGATTAAGTTGAACAGACACTGTTTTCAACTTTAAATGAAAACAAAGCTTGAACGGACAATAACTATTTCAAAGCCTCTCGAATATAGGCTGAAGCCGTATCCATAAACCAAACCACAAAGGCTATGACCACTATGATCGTTCCGACCTCGGACCACATCGCCTGAGACGAATAGGTTTGAAGTAGATATCCAATTCCACCGCCACCAACGAAACCAACAATAGTCGCCATTCGAATGTTGATGTCCCAGCGATAGATCGTAAAGGAAATAAATGGCAGAACGACTTGAGGTACAATCGCAAACCAGATGGTTTGAATTAAATTAGCACCAGTGGATTGAATGCCCTCGATTGGACCATTTTCAACACCCTCTACTAATTCAGAATACTGCTTAGTCAATGATGCTATCGAGTGAATCATCAATGCCAGCATTCCGGCAAAAGGTCCAATACCCACCCACACAGTAAAAATGATGGCCCAAACAAAGGCCTCGATCGAGCGCATGATATTTAAAATAGTTCGAATCAAAACATAAATCACAAAAGCAGCTGGATGCTTCATGATATTTTTGGCTGCAAAAAAGCAAAGAAAAAATGCGACCGGAATAGCTAATCCAGTAGCGATAAAGGCCAAAAACATAGTCTCAACCATCATCATGACTGCTCTAGGTAAAAGATCCCAATTGGGATTTACCAGAGCCGAAAACAACTTCATAGTCGGGTAAAAGCTTTCTTTATCAACCAATTTCTCTATAGAAACTTTGGTGACAATTATACCTACTGTAAATGTCACCACGTTCGTGATTAACAGTTGCCATCCCCAAAAACTTTTAAAGAAACTTGGAGCGTTCTGCTCTTGTGCCTTTTTAAATGGTGGCTCAAAAACAACTTCACCTAAAGTTTTCAAACCCATTTTATTGACTAAAAAACTAATCACCCCGCCAACACCTACGAAAGTAAAAAACAGAGTGGCGTTTCTTGAAAGATTCATCAGTTCTGACTCATCTGGAGAGGTGATTGTCACTGTTAATACAATCAGCAAATAGCCCAACAAAATAGCATCGAAGATTGTTCGTTTAATCACAGAAATATTCATTTTCATTCCTTAATTAATATGGACTTCTTTTGCGCCATGACCATAAATTTTTTCAAACCATTCGTCAGTGATATCATTAGGATCACCTTCGTAAACCAGCTGGCCATCTTTCAACGCAATCACTCGTGTAGCGTATTGTCGAACCAATGAAAGGAAGTGTAAATTAGCGATAACTGTAATCCCTAAATCCTGGTTCACTTTTCTTAAATAATCCATAACTGTATGGCAAGTTGCAGGGTCTAAAGAGGCCACTGGCTCATCTGCCAAAAGAATTTCTGGATTCTGTGTCAGCGCTCTAGCGATAGCAACTCGCTGTTGCTGACCTCCGGATAAATTATCAGCTCTCATTTTGGCTTTATTTGCGATTCCAACCAAATCCAGATACTTCAAAGCTGCATCCTTATCTTCCGACTTAAAAAAACCAAATATTGATTTTAAAGTTCCAGTGACACCAAGCCGTCCCATCATCACGTTGCTTAAAACCGTGTGTCTTGGAATCAGATTAAACTGTTGAAAAATCATAGCGATTCGTTTTCTCAAACCACGAATTTGATTAAAACTGGTTACGTGTCCAATCTCTTGCCCCATGAAAAGAATTTCTCCTGAGGTCGGATCGTGCAGTCGATTGATACATCTCAATAAAGTTGATTTTCCAGATCCACTTAATCCGATAATGACTAAAAACTCACCCTTCTTTACGTTAAAACTAACGCCCTTTAAGGCCTTCGTTCCGTTAGGATAAGTTTTTACAAGATTTTTAATTTCAAGTACGTTTTCTGCCATAATTATTTCTTCTTCATTAAGTCGTCAGCAGTTTTACCTAAAGACTTCAACATCGCACGAACTGGATCATAATCTGCGTCTGTGGCCTCTTTTAAATCTGTAAGACCATAAATTTTATTGAAAGTTTCTTTGCCTTCAGGAGTTCGAACAAATTTAACAAAAGCGTCTGCAATAATTTTTTTCATATCAGCAGGTAGATCTTTACGAAACACGATCGGATCGTTTGGAATACTTTCAGTCAGTTCAATAATCTTAATTTTCTTTTCTACATCGGGATACTGAGTCTTTACCAATCGTCTCGCATCTTGCAATTCACCATTGTCTGGTGGCGAGTAAAATGTAGCGCCACCGTCGACTTGGCCCTGATAAACCATAGAAACTACCGAATCATGCTTCATCGCGAACACTTCGGCACCAGGATTGATGCCTTTATCATTTAGAATTTTTTTAGGAAGTAAAAAACCAGATGTCGATGCTGGATCAACAAACGCCACTTTCTTTCCGGCAAAGTCAGCAAGGGTCTTAATGCTGCCACCTTCTTTAGCAATAAACTGTGATTGGTAGGTAGCCAATCCATGCCTAAGAACAGTCAATTTAGCTTCAACTCCATATTTTTCACTGGCCAAGATATAACCAAAAGTGTTGATCGAAGCTACATCCGCTCTTTTTGATCCAAAAGCTTCGACGACAGCCACAAAAGAAGATGGAATTGCGACTTCGTATTTATAAGGAGTGTTTTCCTCTAACCATGTTTTAAAAACTTTCGAACTTGCCTCAATCACTTTTGCATCAACAGATGGTACGAAAAAAAGCTTAACTGGGTTTTTTTCAGAACCAAGTGGGCCCTTATCAACAGTACAGGCTGAAAAGATAAAAACCATAGACAAAAGAGGAACAATCAAACTTTTCATATAACAACTCCTTAATTATTAAATGCCACCGCACCTTGTAGTTCGCATGCTCTCCTAACATTGTAAATCTTGATTTTCTAAGAGAATTCTGGCTGAATGCCTTTGATGACGCAGACTAGCCAAACTCTTAACAAAATCCTGTCAAAAATACAGGAAATTCACGAAAAGAAAGATAGCCAATCTATGGTTGTATTTGACCTAGATTCGACTTTATTCGACGTCGGTCCACGTTTGCAAAAAATACTTCATGATTTTTGTCATGACCCTAAATTTCAAGCTCAATTTCCTGTTGAAACCGCAGCCTTGAAAAGTGCAGAGACCCAACGAACGGATTGGGGCCTACGCCAAGCCGTCATGAGGTCTGGATTAGAATCAGCCAGTATTGAGTTTCAACATACACTTCGCGATTTTTGGGCTAAACACTTTTTTTCCAATGAATTTCTTCACTATGACAAACCCTACGATGGCGCAGTGGAATTCGTTCAGGAGCTTTGGAACATTGGCGCTGAAATTGTTTATTTAACTGGCCGAGATGTGCAAAGAATGGGACGTGGCTCAGAAGAAGTTCTGTTGAAATGGAAAATGCCTTTAGACGGAAATCAGGCCCGGCTCGTCTTGAAACCCGAAAAAGGCATGGACGATGCTAAATTCAAATCTGATTGGTTCGCGCAACTTCCCCAAGGAAAGTATGACACCATTTGGTTCTTTGAAAACGAACCAGTCAATGTCAATTTAGTACGAGTGGAACACCAACACATCGAAGTCGTCTTTTTTGATAGCACCCACTCGGGTAAAGAAATGCCACCGGACGACGTTCCAAAAATTTTGCACTTCCTCTTTAATAAGTAATCTTAATCCAAGTGTAAGTATAAAAAATTCAAACCCCTTTTGGCTCCAATTTTCGTGGCAGCATTTTTGTATTGAGATACCTGGGAACACTTAAAACCACTGTTTTTAAACTTCGGGAGTCAAAATGAAACTAGTCAAAACCACAATCGCACTGAGCTTTCTTCTTTTTACAGCCTGCAAAGACCTCAAAGGTTCAGTTGTAGCCAATGAAACATTCTCACTCAAATCTGATGGCCTAATTGAAATTCAGCCGGGCACTTACGGATCCGAGATCAAAATTCAAAGCAAAAAACGCATCAACGTCATCCTCAACTTGCCACAAGGAAAACAAACTTTTGTCTTCAATACTAAAACCAATTTAAAAAACATTAAACCTGGCGATCATATTTCCATTCCTGCAAGCGAGAGCGGTCAACCCGTCGATATCGATGGCACTTACAATGTTACAAGCGACACCTCTTCAACAGAGCGTTCGGTAGAATCTTGCACTTACTTCACCAGTGAATACGTCTGCAGAATGATCAGCAATCCACCATCATGCCAAACCGTAACTGAGTGCGACCCTCAAAACCCGGGACAATGTGCGACTCGCGAAATTTGCACTGGTGGCGGAACTCATGAGGAATGCGGCTATGACCAAGTTGCTCATTCTGGCCTACAAGATGTTGAGTTCTATTACAGCACGACAACTGAAGCAGTTGAGCTGAGCTTGCTCTCTCGAGGTCGTTTTTTAGGCACTTTACGCGGAGCAGACTCTGATAGTCATAAAAACTATACGTTTCAAGGTTCTTGCCGATAGGTATTTGAGCAAATACTCAAATATCTGATTGATTCCCCCCTCCTAAATTGGATAGATGTTATGGTTACATTTGTTCATCGTCTTGAGGGGGGCGTCGAATGCAATTTCTTTTATTTTTAAGCTTAGTCATTTGCTTTATTGCCCCTTTAAACACTCATGCTCAAACCATTCAAGCCACCAGCTGTCTTGGCCAATTCATCGCAGATACCGCAGCTCAAACTGTCCAACTTGAAAAAAAATACGCGAAAATTGATGATGATTTCCAATCCATCGCCGATCAAAATCGTCCTTTTGTTTTAAAGGGCAGCAAAAAGGAATTGGTGATTTTAGTTCATGGATTTATGGGCTCACCCGATGAAATGCGTCCTTTGGCCGAAAAAGCAAATGCTCTAGGTTTTTCCGCCTATTCAGCCTTAATCCCTGGTTACGGCGGAACGGCCAAGGTCGCCAATGATTACTCTAAAGAACAATGGGTGAAATGGTTTTCGGAAGAGGTCAAAAGAGCACAAGGATGCTTTAGCAAAATTCACTTAGTGGGATTTTCAACAGGTGGTCTATTGGCGACCAATTATATTATGGATCACGGGGACGATGAAACGGTTCAATCTGTTCATTTGATTTCTCCTTACTATGAAACTCACAGTATTTTTTATTCGATCATCCAAAGCACCGCGACCACTGTTCTCAATCAAATTTCAGTCTCATTTGTCTACAACACGATAGGCTTTCCCGATGTAGAAGTGATGCTTCGCCGACCAGAAAGCTATTTGCAGTCGGTTCCACTGAAGGCCGCAAAAGAAATTGTTTCTCTTGGTAAGTATGTCCAACGACGAAAATTCTCAAAGAGTGAAATTCCGGCTGAGGTTTTACTTTCCACCAACGATCAGGTCATTGATCAAAAAACCGCTGATCATTTGACTGAGGCCCTTTTTAGCAATCGAACCTTGATTTTAAAATCACCTCGCCAAGTCGAGGGCCGAGTCCCTCATCATATGATGGTGAAAGAAGTCAGCCCAGTCGTCAGAAGCGTTGAAAATAGAATTCTCGAATTTCTTCAGAATCTGTAGTACAAACAATTCATGGCTCTATTTATAATTGCGACTCCGATTGGAAATGACCAAGATATCAGCTTGCGCGCTTTGACCTTTTTAAAGGCCTGCAACACCATTATTTTAGAAGAATTCAAAGAGTCCACACGATTTCTAAGATCACAAGGAATCACTGGTAAAGCCTACGAACAGCTCAACGAACACTCGACCAACGATGACATCAAAAGATTGGCAGACCTTTGCCAAGTGCAAGACATCGCATTGATCACCGACTGCGGAACCCCAGGTTTTTGCGACCCAGGCGCACATTTGGTGGCCGAGTGTCGAAAAAGAAAAATTAAAGTCGCCACATTGCCAGGAGCCTCGAGCTTAATGGCCTTGCTTTCTTTATCAAGCCGAAGACTGGATCAATTTGTTTTTCGCGGATTTCTTCCAGCTGAAAACGAGGCTCGAGAAAAAGAATGGAAAGAAGTTCAAAAAGAAAAACGCACCATTATTTTAATGGACACTCCGTATCGCTTTCAAAAAATGTTGGGCGAATTAAAGACCTATTTCCCTGATCGAAAAATTCTTTTAACAACTGATCTCACCGCAGAAGCTGAATTGATTTTAGAAGGAACTATTCAAGAAATCGTAAAACACCCTCTGCCTCAAAAGGCCGAGTTCATGCTTTTGATTTATCCCAAATGATTTCTTTACCGATAGATTCACAACTTACTGAAATTATCGAAAAATTAAAGTCGAATTCTAATTTAATTCTGTCCGCTTCACCAGGAGCGGGAAAAACAACTCGTCTTCCACCAAGGTTGATTCAGATAACGGATAAAAAGGTTTTGGTCCTAGAGCCTAGAAGAATTGCCGCCGTTGGTGCGGCTCAACGAATTGCCGAAGAAAACAATTGGCAACTTGGTGATCAAGTCGGCTATCAAATTCGCTTCGATTCGAACGTCAGTCCAAACACCCGGTTGGTTTTTTTAACTGAAGCTCTTTTAAATCGAAAACTTTTGACGGATCCAACCCTTAAAGATGTTGGCATTGTCGTTTTAGATGAATTTCACGAAAGATCCCAGCACGTTGATTTAGCTTTAGGATTGTTAAAAGAACTGCAAAGTTTAGAACGACCTGATTTAAAAATCGTGGTGATGTCAGCAACCTTAAATGCTGAGCCCATCTCAGAATTTTTGACAGATTCTGGTCAAAAAAACACTGAAGTCATTCAGGTACCCGGCCGCATTTTTCCACTTAAGATCAATTATTTGCAGTCAGCTCAAAAGCTCAATACCGGACCAGACTTTATTGACTTGGTTTGCAACCAAGCTCAGAAAATGACGGCAGAATTGCCCACGGGTGAGCACCTGTTGGTTTTTCTTCCGGGATTGAGTGAAATTGAAAGGTGTTTTTCGCAACTCGAAAACTGGGCTAACAACAATAAAGTTATATTGCTTAAGTTAAGTGGCTCGATGACTTTAGAAGATCAAAGATCTGCTTTATCGCCCTTAGGGAAAACAAAAATTATCCTAGCCACTAATGTCGCGGAAAGTTCATTGACCATAGATGGGGTCACTGCAGTTTTGGATTCGGGTCTGCAACGAAGAGCTTCAATCAATCCTAAAACCGGCTTTCCAAGTTTAGATCTAGCGCGAATCTCGAAATCTTCAGCCACTCAAAGATCAGGCCGAGCTGCGCGACAAAAAGAGGGAATCTGTTTTCGGTTGTGGTCAAAGTTAGATGAGCTTTCAATGACAGATCATGAGCAGGCAGAAATACTTCGAACAGATCTAGCCGAGGCTTTGCTTTTTTTGGCCAATCAAGGAATCACCGATTTTAATCAGTTTTCCTGGTTCGAAAAGCCAAATTCAGACTCACTGAATAGAGCCGAGAAACAACTTAAAAATATTTCAGCTTTGGATTTTAAAAATAGTCTGACAGATCTTGGGCGAATGATTTCCAGACTTCCCTTGCCACCTCGCCTAGGAAAATTAGTTCTTGTGTCCCAAGAAATGGGGCTCACCGAATTGGGAGCTCAGCTTGCTGCTTTACTGCTTGAAAAAGACATTTTACGAGGCCCCGTCGACTCGGTTTACGAATGTGATTTGACCTTACGATTAGAAACTTTCCGAAAATCCCCCAATCGGTTTGCGAATGTTCACCGAGCAGCGAAGTCCATTTTGAGAACACTGCCCAGTTCAGCAAAAAAGCCAAATACTGACGAAGAGACGAAAGCCATTCCTAAAATTTTAGCTCAAACCTTTCCGGATCAAATTTGTCGAAGGCGAAAATCTTTGGATCAAAAAGGAATTATGATAGGTGGCCGAGGCGTTTCGCTTGACGATAAGTCGGTGGTTCGCAAGTCCCAATTTTTTGTTGCACTCCAAACCATGGAAGGACTTTCTTCAAGCGACACCAAAGTCAGTCTCGCTTGCGGGATAACCGAGGATTTGATTTTACAGACATTTGATTCAAAAATCAAAAATACCACCTGGGTTGAATTTGACGAAAAATCAGAGAAATTGGTTAAAAAAGACTGCCGCTCTATTGTCATCGAGACAGCAGGGCAATTGGATCTGGAAGATCCTAGAACTTCCCCGGCTTCTACCAAAGATGTGCAAGAGCAATTGCCTGAAATTGCCTTTCGCTCTTTGAATAACATCCTAAAAAAGAATGAATCCTTAGGGGGCTGGCTCACTCGTTACCAGGTTTTCGCCAAATATTTTCCCGAAGCTCCGATCCTTGAAGAAAAACACTGGAGATCTGCATTTTCCGAAGCCTGTTACGGAGAAAATTCTCTGAATACACTTTACGAAAAGAATCTGATCTATTTTATAGAGCAACAAATACCGGCAGATCTTATTCATCAATTTCATCAAGTTTGCCCCGAGACTTTGACGGTTCCAAGCGGAAGCAAGATTCGAGTGCAATATGAAGGAGCCAATCCTTCTTTGGAAGTTCGACTTCAAGAAGTTTTTGGTTGGTTTGAAACACCCAAAATTTTAGAGGGAAAAGTTTCCTTAACTATGGTGCTGCTAGCCCCAAATTACAGACCTGTCCAAGTGACTCAAGATTTAGCAAGTTTTTGGAAAAGCGGCTATTTCGAAGTCAAAAAAGAATTGAAAACCAGATATCCGAAACACAGTTGGCCCGAAGATCCTTTGACAGCTATGCCTCAGGCCAAAGGCCGACCGCGCCAGACTTAATCGTCATATTAGGTCCCACATCTTTCGTCACCACTGAGTTCGCGCCAATTCGGCAGCCTTCACCCAAAGTGATTGGGCCCAAAACTTTGGCGCCGGCTCCAATTAATACTTTATTTTTCACAGTCGGATGCCGTTTGATTGGATCAAACTTCAATCCCCCCAATGTCACCCCATGAAAAATGATACAGTCGTCACCAATTTCAGCTGTTTCGCCAATCACAACTCCGCAACCATGATCAATAACCAAACGTCGACCAATCTTTGCACCCGGATGAATCTCGATCAATGTGATTGAACGGCTGATTTCTGCTACCAGGCGAGCTAGAAAAAATAGCTCCATCTGATATAGAAAGTGTGAAATGCGATGAAAAAATACAGCCTTGGGACCTGGATACAATAACGCAACTTCCAAAATGGACTTCGCCGCCGGATCATAGATTTTATAGGCATTTAAAAAATCAATCATTGGATTTGCTTTCTGTTCCACAAAATAAATGTGACTGCAGTGAATCTTTAAACGTCACCTGAGAAATCTGATGTCCTGCCGCAAAAATAAAAGTTCCACCTAGAACAGACAGATGACGACTTCTGGTCGTATTGACTTCGATTCCCTTGGTCAACCCTTCTTTTTCTAAATAAGATTTGATGTCAAAAAACTTCTTGCATCCCGCTCCCCAAACTTCGCCATCAATCTTTCTTTTTTTAGCCCGAGAAATGAAAAAAACTTTGATGTCTTTCGCCTCTTTCATTTCTTCGACTTCAAAAAATACTCGAAAGGTACCTTGACCGTCTTTCACAAATTGAGAAAGATCAATTTCTCCTCCACCACGAGGCAATTCAACTTGAAACTCATGGTCAACCAATACTCCGGGATTTTTCTCGACGAATCTTACTTTGATTGGAGCAAATGTTAAATTTTGTTCCGCCTTTTGTTTTTGATCAGCTTCGATCACTTCCCACATTTTGGTTGGCACCTTAATATCTGGTCCAGTGTCACCAATAGGAAATGTTCGTATTTTTGGTTCTTCGGCATGATGCCCCTCTTCGGCCTTAGCACCGTGTTCGTCGGCCTTAGCTCCGTGCTCTTCTTTTTTTGCTGCACTTTCACTAGCAAGGGAAATCGAAC
>CAZDHC010000035.1:0-27600 GCA_964505225.1 uncultured Bdellovibrio sp. | reverse complement strand
TACTTTCCTTTCGCGCCTATTCTTTGGTTGATTCAAGCTGGATTGATAAAGAAGAGAAAAAGATTGATCAGATTTTGAAAAAGGGT
Organism: uncultured Bdellovibrio sp.; assembly: GCA_964505225.1. Taxonomy (GTDB): domain Bacteria; phylum Bdellovibrionota; class Bdellovibrionia; order Bdellovibrionales; family Bdellovibrionaceae; genus 21-14-0-10-47-8. The sequence goes on along the minus strand of CAZDHC010000035.1, from coordinate 27,514 downwards.
GGCTTAAGCAAAGAGAATGTTGCGGTTTATGTCGCAATAAACAGCGATGAAAAAAAAGTAATTGCTAATGTTTCTGGCGAAAAGAAAATGATTCCGGCATCGATTTCAAAATTGGTGACCGCTGCGACCACCTTAAAGCAATTTCCTCCTGGAACCAAATTTAAGACACAACTTTTGAGCAGTGGTGAAGTTGAAAAAGGAACTTTAAAAGGTGACATAATTTTGAAAGGCGGAGGTGATCCCTCTTTTGTTTCAGAAACCTTGTGGTTTCTGGTCAATGCGTTTACTCGCAACAACATTAAGGTCATTGAGGGTGATGTTGTTGTTGATGACACCTATTTCGATGCAGTTCGATTCGATCAAACCAGACAGAAAGAGCGCGTCGATCGGGCCTATGACGCTCCGACGGGGGCGATGTCGTTTAATTGGAATTCGGTGAATATTTTCGTCAGACCGGGAAAAAAATCTGGTGAACCCGCGGAAGTTTTCGCTGATCCAGAAAATGAATACATTCGCTTGAAAGCAAAAGTGGTAACTACTGGACCGGGTGGGAAAACTGAAGTTAGTGCCGATCGTGAAGAAGACGACAAAGGTGTTGGCGATTTGCTTTTAGTTTCGGGAAAAATCGCAATGGATTCGAAAGAAGTGGTTATTTATAAAAATGTGACTCAACCAGATCTTTGGTCAGGTTATAATTTGAAGGCCTTCTTAAGGCAGCGGGGTATTGAAATAAAGGGCACAATTAAACTTGGTGTGACTTCAGCCAAAGCGAAGGTATTAGCTGAGGCTGAAAGTAAACCTGTTGAAGATATTGTAGCTGATATGAATAAGTTTTCTAATAACTATGTGGCCGAGATGTTGACTAAAAATGTTGGAGCACAAGTAAAAGTTCCAGGCACTATTGGGGCTGGCGTCGAACAGATGAAAAAGTATTTGGTCAAAATCGGTGCAGAGCCAGGGCAATTTGATTTTTTCAATCCATCCGGATTGACTCGCGAGAACAAAATATCCGCGAAAGTTCTTTGGAAAGTTCTAGATACGATGCGAGTCGAGTATCCCTATGCGCCGGAATTTATGAAATCTTTACCGATTGCAGGTATCGATGGAACTTTAAAACGCCGAATGAAAGAGACAAAAGCAGAGCGTTGGGTCCGTGCTAAAACTGGATTTTTGACTGGGGTTGTTTCTTTAGCCGGATATGCTGGAAGAGAAGATGGAACGATTATCCCATTTGTATTTATGTTTAATGGATCAACTGACGAAGCGCATGTGCGGTCAGTTTTTGATCAGATTGCTGTTTCCTTAGTGGAATAGATTGGTGAAGACAGTGAAGATTTTTTTTGGATTTATTGCTTATTTGGCTTCGTTTTCTTTGGCAGCTTCGACTGGCACCGAGAAGCCATTTACACCGATAAAAAAAGATTTCGTAGAAAATGGAGTTCCTTTTGTTGCCGATGTTTCTGGCGAGTACAATGAGGACTCGTTGAGAACAGATGGAGATGCAACTGCTGCGGACTCGTCTTTTACTGAAGAAATCGATGAAGACACGCCAGTTACACATGAAGACATTCAAAACGAAAAAAACTTAACTGCTTCTAGATCTTGGAAGACACCTGATTTTTCTAAACAAGAAAATGCGCTTGGCTATGGACCTCAGGCCTTTGCGATTCCCAAGGGAATGGAAATACAGGTTAAATTCTGGATCGATATCTATTCTAAATACAATTCGGATCAAGGGGTTCTTCATGATTCAGAGTACATTGATTTAATTTATGAAGAATTAGATTTCAGCACTGTCTCTAGTCGAACCGATTTGAATGCCTTTCAGAAAGAGGCATTGAAGCGAAAGATGGTTAAGGACGGTAAAAAGCGAGTGATCTCAATGCTTGAGAAACTGTCAAAAACGAGCAGTTCGGACTCGTTGACCGCAGGCGAGAAAAAAGTTTGGGACTACTTTCAAAAGATCAATGAGCCAAAAAAGTTTTTTGAAGCTTCTAGAAAAAATCGATTGCGATTTCAATTGGGTCAAAAAGATCGAATGATCCAAGGCATTTATTTTTCAGGCCGTTACATTGAGGATTTTGAAAAGATCTTTCGCGATGCCGGTTTGCCTATCGAGTTAGTTCGACTTCCTTTTGTTGAAAGTTCCTACAATGTTTTGGCAAGATCGAAAGTTGGAGCCAGTGGTTTGTGGCAGATTATGCCCTACACGATGAAAGGCTTTATGAAGAAGGATCCATCGGTTGACCTTAGAAATCATCCGATCGAGGCGACCAAGCTAGCGGCGAAGTTAATGCGAAATAACTATAATATGCTTCAAAGTTGGCCCTTGGCATTGACGGGTTACAATCACGGCCCTTCTGGAGTTTTGCGATTAACAAAAAAATACAACACTCGAGAATTGGGTGAGTTGGTTGCGACGGTGGCTGGAAAGCCAAGATTTGGATTTGCTTCTCGAAACTTTTTTGCGAGCTATTTGGCTGCGTTAGAAGTCACTTCCAATGCTCCGAAATATTTGGGAACTGTCACGTGGTCGCAAACTTTAGACTCTGTTGATTTAAAGTTAGGGCAAACGGTCACCTATCGCGATATGGTTCGGTGGTTTGACGGTGATGATTTGAAGACTCAGATTTTCAACCCGCATTTGACCAGAGCTGCCCGAGGGCACGGTCACCAGATTTCCAAGGGATTGGTTGTGTCTGTTCCAAAATCCAAAGTGGAGATGGTTCAGAAAGAACTAGAGAGCATTGCAAATTTGAAGGCCGCACGGGATGCCGACAAGGCCGCAACCCCGGCAAGCGAAGAGCTGGCGACATATAAAGTTAAAAAAGGCGACACAGTCCAGAAGATTGCCAAGCATTTTGGGGTGCAAGTGGGCGAGATTCTAGAGATCAATAAATTGCCCAAAGTCGTTGAATTGCGAGTGGGACAAATCCTTAAAATCCCCTAGTGGAAATTTGCAATTGCAAACGTAAAAGTGTTTCATACTGAAACGAACCCACACCTTAGTATGGCTAAAATTTCATCAATTTTTCGTCAAGAAGTGCCGATAAGCACTGGTAATGAGTACTGTAAAGTTCACATCTTATTTTATTTTAGGCCTGACTATTTTGGCGCTGGCTGCTTGTGGGAAAAAAGCGGACCCGCCGGCCAATTTTAATTTTTCACCGACGCAAGTTTCCTTAAGTAAATTTCAGGGTAGTACTTCTTCCTCTTGGTTGACGGATGCCAGTGGAAATTTTCTGACGAAAGAGACGACCATAGCTCTTGAGGGAATTTGTGGTCCGTCGGTTGCCAAAATCAGATTGACCATAAACAGTGTGGATGTTTCACCTGATCCTACCTGTGATTCAAGTGCGCTGTGGACTTATTCTGGATCTTTTGTTGTTGCAGATGGGACTTATCCAATTGTCATTCAAGCGATCGACACCAAGAGTGCAGTGATTGCAGCGTCTGCCTTAAATTACAATGTTGTAAAAGACACTGTCGCACCGGTACTTGTGGCCATTACATTTCCGGCTGTGAATCCTTTAGTGTTTAACTCGCCTGCGCCGGCAACCATTAATGGAACCTTCACTGGTGATTTAGAAAAAATGACGGCCTCTGATACTGGCGGAACTTTTTCAATTAACTCTGGCTCAGGAACATTTAGTTATTCGACTTACATTTATGCTGGCGAAACAAGAACCATCACTTTAACTGGCTATGACAAAGTGGGAAATGTATCTGGAACTTTGGCGACGACCTTTACTAGATTTGGTGATTACGATTCGATTGCTCCGCCGATGGCGATGTACCAAAACCCTGGAATTTCGGCGGTCTCTAATCCGATGGTCAGTGGTTCCTATCAGTTGGAGCGAGTGGCTTTCGAGCCAAGTGGTGTTGGTGTTCAAAGTAATGGTGGTTATGACTTAACGATTGGTCTATCACAGCAAGTGATGAGGTATTGATCATGAAGACAAATATCTTTTTAATTATTATTCTTTTTGTAGTTTCCGGTGCGCAGGCACAGGTCAACTCGAAGGTTTTAAATATTCAAGGGTACTTGAAGTCCACGGGTGGAAGTGCTGCCAACGGAACTTTTGGAATGCGTTTTACTTTTAAAAAGAACGGTGCTGCCTTTGCGACTGCCTGCCAAATTACTAAAAATAGCGTGTCAGTTATTTCGGGTGTTTTCAATGCGGCGGTGGATACTTCTGCTTGTAATTTAGCAAATGAAATTGCCAACACAACGGCGGCAGCAATTACGGTCGATATTGAAGTTGATTTTTCAGGAAGTGCGTTTGCAACAGCGATGTCGACCTACTCTGGATTGCCGGTTTATCCGGTGGCCATGGCTTTCAGTGCTGAGCGTGCGAACAATATTTTGTTGTCAGCTACCAATGGGCAAGTGCTGGTGAGCAATGGTACAAGTTGGAGTGCAGGCACAGTTGGAACTTTAGGGATAACTGATGGTTCTATCACTTCAACAAAATTTGCAGCCGGTGCGGTGGATACGGCAGCACTAGGTGCTGGCTCAGTGACCTCTGCAAAAATTGCGGCCGGTGCAATTTCATCGACAGGCTTAGCGGCAAGTTCGGTGAATTTGGCTGGAACGGCAGTGACCGGACTTTTACCAATCGCCAATGGTGGTACCGGGGCATCAACCGCCGGTGCAGCCTTAAGTGCTATCGGTGGTGCTGCAAACGGTGCAAACAGTGACATCACTTCTTTGACTGGTTTGACGACGGCTCTTTCTGTTTCCCAAGGTGGTACGGGAGCGACTTCGGCCTCTGCCGCAAGAACTTCTTTGAGTGCTGCAGCCAGTGGTGCCAACACTGATATTACTGCGTTGACGCCAGGATCTGCTTTGAACATTGCGCCCACTGGAGCAAATGCCATCACAATTGGTGGAGGTACAACGACTGGAACCATTACCATCGGTGGAAGCTCTGGTGCACAAGCGGTCAATATTGGTGGATCTTCATCAGGAGCCATCACGATTGGTGGAACGAGCACTGGCGCGACAACTTTGGGGAGCACCACAGGTGCCGCTTCGACTGTGATCAGAGCTGGTTCTGGAAAAATAAAAATTGGAAACAGTGGTACGGCGTTGACTCAAGTGAACACCGGTTCGGCAACAGGATTAAATCTTTCAGCAACGGCTGTGCAAGCGGTAACTGTGACAGGTGCGACGACGACAAGTTCGGTTTCATGTAGCCCTGTATATGGAACTCCAACCACTACAAACTATTGGATGATAACGGCCAACGTAACTGCCGCTAACACTGTCAGCGTCATAGCTGTTCGTACGGGAACTCCGTCAAATATTACGGCAATCTATTGTAAAGTGATTGTACCTTAATATCGTACCTTAATCTTTTATTGAAAGTTTTGAACTTGAGCGATGTAAGGAAGGTTTCGGTAGAAACCTTGATAATCAAGTCCGTAGCCTACTACGAAATCATTTGGAATTTTAAATCCCACTAGATCAATTTCACATGGAACTTTTAAAGCCTCAGGCTTTTCAAGCAATGCAATGGTCGTTAATGATTTTGGTTTTCTAGAAAGAATGGCTGATTTCAAGTAATTCATAGTTAAACCAGTGTCGACGATGTCTTCAACTAGCAAAACATGTTTGCCTTCCACTGGGTTCGCTAAATCTAAAGTCACCTTCACTTCACCAGAAGAAGAGGTTCCACCGTGATAGCTAGAAACTCCGAAGAACTCACAAGAAATATCTGTTTCAATATTTCGAACAAGATCCGAGAAAAAAACAAACGAACCTTTTAGAACACAAACAGCAACAACATCTTGGCCTTTAAACTTTTTAGTTAAAGTTGCACCTAACTCTTTTACTTTTTTTTGAATTTGGTCTTCAGACAGATATGTAGAAAGTTTTAAGTTTGTCATTTTTCGCCTACCTTACACAAAAGAGTTGTTCATTATTTCGCCAAAACCACCGCCACCGGGAACGATGTAATCATTTTTATTTAAGCCTCGCTCTTGATCCCAAAGCTTGCCCGGAGGAGTTTTTAAAATTGCCTCACTGGAAAGGCCTCGGTCAAGTCTAAGGGCATAGACCACGACATCAGGATGGCGAGTCAGGACCTTTTTTAGATATTCGGGTGTTACAATAAGATGAAGAGCAATAAACTTGGTCGCCGTACCCGGAACAGTCTTTTTATAGAAATCCAAGGCCGCTATCAGGGTATTGCCTGTGGCCCCCATTGGATCAGGAAAAAGAACAATGGATTTATCTTTATCGCCGCCAATTTTTGTGGCGCCAATTTCCGTTCCTGTCACTTGGTTCGCATCATTGGTCGCACGAGCCGCAAAGATGTGATCTTGACGCAAATTTTTTGGCTCAATGGCGTAATGCAAATGATTGTAGCAAAGATGACTTGGGTAAGTGCCGGCTCTAGCGATGTTAACCGAAATCACTTTTTGATTGGCGTCTACAACTTCGGTGGTCAGCGGATTTTCTGGATGGTACTCGCTCATACGGGTGTTTTGCGTGACCATTTTTTTAGAAAACTGCTCATTTAGAACAGTTGTCATTAGTTGAGTGTAGAGCAATTCAACTAGTTGATTGATTTGGGGCTGAAAAGTGTCTGCTGAGCAAAGTTTTGCTAAAAGGCCATTAGAAAAACTGTGGTTCAAGATGTGAACTTGAGGACCGTAGAAATGTTCAGTTTTTTGGTTCATTTCGTCGGTGTATCAAACTCGATCAGCAATGTAAACTCGGACTCGCGATTGCGAAAGGCTGTGGACTTGAAAATCGATAAAAAGCGGTCTGAGTTCAAATCGTCATCTAAATCAGTAACAAATTTACGTGGTATCAATCCAACTGCGAGAAAAGCTGACCCTGCAGTCAGTTCAAATGGGCCACCAAAAGAAACTCGCTCCATGGTTTTTGTCGGATCTTTGGGGTCACGAAAGGCTCTTTGAATTTCAACTTCCCCACGAGTCAGGCCATCTTTGCCGTCACCTTGCGTGGTCACCGAAGTGAAAAGGCCCATTTCATTGTCGGGATCGGTGCCTTTGTGGGTGCCAACAAACCATTCGTAATTGGGGTTGTTCAGATCCAAATTGCGCTCGATTTTTTGCAAAAGTTTAAAACCTTTGGCATTTTTAATTTTATCCGAAATTTTTGCGATGGGCCCGGTATTGACCGAGTCAAACTGACGAAGTTGGCCCGAAGCTCTCATCTCTTCCATCCAGGCTGCCAAAGTCGTTCGATCTAACTCGGCATACTGAACAGTCATATGAAGGATTTTGGACTTGCCCGATTCTGGGGTTGAAGCTGGATTTGCACTGTTCGCAGCAAAGGCTGCCGAATTGGATTTTGCAGGCTGTGGTAGTGGAGTTTCAGATGTTGGCTGTCCTGCCAATGCTGATTGTGCGTCAGCTGATGCTGAAAGTTGAACATTGGAGGCTGCATTGGCTTCAGAAACTGAACCGTCAGTGCTGTTCGCTTCATTTTCATTGTATGGCGAGCTAGCTTCGTTGGATTTTTCGACGATAACGGGTCCACCTTTTAAGTATTCGACCCGAGCTTTGAGGTCTTCTTGTTGCTGTTTACGGACAAAAACAACGGCGACAGCGACTAGAACGAAAATAAGACTGACATGAAAGAACGGATTGGCGAGTACTTTTTTCCAAACGGCGGGCTCGATCGGCTTGAAATTCTTCATATCGACGCCGCAACTGGCGCAATACCGATCCTTAGGCTGAGAAAAACCACACTTTGGGCAATTAATGAGCATGTAGTGATGGTAAACTTTCAATGACACCTAGAAAAGTAAAAACTGCTCTTTGACCTCGAATGAAAACATCTTTATTTTGCTGAAATGTCAAAAAACACCGGTTCGTCATCATCTTCTTCAGCTGCAGCTCTTCACATTCCCGTTTTATTGACTCAAATTTTAGAAGCGTTTGCCCCAGTTGTTGCGGCTTCTCTTGCTGAAGATCCCAATAAAAAAATCCGCTATTTTGATGGAACTTTTGGTCGTGGTGGACACCTGAAAGCCTTGCTAGAGGCTCATCCTCAGTTGGTGGCAGTGGCCTGTGATCAAGATCCTGAAGCAATTGAATATGCGAAAGTTCACTTCAAAGATTGGATCGAGCAAGGTCGTTTGGAAATTCATCATCAAAATTTTTCCCAGTTCTCGGTCGAGCAATTTGGCCAATTTGATATGATGCTTTTGGATTTGGGGGTCAGCTCACCTCAACTAGACCAAGGACCAAGGGGTTTTAGTTTTTATCACGAAGGTCCTTTGGATATGCGAATGGACAATTCGAAAGGGATCACTGCTGCCGATGTGATTCGGGATTATAGTGAAGATGAATTGAACGACATGTTCAAAGAATTTGGCGAAATATCAAGACCTTACCGGGTTGTCAGGGCCGTTGTGAACGACCGAAAAGAAAAGCCATTTTTGACGACTCGGGATTTAGCTGGTTTGATCGAGCGAGTAGAAGGATGGCATCGCAAAGGTCATCATCCTGCGACGCAATTTTTTTTGGCGCTGAGACTAGTAGTTAATCAAGAATTAGAAGTGACCGCTCAATGTGTTGAACCTTTGGTACATGGACTGAAGTCCAAAGGTCGCTTAGCATTCCTGACATTCCACTCTTTAGAGGATAGAATTATTAAGAATAAGTTCAAAGAGCTAGCTGACACCATGGATTGGGGTCGTCTTGTGAACAAGAAAGTTATCCAGGCCGAGTGGAACGAAGCTAAAGATAACCCCCGCGCCCGCAGTGCCAAGCTCAGAGTTTTTGAACGATCATAATTCTATCTGAGTGGGGCAACGTGAAGGTCGAAAGCATCAAGCCATTTTTTTCTATTCTATTTATCATCGGAACTTTATTCACCCTAGTGTTCATGCAAATGGAAGAGCGTCGATTGGGTTATGTTCTTTTAAAAATGACTCGCGAGCAGCGCCAGGTTCTAGAAGAGCAAAGAACTAAAAATATGCAATTATCTAAGCTGATGCGACCGCAACAGATCGAAAAAATGGCGCAAAGCCGGCAGACACTTCAAAAAGTTCAAGCCAATCAGATTATTCACTTGAGCTTGGCACCGACCCTTAAGGCTCGGGAGATCAATTGAAAAACTACAAATTTCAATCGCAACCAAATGGTGATAAAAACAGATCTCGCGTCTTAATTCTTTTTGTTGGAATTGTTGTCTTGTGGGGAGTTTTGATTTTAAGAGCCTCTGTGCTGCAAGTATTTCCCAATAAACGATTAGAAGCATTGCAGTCCAAGCAATTTCAGACAGTGATCACTTTGCAGAATCGCAGGGGTGCCATTGTCGATTCGACAGGGCGGGAGCTGGCGGTTTCAACAAAAGCGTATTCAGTCTATGCCGATCCAAAATTGATCGAAGCCAAAAAATCAAATAGCAAAAAAATTGCAGCCATCCTTGGGCAATCTTTTGAAACCGTTTATGCTAAAATTAAAGATGGAAACAAGCGCTTTGTTTGGCTGCAGCGTTTGATGGACGAAGATCACGCCAATCGTCTTCGTAGTTTGGAAATCAAAGGTTTACAAATTGTCGAAGAGTTTAGAAGAATCTATCCAAATGAAAATTTACTTTCTCAGGTGATTGGATTTATTGGCCAAGAAGGTCAAGGACTAGAGGGGCTTGAGAAATCTTTTGATAAAGAGCTTCAAGGTAATAAGAAAAAAGTAACGGTGAGACGAGATGCTCGCGGTCGGCCATTGGTGGCCGATGGATTGATGTTTGCCGAAAATCCAGAAGGCGCAGAAATTAAACTAACGGTGGATGCAGACCTTCAACACACCTTGGAAACCGAATTGAACTCGGCCATTGCTAATTTTGACGCTGATAATGCGATGGGTATTATTTTAGATGCGAAAACTTCTGCTATTTTAGCTATGAGTGCGGCACCTAGCTTTGACGCCAACAATGCTGCGAAATTGAAGCCCGAGCAGCGTCGCAATCGAGTTGTCACTGATGTTTATGAGGCGGGATCGACGATGAAGGCCTTTGTGATAGCGGGTGCGCTTCGGGAAAAAATTGTTCAGCCCAATACAAGATACAATACAGAAAATGGTAAATTTCAAGTGGGTGACCGAGTCATTCGCGAGGCCGAGACTCATGAAAGATGGCCTTCGTTAACAGTCTCTGAAATTTTGGCTTATTCATCAAATATTGGAACCACAAAAATTGCTTTTGATTTAGGGCCAGAAGCTTTGCAAAAAACTTTAACAGATTTTGGCTTTGGTCAAAAAACTGGAGTGGATTTGCCGGGCGACGGAAAAGGATTGATGAAGCCATTGCCTTGGCGACAGCATTTACTTGCCAATATTTCTTTTGGTCACGGGGTTGCGGTTACCGCTTTGCAAATTGCTAATGCTTATGCATCCATTGCCAACGGTGGTCAGCTCAATACTCCGTTTATTGTGCAATCGGTGCGTGATCCTGACACGGGTTTAACGACTGAGTATCAACCCAAGCCAATTCGTCGAGTTTTATCTGAGCAAGACGCTGCCAGCTTACGTTTGATGTTAACTGGAGCGACAGCAGCGGGAGCGACCGGGATCAATGCGAAAGTCGATGGATTTATTGTAGCTGGAAAAACTGGTACGGCCCAAAAAGTGGATTCAGTTCATGGTGGATATTTGGCAAATGCCTATGTTTCAAGTTTTGCCGGCTTTATGCCGGCCAACGATCCAAAATATGTCATCTATGTGATGGTCGATCATCCTAAGAAAAATGCTTATTATGGTTCTCAAGTTGCAGCGCCAATCTTTTCAAGATTGGCATCTTACGCAGCCAGAAGAGCCGGGTTAGCACCGATGCTTTTAACCGAAAAGAATTTTGCCGATAAAGATCTGGTGGCAAATGCTGGGAAAAAACAACCGACTGTAAAAGAGTTGGAAAAAAAATTGGCTCGTGGAGCGAAGCTATCAAAAGCGCAGTTGAAGCGATTGCAAAATATGAAAAATCCAGTTTTGCCAAAAACTGAAGGTTTGCTGACTTCGGCGGACGTTGCTTTCGCCAGAACTCCTCAATCGACAGATTTGCCGATTCAGAATCAGACTCAGGATCAGGTTCAGTTGGTTCCAGATCTTTCTAATTTAACTTTGCGTGAAGTTCTAAAGCGAGTTTCATCTCAAGACTTGCAGGTGAAATTTCGCGGGCAAGGTGTTGTCTCGGAAGTGATTCCGTCCATTGGATCACCAGTTCCCGAAGACAAACAAATCACAGTTATTTTGAAATCTGGCGAAGAAATTCGTTAAGCTTGACCATCATTTCCATTGGGATTTCATGACTTCCAGGAAAGCTGATCAGCTTTCCTTTCATTCCAGCTTGAATTAAAAAAGTTTCAAGTTGAGCAGCGCCTCGATGTGCTAAGACCGCATCTTTGGTTCCATGACACATAAAAAATGGAGAACCAGCGCGGTTGCTGACGACTTTTTTCCACTCTTCTTTGTTCACTAAGGCTCCTGACAGAACAACCAAAGCTTTTGGTGCTTCGGGAGCATGAAGAAAAATATCAGTGGCGAGCATAGCTCCTTGGCTGAAGCCGCCCAAAATAATTTGGTTCCAGGGAACGTTAAGGGCTTCGATCGCCTTCATCACTTTTTTTCGAAGTTCTGGGACTGATGGCGGACTTTCCTTAGATAGATCCCGGGCTTCGCCCTTCATCGCGGCTGCTTGCAGAGCTTCGATATCGATATTCCACCAAGCGCGACCGGTCCAACCGGGTCCAATAGGAACTTCTAAAACTCCTTGTGGAAAAATAAAATGAGTGGGCTCGGGTGGATTGATGACTTCCGCTAAAGATTGTAAATCGTAGGCATCTGCACCATAGCCGTGAAACAGAATGAAATGCTGCGCAGATTGACCCGCCGGTGGTTCGCTTCTAGGATGAGATTCAAGAGCTTGAAGGGATCCAATTTTACGCATGAAATTACCTCAATTGTTATCGATATTGCCCGAATATAATTCCAATATCCCGGATATTGAAGTCCTTTCTCTGACTCAAGATGCGCGTCAGGTGCATATCGGATCGATTTTCGTCGCGATTCCAGGAACTAAGGTGGATGGACATCAGTTTTTACCGGCGGCTTGCTTAGCTGGGGCCTCGGCGGTGATTGTGGAAAAAACCGTGGGTATCCCAGAAGACTACAAAGGCTATGTGCAAGTGGTGAAAAATTCCAGAGAAGCTTTGGATCGCTTAGCAGCTCAGTTTTATTCACATCCTTCTCGGGAAATGTTTTGTTTTGGGGTCACCGGAACAAATGGCAAAACTTCGATCACCTACATGATCGAAGCGGTTTTGGCTCATTCTAAAATTCCTTGCGGAGTACTGGGCACGATCAATCATCATCTGGGTGAAAAAATTTGGAGTTCGGAAATGACGACTCCGGATCCGATTCATTTGCAAAAGCGCTTGCGGGAAATGAAAGATCGCGGAGCCAAATCCATCGCCATGGAAGTTTCCAGTCACGCTCTGGAGCAGCATCGTGCCGATGGAGTGAATTTCAACACAGTTGTTTTTACCAATTTGACTCGAGATCATTTGGACTATCATCAAAATATGAAAAGCTATTTGCTGGCAAAGCAAAGACTATTTACCGATTTACTTTACAGTTCTAGCAAGCCCATGCCTTTTGCGATCGTCAATACGGATGACCCGTGGGGAGCTAAGCTTAAAGTGGCTGGCCACTCGGAAGTTTGGAGTTACGGTCAAAAAAAGAATTGTGACTTTCGATTTGAAATTACCAAAGTGGATTTCGCGAGAACAGATTTTCATTTGTGGACCCAGTTTGGTGAATTTCAATCTTATTTGCCAATGTGTGGAGCCCACAATGTGGCCAATGCAGTGGCGGTGGTGGCGGCAGTCGCAAGTTCGGGTTTAAGAATCCCCTTAAGTCTCGAAGCGCTGACTCAATTTTCGGGCGTGCCAGGGCGATTGCAATTGGTGCCGAATTCTAAATCGCTAAATGTTTTTGTGGACTATGCCCACAGTCCAGATGCATTGGAAAATGTTTTAAAAGCACTCAACGAAGTTCGTAAAGAAATGAAATCTCAGGCGCGAATTTGGACTGTGTTTGGCTGTGGTGGCGATCGCGACAAGGGAAAGCGTCCGATGATGGCAAAAGAGGCCATTCGCTATTCTGATTTTGTGATGGTGACTTCTGACAATCCAAGAACCGAAGATCCTTTGCATATTATCCATGACATCATGGATGGATTTACCGATAGCGAAAGAAAAGAAAAGGTTTCGATGGAAGCGGATCGCCGCAAAGCTTTGCAAAAAGTTTTTTCAATGGCGAAGGCCCATGATGTGATTTTAATCGCGGGCAAGGGGCACGAGGACTATCAAATCATCGGAGAAACTAGGCATCATTTTAGTGATTTTGAGACGGCAAAGGAACTGCTGCTATGAAAAAAATGAAATTGAACGACATTGTAAAAGCCACTGGTGGTAAAGCTTTATCGACCTTGCAAACTGAATTCGTCGGCGTCGGTTCAGACACTCGGGTGGATTTGAACAATCAATTGTTCGTCGCTCTTAAAGGCGATTCCTATGATGCTCATCAGTTTCTAGAAAAAGCGGTCAGTGCTGGCGCAAAAGCATTGTTGGTGCATCAGGCTCCCGCGGACTCAATTTTAAAACAAGTGACGGTGATTTTGGTTTCCGACACCTTAAAAGCCTTGCAAGATTTGTCCAATTTCTATCGCAAGCAATCTAAGTCATTGGTGATTGCCATGACGGGATCGAATGGAAAGACCACCAGCAAAGAATTTTCGGCTGCGGTGATTTCGTCAGCAAAAAAAGTTCATTTTTCAAAGGGAAGCTTCAACAATCATTGGGGAGTTCCTTTTACTTTGCTGGCTGAGCCCGAAGGGACAGAAGTCAGCTTAGTGGAAATGGGAATGAATCATTCGGGTGAAATAAAAACTTTGTGTGAAATTGCTGAGCCGGATTCGGTCGTGGTTTCTATGGTGGGTCGAGCGCATGTTGAAAATTTTCCGACGGGACTTGCTGGTGTGGCTGAAGCTAAAGAGGAAATCTATCAATACAGCCCAGAAGAAGCTGTGCGAATTTACAATTTGGACAACGAGTGGACTGCGAAAATGTATGCTAAGTCTAAGGCTCAGTATCCAAAAGCTAAAAAAATTCTGACTTTTTCGCAAAATCAAAAAACAGCGGACGTTTATTTTCAGATCGATAGCCTGACGATGTCCAATATCCAATTGTCAGGAACGATTTTAGGGGAAAAAGGCTCGGCCTTGGTTCCGGTTTTTGGCGCGCAAAATTTAGTCAATTTGATGGTCGCCGCTTGCAATGCGGTGGTCGCTGGGATGTCAGCCAAAGAAATTTGGCAGGCATTGCCAAGATGTCGAACCAATTGGGGACGAAATCAATTGGTAAAATTGCAATCCGGAGCGGAAATGCTTTTTGATGGTTACAACGCCAATCCCGATAGCATGAAAGCATTGATTGAAAATGTGCGATTACTTCACTCGAAGGGAAAAAAAGTTGGAGTGTTCGCGCAGATGTTAGAGCTTGGAACGGATTCGGCTCGCTTTCATCAAGAGCTAGGTGAGCAAGTGGGGCAAGCTGGATTTGATTGCGTTTGGTTTTACGGCAAAGACAGTCAGGCTTTTGAGCAAGGATTGAAGACCGTAAATTTTAAAAATAAGCAAATGATATCAAATACTTATGAAGATTCTCTTGCATCTGATGTCGCGTCTGTGTTAAACCCCTCTGATACGGTTTTAGTGAAGGGTTCTCGGGGGATGAAGTTAGAGCGTTTTGTGATGGCTTGTCGACCTTTGGATTTTTCTCTGAATAAAGAATAAACGAAATAAAACATCACCCAACTAGGACGTCATGCTTTATCAACTTCTGTATTCTCTAGCTGATCAAGTTTCAGCATTTAATGTATTTCGCTATATCACAGTTCGAACTTTCATTTCTTTTTTCACAGCATTTTTGCTTTGTTGGATGTGGGGTCCTTACTTTATTCGTCGATTGAAAGACTATCAAATTGGTCAGTCGATTCGCGAAGACGGTCCGCAGTCTCATAAGAAAAAAGCGGGAACTCCAACTATGGGTGGTGGATTGATTTTACTTTCCACTTTGATTCCCTGCTTGTTGTGGGTGGATGTTTTAAATCCGATGGTGTGGGGTGCCCTAATCGTAACTTGGGGGTTTGGTGCCATCGGTTACACGGATGATTGGTTGAAAGTCAGCAAACGAAACACCAAAGGTTTGTCGGGAAAAATTCGTTTGATTGGCGAGTTTTTGATTTCAGGTTTGGTGATCTTTGCACTTGTTGAATGGTTTCATCTTTCAACAGTCCTGAATGTTCCTTTTCTTAAAAATGTTTCTTTTGATCTAGGTTATTTTTATATTCCATTTGCATCGTTGGTTATCGTTGGAACTGCAAACGCAGTAAACTTGACAGATGGATTAGATGGATTGGCAATTGTTCCAGTGATGATTTCCTCGGCGACTTTGGGATTGTTTGCCTATGTTGCAGGTCACTTTGCAATTGCGACTTATTTAAATATTCCTCACGTGGTGGGGGCCGGTGAGTTGACTCCTGTGGCGGCGACCATTGTGGCCGCAGGTTTGGGATTTTTATGGTTCAACACCTATCCGGCCCAAGTTTTTATGGGCGATGTGGGTTCATTAAGTTTGGGTGGATTTTTGGGAGTGATGGCAGTCATGACTAGAAACGAAATCTTGATGGTGGTTTTAGGTGGAGTTTTCGTTGTGGAAGCTTTGTCTGTGATCACTCAAGTGATGTCGTTTAAATTGACAGGTAAGCGAGTTTTTAAAATGGCGCCCATTCACCATCACTATGAATTAAAGGGATTAACTGAAACCAAAATCATTGTGCGATTTTGGATCATTTCTATTTTGTTGGCGATTCTGAGCCTAAGCACACTTAAGTTAAGATAATTAAGTCAAAAAGACGGAGTTCAAATGTTCACAGATGTTTCAGAGTTGAAAGATAAAAAAATATTGGTCGTGGGTCTTGGTAAGACCGGTGTGTCTTTAGCAAAATTTTTGCACGCTCACGGCGCCATTGTCACAGTGACAGATCACAAATCTAAGCCCGAGTTATCGACTCAGCTAGAGCAGTTGGGCGATCTTCCAGTGAAATTGGATTTGGGTGGTCACAGCCCAAAAACATTTTTGGCACAAGATCTGGTGATCTTAAGCCCAGGTGTACCATCGGCGTTGAAGATTTTTGACTATGCAAGGTCTCAGGGAATTAAAATTACTGGTGAGTTTGAATTTGCCTCTCAGTTTATCAAAGAGCCAATGATCGCTTTGACCGGAACCAATGGTAAGACAACTTCAGCTCGATTGATCGAATCTTTTTTGAAAGAGTCTGGCGTTTCTTGTTGGGTGGGTGGATCCATCGGTCATCCAATGACAGACTATTTGCGAAGTGGTGAAAAAGCTCAGGTGGTTGTGGCTGAAGTTTCTAGCTACATGCTGGAACTTTGCGACACTTTTACACCGCAAAATATTGTTTTTATGAATTTGGCGGAAAATCATTTGGATCGCTATAGATCAATGGAAGACTACGTCAATGCGAAACGACGCATTTTCAAAAACACCAATCAGGCGACAACTAGTATTTTGAATGCGGACGACAATGCGGTGGTTGAGTTAGCTAGGGATCCTGCGGTTCAGCGCGGAAGAATCTTTTACTTCTCTCGAAAAGCTTCTTTAGAGCCACAGATCATGAACATCGGTGGAGCGGTGAACATCGGAAAAGAAATCCGAGTTCGCACTGGTCCTGAGATTGAAACTTACGATATTTCAAAAGTGAAAATGCGCGGTAAGCACTCGGTTGAAAACATTATGGCTGCGATTTTGGCGGCTCGTGAGCATGGAGCTAAAAAAGAAGCGATTCAGGCTGTGATGGAAAATTTCACTGGATTGCCTCACCGAATTGAATACGTTCGTAAGGTTGGCGGAGTTCAGTTTTACAATGATTCTAAGGCGACTAACGTGCACGCAGTTTTACGTGCTCTTGATTCTTTTGATGAGAACGTTATTTTGATCGCGGGTGGAAAAGACACCAATCTTTCTTATGAAGCCCTTCGAAATGTCGTCAAACGTAAGGTCAAGACTTTGATCTTGGTTGGTGAGGCTAAAGAGCGCATCAATCGGGACTTGGGTGACTTTTCAGAGACCTTTTTGATTGGTACCTTTGAGGAAGCCGTGTTGATCGCCTACCAAAAGTCTAGGATTGGAGACATTGTTCTGCTTTCGCCAGGCTGTTCTAGCTTCGATATGTTTGACAGCTTTGAAGAGCGGGGAGACTATTTTAAAGAGATCATTCGAAAATTCAAATGATCCGAAAATAGCTTTTTTCAAGGAGACACGGATGTCTTTTAAAAATCTTCTAGTATTGGCAATTGGATGCGCATTTCTATCAGCATGCGCATCTTCGGCGATGAAAAATCGCAAAGATCAACAATCGAAGCTTGTTCAGTCCTCAAAACTTTATTGCCAATTTATCAACGGTGATGAATTCCCAGATATTGATGTGGCCGTCAATCTTGATATGGCAAAACACTGTGACTCAGAAAAACCTTTTTCACTTTCTCAATACAAAACTAAATCTGAAAGCCAAGGCGTTCTTTATTGTTGCGGAACTCCTTCCCCTAAGGCCTTGGAGCGAGCTTCTGAAAAAAAATCTGAGGCGAAACCGGTTGATAAATCAGCTGATAAGCCGTCGGATAAAAAATCTTCTGACGACGAGCTAGAGTAAGAATGTTTAAACACCTGTCGAGTCCACTTCTGTTGGCGATTTTGACCCTTTTGGGGGGCGGATTAGTTCAGGTTTATTCTTCCAGCTATATATTTGCGACCGAATCCTATGGAGACGGCCTTTATTTTTTTAGTCGACAGTTTGTTTTTTCGATCATTGCTTTTGCGGCGATGTTGGCCTCGGCTCAATTGCCAATTCGCCTAGTTGAAAAGTGGGGCTGGTTGGTTTGGGCCATCGCAGGCCTTGGAGTTTTAGGAACTTTTATTCCCGGATTAGGTGTTCGAGTCGGCGGTGCTGTCAGGTGGCTGCAGTTTCCCATGGGGATTCGATTTGAGCCTTCGGAAGTTCTAAAGTTTTCGTTTTCGATTTTGTTTGCAACATTTTTGATTCGCCAAGAAACAGTTCTTAGAAATTGGAAATGGTGGGGCTTGTTGGCTTTGGTGGCATTGCCTATTTTGATGCTTTTGAAGCAACCTGATTTTGGAAGTTTTGCGATTATCATTTGCGTTGGGGTCGGTCTACTTTTCGCTTTTGGCTTAAAATGGCGCTACATTTTGACTTCGATCGCGGTGATAGTGCCGGCATTTTATTTATTGGTGATGCGGGTCGAGTACCGACGGGCCCGAGTGCTGGCTTTTTTAGATCCTTGGGCGGACCCAGAGCAAAAAGGTTTTCAAGTGATTCAGTCGATGCTCAGTTTTCACTCGGGTGGTGTGACGGGATCTGGTTTGGGGCAAGGTCAGGGGAAACTGTTTTTTCTTCCTGAAGCTCATACTGACTTTACGATGGCTGTATTAGGCGAAGAACTTGGTTTTACAGGTTTTGTTTGTTTGTTGGCTCTTTATGGTTTTGTAATTTTGCGAGGCTTTCAAATAGCAGCTAGATGTGAAAATCAATTTCGTAAAGCTTTAGCTCTGGGAATTTCGATGACCTTTGCGCTCAGTGTGTTTATCAATGCTGGCGTCGTTATGGGATTGTTGCCGACCAAAGGTTTAACACTGCCATTTTTAAGTTATGGCGGAAGCTCTTTGATCACTTTGTGTTTTATGTTCGGACTTTTACTGAATATTGAAAAAAACCTATCAGAAGAGCCACAAAATCCTTTTCTACGAAGGACTTGATGATTGAACTATGTCGGATTCAATTAAAAGAATGAAAAAAGTGGTGATGATCGCCGGTGGCGGCACAGGTGGACATATCTATCCAGGAATTGCGATCGCAAGAGCTTTGCTCAAGCTGGATGCTGATGTCGAAATTCACTTTGTCGGCACCAATCAAGGATTAGAGACTAAGATTATTCCTAAAGAAAATTTCCCCTTGCACCTAATTGCCGGTGGAAAATTGAATTTCTCGGGTAATCCAATTTTAAAAATCAAAACTTTGTTGAAACTACCATTGGGTTTTATTCAATCCATCGGGTTGATTTTAAAATTTCAGCCCTTTGTTGTGTTGGGTGTGGGTGGATATGCTTCGGGGCCCTTTCTTTTGGCAGCAGCATTGATGGGGCGAAACACAGCCATCTGGGAGGCTAACGCTCTTCCTGGTATGGCCAATCGCTGGTTGTCCAGGTTTGTTAAAAAATGCTTCTTGGTTTTTGAAGAATCTAAAAAGCATCTTTCAGCCAAAAACATACAAGTATTGGGTATGCCCGTTCGGGCTGAATTGGAAATTCAACAAAACAGTAGTGGCGAAAAAGTTGAAGCAACTAGCGCCAAACAAGACGGGAAATTTCATCTGCTTCACTATGGTGGTAGCCAGGGTTCTAGAGCCATTGGCCGAGCTCTTTGCGCGGCTTTGCAACAAAAAGGTCCTTGGGTTGAAGGTTTGCAAGTCGTACATCAAACCGGATCTTTGGATTTTCAGGATTTTCAGAAGCGCTATCAGGGCTATCAAAATTTAGTGCAAACCTTCGAATTCATCTACGATATGCCGCAGTATTATCGCTGGGCAGATTTGGTTTTATGTCGTGGTGGTGCAAGTACTTTAAGTGAACTTGCTGCTTTTGGTTTGCCGGCAATTGTAATTCCACTGCCAGCAGCGGATGGTCACCAAGAGAAGAACGCCGAAGTTTTGGTCAAAGGAAACGCGGCAAAGATGATTTTGCAAAGTCAGTTAACTCCGGAGCGAGTCATTCAAGAAATTGAGAATTTAAGAGGCAATCCCCAGGAAATGGAGTCGATGCGCCAAAATATTCGAAAATTTCATCGCCCTAAGGCTGCAGAAGCCATTGCCAAATCTTTGTTGCAAACATAACATCGGCTCGTGGTGAGCAAATGCATTTAATTAGATCCAAATTTCATTTTATCGGAATCGGCGGCATTGGAATGTGCGGCTTAGCGGAACTTTTGCACAATATGGGGGCAAAGGTCTCGGGCAGTGATTTGTCCGAAAATGCCAATACCGATCGACTTAAAGAATTAGGGGTCAAAGTTTTTAAAGGCCATCAAGCTGAAAACGTCGGTGATGCGGACGTCGTGGTTTTTTCAAGTGCAGTGCAATCTTCTAATCCCGAAGTGCAAATGGCTCGAGCCAAACAAATTCCATTGATTCCAAGAGCCGAGGCTTTGGCAGAAATTATGCGCTTAAAGCGGGGTGTGGCAGTAGCAGGTACCCATGGGAAAACCACAACAACCTCGATGACCGCTTCCATTTTTTTGCAAGCTAAGGCTCAGCCAACGATCGTCGTGGGTGGGCGATTTGATTTGATCAAGTCGACGGCCTTATTGGGCGATGGCGAATGGTTGATTGCCGAAGCTGATGAAAGCGATGGCAGTTTTAATAAACTATCGCCCGAAATTGCGATCATCACGAACATTGATTCAGATCATATGGATTTTTATAAATCTTTTGAAAATCTTCAGAAGGCTTTTTTAGCTTTTGCTCAAAAGGTTCCTTTTTATGGCACTTGCATTGTTTGTGGCGACGATCCCATGGTTCGCACTTTGTTTGAACATTTTCCGAAGCGAATCTGTTTTTACGGTTTCAATGACAACAATGATTTTGTTTTAAAAGGTGAGAACGGAAAATACCAGGTATTTGAAAACACGAATTCAAACCTTAAAAAATTAGGTAATTTAGAAATTCATGTGCCAGGGCATCACAATGCATTGAATGCATTGGCTTCGGTGATTGCAGGCATGAAAGCTGGAATTTCATTTGAAATTTGTCAGGCTGGTATCGCTCAATTTGCGGGAGTGGATCGCCGTTTCCACTTTAAGGGCGAGAAAAACAATATCAAAGTTTACGACGATTACGGACATCATCCGACTGAAGTTCGCGCCACCTTGCAGGGCTTTCGCGAGAAATTTCCAGATAGAAGATTGGTCGTATTGTTTCAGCCTCATCGATTTTCTCGAACGGAAAGTTGCTGGCATGAATTCACTCACTGTTTCACACAGTCAGATCTTTTGATTTTGACCGACATCTATGCGGCCGGTGAAGCGGCCTTACCCGGTGTCACTTCCGAACGGCTTGCCAGTGAAGTGAAACATGAAAATTGTATTTACCTAAAAAAAGATGCGGGTCTTGTTAAAGCTATTCACAGTCAATTGAAGTCCGGTGATGTGTTTTTAACTTTAGGAGCCGGGGATGGCTGGAAAGTTGGGATGGAAGTCCTAGGAATGCTTTCGTGATTGAAATTAAAAAACAGGTTTCACTTGCGCCCTTCACTTCGTGGCTCATCGGGGGCTTGGCCGATCATTTTTGTTTACCCAAAAATCTTGAAGAATTAAAAGAAGCTCAAAGCTGGGCTCAGAATAACAATCTGCCGATTTCGATTTTGGGCGGTGGTAGCAATGTGCTCATTGCAGATTCTGGCATTCGAGGTCTAACCATTTGTCTTAAAAATCTAGTCGGAACTGAATTACAGGAAGATCCTAATCATTTTCGTGTTATAGCCTGGGCCGGAACTGGCAAATCTGAATTGTTGAAAATCTATCTTAAACAAAAGCTGGCTCCAGCATTATTTTTGGCGGGTTTGCCTGGTGATGTCGGCGGTGGCGTGGTGATGAACGCGGGTGTTGCCGAATCGTTTGTGCCGCGAGAATTTCATGAAATAGTAGAATGGGTTGAAGTCTTGCGACCTGATGGTGAAGTGAAAAGATTAGAGAAATCTCAAATCAAGTGGGGATACCGCCATAGTTCAGGTTGGGCGCCTGGGATTGTAGTTCGGGTTGGTTTGATTTGGCCCAATCATGAGGACGAAACGATTTTAGAAAAAGTCAGGCAGGCCAATAAAGTTCGATTGTCGAAGCAGCCCTTGGATATGCCAAGTTGTGGATCAGTTTTTGTAAATCCCGAAGGTCACAAGGCCGCTCAATTGATCGATTCTTGTGGATTGAAAGGTTTTACTATTGGGGGAGCCCAAGTGTCGCTGAAGCATGCGAACTTTATCGTCAACACCGGTAATGCAAAAGCTATGGATGTCATCGATATCATCAAATATGTTCAAAAGACTGTCCTTGAACAAAAGAATGTTTCGCTAAAGGCCGAAGTCGTTCGACTGGGGTTTTAGTTCTTGAGGATTAGCTATCTCAATTCTTAAAATTTGGACAGGTGTAGGTCCAAGTGTCACTAATGCTATAGCACTCTTTAGAATTGCAAATCGTATCAAAGGTAAGACCGTGATAAATAGTCGTGTGTTTACCTAGAGAGCCAAAGTCATATACGGTGAGTATGACTTTGGGGTCATTCATTTTTTCAAGTCTATCGCGGACACACAATTTGACTCGACTATGGCCATTTAATATTTTTTTAACTTTATTTAAATGAGCTAGGCACGTGTCTTTGTCTTGGTTTGTAGGATTATAAACTGTGACAACTTCACCTTTTTCATTTAGCATACTTAGAATATATTGATGCCGCCACTGATTTTCTTTTTCGGCATTCATAAAATAGCATTCTTGAATAATCCTATTGCTGTCTATTTCAACAACATTTAGCTTTTCTTTTTCAAAGATTTTCATTTCAAAATTCTTAGTGCTTCGGCAGGACATATTTAAAATGAGCAAAAGCAACCACAAAGCGTTACTTTTTTTTAAGTTTTTCATAAAAACCTCGGTAATTTTTCATTATTTCAGCTGCGCGATCAGAGTTGTCATTCAATATACCTTTGTAAACTTGAATGACTTCGTCAGAGGTTGCCTCTCTTTTGAGTACTTTTTCTGCATATTGTTTCTTATAAATGAGCCATCTTGCACCAAGTGCCACAGATACGGTTGGATTTGTTAAATCCTTTTTACGAATATCTTTAAAGACGAAATCTTTCGCTTCGCCATTTAGATCATGAAGAATTTTAAGAGTATCGCTTGTTATCTGGGTAAGCCCGGTGGCTGTTTTATTTACGGCATCGGGTTTGAAGGTGGATTCGGATGCTATAAGTGCCTTAAGTGTATTTGGATCAAGTGGGGCCTTTAAAGCCAATTTCTTATTAAAGTAATCGACCCAAACAGCAATTAGATCGTCGTATTTGTCTTCGTTTGGTAGATAAAGTTTTCCCTTTTCGGGGAATACGATGTTTCTTTTTTCATAATTTCTGAAAGCTTCTTCTATTAGTTCTAAATCCAGGTAGCGTCCTTCGATGTGACGAAGGTGTCGGTCGACTATTGTGGTGCCGTCAGGATTTCTTTTACTTATCGGGACATGGCGTAAGTGTTCACGCACTGTCACGATTTTAGATTTCTTCTTTGATGGCATGGCAAATACTATTGATTTTTACGGAAAAAAGTCAAATTGAACTTAATGAGCTGCAACAGTTTAAGTGTTAGGATCTCTCTTCGACTGATCTATCTCTTAAATGGATAAATTGTCTGTTGCCAATAACTGTGTGGAATTTGCTTATCCGATGTTCCATATTTTTTTGGCCATTGATTTTCGGGTAGATAGTAAGTTTTGAAAATTTGATCAATCATTGGAAAATGAACAGCAAAATTTTTGTCGTAAGCGGCAGGATCATCA
This sequence comes from uncultured Bdellovibrio sp., assembly GCA_964505225.1. Classification (GTDB taxonomy): domain Bacteria; phylum Bdellovibrionota; class Bdellovibrionia; order Bdellovibrionales; family Bdellovibrionaceae; genus 21-14-0-10-47-8. Next base: position 3,787 of record CAZDHC010000035.1, on the reverse strand, counting down.
GCATGATGCCAGTGGTGAAAAATCGGCATGGCATAGAATTTCTGAATTGTTGTGAATTGGTATTTGATATTAACGTGTAGAAATGTCGCCCAAAAAGCAATGAATACCAAATAGGCTTGCAGAGCTTCTTGCTTGAACCCCAAAACGAATAAGGGAAGCAGGGTCAATCCTCGTGTGATGACAATGTCGACGAGATGAAGCCTGGATCCTGCAAACCAGTCCATTTCTTCGATAGAGTGATGGATGGAATGAAATTTCCAGAGCCATGGTACTTGATGAAACGAACGATGAATCCAATACTGCGTCAGATCGGCCAGGATCATAATTTGGAGAAACTGCATAAACAAGGGTTGCTCTTGAATAATATGTTGAAGCTGTGGGAGAGCCAATTGCGAACCAAGATAAAGTGAGGGTAAAAGAATAAGGAAAGAAGTCCCTTGGATCAGTAAATGACTGAAAAGAAAATGATAGAAGTCTGTTTTCCAATCCTTTCGAAAGATCTTTTGCTCGATCCGATGGAACATTTTTTCGACTGGGATAAATAATATAGCGACAATTAAAATGTCTAATATAAACCAGTCCAATCCCAAATAGTTATTTGGATCAATTTTGTCAGGCGTCTGGACTGTAGAGCCGCCCCACATCAAAGACAGGATATTTATGACGAGGGACGAGGTCGACAGGCGGCGATCTCGGCTCAAGACAAAGCTCACAATTCCTAGAGTAAAGGAAGTAAAGATGGAAAATGCCAGAAGGCTGCGCAATGCCGGAACCGAATAGAAAGCGCGAAGCTCTGGCGTCGTCAGGTATTCAGGATAATGAAAGCAAAAAACTCCCAGAAGTGACAGCGTCGCTAGAAAAAATGAAATCGCACCACTGATTTTTCCGTCACCAAATTTAAATTCTTTTTTTTCAAAAGTCATATTGCTATTGTAGTCCCAATGTTGCAGTTCCGATTGTGAACTTAGTGAGTGGCGCGCAGAAACTCTTGGGTCATTGGGCAACGTTTGCTGACCAAAGGACAAAGAGTTGGATCCATGAGAGCTTTGTTCATTTGCATTGGCTCACATTTTCCATCTTTGGTGACATAAATCCATTGGCTTACAAATCGGATTCCGTGTGAATAATCCGCATGGGAAGCATCATGAGGATCGCCTTCAGGTTGAATTCGATTGTTGGCAAGAGTTGAATTTTTGGGATCCTTGGCCCAACCATAGATTCGAACCTTATTTGCACCCGCGCCGATAACAACGTCTTTTTTATGGCCTGCGATGAATTTTCCGTAATCAGGTTTTAACTTTTGTGCGACAAGATCCGCTTTGATTTTTTCATCGATCGTCCAAAATCTATTGGTATATGCCATTTCGTGGTTGTAAGGAGGGCCAGCTGGGTAAGCTTTAATTTTAACCGGGGCTGCCTGGTAAATTTCATCCACGATTTTAGAGGAAGGCATCACCATTCCAAATGTATCGGCCAATCTTTGCGCCATCGCTGGAGTGAGCGGAGTTCTTAAATAGTCTTGATCGGAGCCAATTGCAACATAGTCGGGTAATGTAAAAATCGAAACTTGAATGTTTGCATTCGCTCCACTGCCTTTAATGTCGACTCGCTGAAGATTCTTCATCGCAGGTGGAAAATTTCCTGCCAAAATTTGTTTAGAGAAATAGTTCTCTCGGTCTGTGCCCATCGGCTCGGGAATTTGATTTTTTAGAAGACTAGCCGTCTGAGGTTTTGATTCTGGCAAACAGTTTGCGGGAACTTGGCCACATTGCGTGGGCGCGGGCACTTCACACTTGCAAACATCTTCAACCATTGTAGTCGCCAATTGGTTTATTGATTTCAGGGCATTCTGTTTACAAGATTGTTGTGCTTCAGCTGGTACGAAAATGTTGAATGAGATGAGCAAAGAAAACAGGAATTTTTTTGATAGATTAAGCCTCATATTTTGATTTTATGAGGCTTGATTTGAATTCACAAGACCAGTGGAACGGAAACCGGGCGTTTGGACTATTTGATTTCCTCGACGCCCAGGGTGTTTCCTTCTGAATCCCAAAAGGTCATAAAGCGAACTTTTCCCTCGGTTCGCGCAGCCCCAATTTTAATACCTAATTTTTTTAGGGCTGCCGCAGTTTTATCGAACTCGTTGGTCGAGAAGTATAAGATAGGACCAAAGCCCACGTCTTTTCCTGCTGCTTCCGTAAGGTGAAGATCTAAGCGGTACCCGTATTGATCAAAATTCAACGAGGCGTATTCTTTGCCAGCGACAAAATTGATTCGGGCGCCAAGCTTTTCGACATAAAATCGAACCGCTCTTTCGACATCGTTCACATACATCATGGTGTGGGAGACTCTTTTAAACATATACTTCTCTTTTACTGACTTAGTTGTTTTAGTTCTGAGTTTTTACTTTTATGCGAGCTGTTTCAACTTTAGATTCTTTGTTTCCGGCTTTTAGTTTTCCGACCATCCACAATTCATATTCGCCATTGGCAACAAGGTTCGTTCTCCAGCCTAATACCATTTTATCCAATACAACTTCAGATAGGCGAACTTTTGTCTCGCCAGTGGCTAAATTTTTAATATGGAATTCTAAAGAGCTCATTGGCACTGGAGCTGCTGTAGATGCGGCTTCAAACTCCACTCGATCTTTAAGTGGCTTTGAAAGATCCAATCCGCTGTGTCCCTTAAATGACAAAGTCAGTTTAGGTTCATTGTTCACGATGTAGAAAAATTCACGAACCGAAGATCCTAAAACTTTTCCAGTCGCATCGACGGCTGCTGTTTCAACTTCGTATCGACCATCTGCTAACTTGGTAGTGTCGATCGCAGCAGAGCAGGGAGCGGATTCGCAAGCGATGTTCAAAACTTGCTTGCTCGATTTGTCGAAAATATTGAACTTCAAACCAGCGGTCGCAGCAAAAGTTGAAGATCCAGAAAACTGAGTCACGCCATTAAGGTAAGTGTAATCTTTTGGGTAAACCGTTGAAGCGTATCCGCCAGCAGCGGGAACAACAAATTGCCATGTGGAATCTGCTACGCCCGAATCATCGTCATAGGAAACGTGTCCGAAGCCTTTTTCGCCCCAATCTTCACCCCAACTGTTGCGAATGATCCAAGAGCGAGTGATGTCGTCGTAACCCACAATTGAAATTGCATGGCCGCCAAGGGCTTCATCTGAAGTTCTTTTGTAAACTCCACTCGAATAAGTCATAAAGTCAGAGTAAACAGTCAAAGTCGTCATGACTGGTCCCTGTAAAAGGGCCTGCTTAACTGCGGCGATATTTCGAACAGTTTTAGAAGGGCTTTTGTAAGAGGAGATCTTTTTCACTCGAGAAGGGGCATTTGAGCAAGCAGCCTGACAAGAAACGTCTTGGCCTGAAGCTCCTGAGGTGTAGGGTAAACAAGCTTCGTCTGGAACACCTTTGCTTTGTAAATAGCTGGCAGCTGATCCAGGATACCAACCGTAGTCGCACATTCCGCCGCCGCAACCAAAAAGGTATTGCGGTGAAAGCTTTACGTTGAGATCTGGAATGAGTGCGCTGATATTGATCTGAGTTTCAAGAACTCCGACTGCAGCAAAAGCAACGCAGCTGCCGCAGTTGCCCTGGTTGGCGATGGGGCTTACCCAGTTTTTACCCTGATAATCGCGCCAGTCGCGAGAGCCTGGGATGGCGGCCTTGGATTCCAGGCTTTGCGGAGAAACAAACTGAACGTCTGCAGTTGGAGTGTCTCTTAAGCCAAAGACATGTCGAAGCTCTTCTTTTGAAAGATGATTGAGCCAGTTGTC
>CAZDHC010000034.1:0-27732 GCA_964505225.1 uncultured Bdellovibrio sp. | reverse complement strand
CGAACCGACATTTGTTTTTGAACTCAAATCTGAGGGTGCAGCAACAACTTCTTCTTGAAATTCAAACTCATAAGGTGGAACTTCAAACTTCTCTCCCACCTTGAGGTGGACTTTTGAAACCTTATTTTTCCCCTGATAAAGCTCTCCATAACGAGACAGAACTTCTACTGTCCAATGATGGCCGTCATAATAGATTTTCAGGTGTTGTCGTGAAATACCTCGCTCCGCTTCTAAATGCAAATCACAGGTCTCACTACGACCGGCAACATACTCAAGCCCTTGAGTTAAAGAAAATTCACCAAATGGTTCACCTTGCTTGGTGATCAACAGTCGAGCCATTAAAACTTGCCCTCCGTCCTTAAACTACACTCTTCATAGCGCTGCTTGGCCTCTTTATATTTAGGCTTTGTAGGGTCTTTCAGCATAATCATCACATTTGCAAACGAAGACTGACACATTCTAAAATTTTGCTTCTGATAGTACTTACGTCCCAATGACATACTTTGATCAACCATTTCGTCAAATTTTCTTTGTGATTGTAGATAGTATTTTCTAGCCAATTCATGTGCTGGGTAAAAAGAAAGTGCCGCCTGAAAGGATTGCATAGCTCGAGCGTATTGCCCCTGACGATAGTCTCTAAATCCCTTAATATAGTGCTCTTGCGCCGATTTGTATTGAATGCTGTCTTGACCCGTAATCTCTTGCTGTTTTTTCAATTCTCGAACGGCGTTAGCTGACTCTTCGATTGCCCGAGCCACATCACCTTCAGTGCGCAAATGAACTTCTTCTTTCTTTTTACTACCACCATCTAAAACCAACCATGCTGTCAAAATTCCTACAACCGCAATGATGGCATAAAATCGAACTCTTGGATTGGAAAGCAAGTCATTGTCAGTCGACATCGACGGTGGTGGTCGCTGCCTCGGCGGAGCATTTTTAACGCTGTCTTTTGGCGACACCTGTGGGTCCCATGCCGAAGGCTTTGAGAATTCAATTCCAACTGGTTGAAATTGTTTTTGGCCAGTTGTCGCCAAGTTATTTTGAACCATGGCCTGGGGATTTTGTTGTATTGGAAACAAGGGCTGTGTTGGCGGAACAACTAAGGGCTGCTCGACTTTCACTTGAATCGTCGTCTCACCAATAAAAATTTCAACCTGACCCGTGATGAGCTTTTCTTCAACTTTTTCACCGTTAACCAAAATAAAATTCTTTTGGCTCAAATTTCTAATATAAAGTTGTCCATTTTGAGCTCTAAGTTCCGCATGATTTCTGGACATTTTAGGGTCATTTGCAAAAACCATATCGTTTTCAGAACCCCGACCAATCGATACAATTGGCTTTTCAAAAGACCAAGTCTTGCCCTGTTCAGAGCCGTTAACGACTCTGATCGCGATTTTTAAACTGCGGGCAATGACCGGAGCAGCCGTCACGCAGCCCCTCCTTGCATTTCTTCAGATGGCGAGATCGTGATCATAAAAAACTTAGTTTCATTTCCAACCGCAATGGCTTGGCATTGCAAACTGAACATCGTTCCAGAAATCTCTAGTTTATCAAACTGAACCTGGTTTCGATTTTGAGCCGACTGTTCAGTTAGCTCCAAAATATTCTTTTGCATGGCTTGATCAGGCAAAAATTGCAATGGCTGACCTTGAATTTGTGATCCAACAATTCCCGTCAAAGACTCGAAGGCTTGATTCATAGATAGTACAGTCAGATCCTTATTGATAAGAAGCGCCGGATAGCCAAATAGCTGAGTCAAATTCATCCATTCTTGGTCGTAAATCATGGAAGTATTTTGAGCCCCAGAACCACCACCTTGGCTAGCTCGAGACAAAAGACTGTTTAAATTCACCACTAAACTTTGCAATGCTGGAAACTTAATGTTGAGCACGGCGTGATCGCGATTTTCACGCATGGCCTCGTCGATCTCTTCATTAAGTCTGATAATTGGATGTTCAATCAAACGGTACATGAGATAGAAAAGAGCCGAACCAAATATCAAAGCAATCGCCAACATTTGAACAAACAGTCCTAAAGCCCGACCGTCATCAAATTTCAAACTTCCTGGATCATAGACAACAACAGCATGAGCCTTGGCCACATTCTGCTGAAGCTCTGGATCAAAAACTAAAATCGGAACACTGGCAGCCAATTTTCCACCACTAATTTCTTCAGACATTTCTCGAACTTGTCCTTTAATACGGCTGGCAAATCCAGCGGCATCACCTCGTGGAGTCATACCCGACATTTCCGGTGGTGCGATGATCGATCCGTCTTTTCCTAGAATATAAACGTTAGATATCCCTTCATCTCGCAACACTAAATCAGCACTGTAGCCAGCCATTTCTCCGGTGCGAATTGCCTTTTCATTGGCGTTGGCCAAAGCTCTTGCCACTGTAATGGCTCGGCGTCGACTTTCAGTCTTAATGCTTTCCGAAGTGATTTGATTCATTGGTAAAATAGAAAGCAATGTCACCATCAGAATAAAAACAACTGAAAATCCCATGATGACAGCCTTAAATTCAAAGACTTCTAAAGTTTGATAAAGTGCCTTTAGAATTTTATCATTGACGAAGGTCTCTATTTTTTCCTGATAAGCCTGATAGTCTACAGATGGACCTGCTGCCGAACGAGATATTGGTTGCTCAGAGTAGTCATCTTCATATCTCATTTGGTTTCTATTTTCATTTCGTACTGGATCGACTGAAGTTCGGCTCTGCGCTGGATGATGTTGTGAAAAACCAGTTTGTCTGGTCAGTGCCGTCGGATAATGGGTCGATGTTCCTTGCCCCATTCCAGTTCTCGTCATTCCCCTTGTCATTTCAGCTGGTACCAATGCTTGATTTTGCATGGCTGGCGCTGGAATGATTTCACATAGAACTCGGTCCAAACCAATTTTGTCGCCGATCCTAACTTGAGTGTTGTGAACTCGAACTCCATTAACGAAAGATCCATTGCTTGATTGTAAGTCATTTAAAACAATACGATCTGGAAACACTTGCAGTTCCATATGCTCTTTGGAAATTCCGCCCACATTCAATTGAAAATCAACCGATGATGATCTTCCAATTCGATTGCGCCCCTGTCGCAAAACAAAAATCTGTCCTGCTTGCGGGCCATTTAATATTCTAAGCGCCCACATACAGTTGATCCCCCATTTTAAAACCTAATTTTTCAATCTGTCCGGACTTTAACTCTACCACCGAGTCCGCTCCCCAGATTGGCCACAACATACGGCCTGGCTTCACGTCTTTAACCAAAGATTTGATAACCAAATTTTTATCGACAAAAACACAATCAATTGAATAATTCATAAAAAACGTGTGAATACTATTGCAACGATGGATCCAAAGACCTTGCTCTGGTGAAAGATCTTTCGTCCCCAAAAGTCCTTTGGTGCGACTCCAGAATTGATCCGCAACTTTAAGGTCTGAAATGAGCACTGCCTTTTCGCTATTCATCAGTTGCGCCATCACTTGCTGCCTCCGTACCACATCTGAATAACCACTGGACCAAACAGAACTAAAAACACCGCAGGCATAATAAAAAGCATCATCGGAAATAACATCAATTGAGATGCTCGCGCTCCGGCTTTTTCTGCCCGGACAAAACGATCAAGACGAATTTGTACCGACTGATCTTTTAGCACGGTTGCGATGCTGGCACCGGTCGCATCGGCGTCCACTAACACCGCTACAAAACTTGTGATCTCGGAAATGTCCAATCGTTGCGCCATGCCCTTTAAGGCATCTGCACGAGAACTTCCCAATTTAATATCTTTAAGAACAATTCCCAGTTCTTCAGCTAAAACACTGTTTTCAGCTTTATCAACGATTCGCTGAATCGCACCAATGAAATCCAAACCAGCTTCGGTCGAAAGCGCCAAAAGATCCGCAAAAAATGGCAGGTCGGCTCGCACTGAAGTTTCACGTCTGGTCTTTTCTTGGTTGGCATACAAAGTTGGAAAGTAATATCCCAGTGGCGCGACAAACACGAACATGATCATGGGAAAGCCGAACTCAAGAGCAAAGTTCAACAGGGCCATCACCACGGGAACCATGATTCCCCAAAAAAATTGCATCCCAATGAATTCATCTACGTTGATTTCACGAGACAATCCAGAAGTTAAAATCGTTTTATTCAGTCGTTTACGAACCGCTGGATCTTTGTATTTAAGCGCATATTTCAAAGTGAATTGGTGCACCAATGGTCTCGACCAATTGACGAGGGCGGATTTAGATTTCACAGGCTCATTACCGCTGGCCCATGAAAGCATATCTCTTTCTGCATTTGAATTGGTCATCAGCGCCGATACAAAAGAGTATACGGCAAAGGCTGCTGCAAAAAGCCCCCCGACCAATAATAAATCTGCACTACCCATTTGCCTTCCTTACATGGACAATATTTTTAATGCCGCAAGCACCAACAAAAAAAATATCAAATCAAACTCTGCAACTTGTTCTTGCGTCCGAATCGCCGCGACGAAAAGACTTGTTGGAACGAGCAGAATTTTTCTTCCACGTTTTCTCAGTTAAGGTATCGGAACAACTTGAGAAAAACCTGACAGATAAGCTGACGATGGATGAACAAATTTTAGAAATTGCTAGACGAAAGGCCATCGCCTCTTTGTTGGCTTATAAACCATCGGAAGGACAGGGTTTTTTGATACTTGCCGCAGACACCATGGTGATCTACGACAAAGAAGCTTTGGGTAAACCAGATAACGAAGAGATGGCTTTCAAATTTTTAAAAAACCTTTCAGGTCAAAGCCACGAGGTTAAGACCGCTGTGATCCTGGTCGAAGGGCCTGCTCCCACCGACTTTCGCGAAGAATTTCAAAAAAATCCCGACAAAGCTTTGAAGCGTCTCAAAATGAAACACACTGTTGAAACAACCACCGTGATTTTTAGACATTTGTCTGATCGTGAAATCAAAGAGTACATCCAAAGCGGCGAGCCCATGGACAAAGCCGGCGCCTATGGAATTCAAGGGTTGGGCGGACAGTTTGTCGAAAAGGTGATTGGTTCTTTTGATAATGTTGTTGGTTTATCAGTGGATGCAGTCAAACGCCTTCTGAAAGAGGGCGAATGGAAATTGAAGTCTTAATAACTAAAAATTTATTTATTTACCAAGTGCCGCTATAATTTTTTGCTGAATGTCTTTCATTTCAGCTTCCGTTCTTTTTGTGGCTTTCTTAAAATTCAAGTCATCCATGGACCAAGCCGGGATCAAATGCAAATGATAGTGATGCACTTCAAATCCAATCGCCGTGGTCAAAACACGAGAGCAGCCCGTGGCTTTTTGGATGGCCTTTCCAAGCTTTTGCGCGTTTTTTTGAACTTGTAAATAAGCAGCCTCGGGAACGTCAAACCAGTGATTCACTTCTTGTTTTGGGATGACCAAAGCGTGTCCAATATTAATCGGCTCGATTGTTAAAATTGAAATGGTCAAATCATCTTCATGCAATTTGTAGCTTGGCAATTCACCCTGAATGATCTTAGTAAAAACTGACGCCATTTTCTTCCTTTAGATATTTTTAAGTAAATTATTATAGACTTCTTCTTTTTCAATAAAGGCTACGCCGTAACCAATTTCACCATTGGGTTGAGGTCGCGCCCAAACGATTTTAATATCAAAAACATATTGCTTAGATGGATTTCCCAAAAGAATACTGACCTTTGCTAGGTCGCCAGCGGCCAATTTGAAATCAGATTCTTTGGCTTCGAAATAGATTCCACCCTTTGACAGATTCTTCATGGTCGCTTCGGTTTTTCCATCTCGAAAATCCGAAGAAACTTCAATAACTTGATCTGTCATATAACGGGGGTGAATCTGTTGTTTTCCATCACCATACTCTTGAGCCAGATCAACCACGTGCCTGTACAAAGTAAAACTTCCCGCCGGAGTTTTGACGATTCTCACTTTTGAAAAATGAGTCGACAGCTGCATCAACGGCGCCGAAATCTGACTGCACAAAAATATAACGGCCTGAGAAGTCTGGACATCACGTCTTAACTTTGTGAAATAGTAACCTTGCAATAAATCATCATCAGGTAAATTGACGACTAAGATGTCTGGCGGAGATGCCAACCAAAAACTAAGATCCTGTCCAAAAGAAGCGGTGGTTTCGATTTCGAAACCACCTGGACTGTGTTGCTGAGCCACCTCTTCGATCAAATCTTGTTCTTCGAGAGAGGTGGAAATAATTAAAATCTTTTTCAAATTACCGTTTCTCGACTGGTGCCCAAACTAAACCAGATTTACCTGTCCATTTTCCACGAGGACGATAAATACGATTATTCGCATACTGCTCCATCGCATGTGCGATCCATCCGCTCACGCGTGAAACTGCAAAAATTGGAGTGTAAATATCTATTGGAATTCCCATGCTGTAATAAACAGTTGCCGAGTAAAAATCCACATTTGGCATAAGGCCTTTTTCTTTGTTCATAGTATCATCAATCAAAGTCGACATCTCATACCAGATGTGTTCGTTGATCTGAGCTGTCAATTTATCTGAAATTTTTCTTAAGATCGCCGCTCGTGGATCACCATTTTTATAAACTCGGTGACCGATACCCATGACTTTTTCTTTAGCTGCCAAAGCATCTTTTACGAACTGTTGAGCTTTGTCCATGGTGCCGATTTTTTTCAACATCAACATCACTTGCTCATTGGCTCCACCGTGCAATGGACCTTTTAAAGCTCCTAACGCCGAAACCATTGCCGAATACATATCGCTCAATGAAGACGTCGTCACTCGAGTCGCAAACGCCGAACAATTCAATTCGTGATCGGCATGTAAAATCAGACAAGTATCAAAAATCTTTACAACGTCAGCTTTAGGTTCAACTCCACCCTTCAGCATGTACATAAAGTTCCAAGCAATAGACTTGTCAGCTTTCGGGGCAACTGGCTCTTTGCCATTGCGAATTGCTTCAAAAGCACAAACTAAAGTTCCCATTTTAGCGGTCAACTTAATTGCTTTTCGTGCATTTGCCTGAGGCGAGTTATCATTGGCTTCTGAATCCCAATGGCCCATAACAGAAACTGCAGTTCGCAACCAAGCCATTGGATGCACACCTTTTGTCGGAATTGTCTTTAACACTTTGATCAAATCCGCATGCAATCCGTATTCAGCACCCAGATCTTTTTTAAAGTTCTCGAGTTCACTTGTTTTAGGTAAGCGGTCGTTCCACAAAAGAAAAGTCGTCTCTTCAAAAGTTGAATGCTCAACCAGGTCTTCAATTGTGTAACCTCTAAAACATAATGTTGCATCTTGGATTGTTGAAACTGCTGTTGTACAAGAAACAACTCCTTCCAATCCTTTATCAACTGCACCCTCATAAATTTGTACTGCATCTGCCATAACTTGATCCTTTCAATTAAAAAAATAACAATTCAATTAACTACAACGTATTTTTTTTAGCAAGTTTTATGACCCGATCTTTGACCTCTGTGACGAGCACAGTCTGATCTCGATTCGGCTCTAACAAACCCGAAAATTTTTCGACCTGATAGAGTATTTCATTTCTTACATCATGCACCCCAGATCGTGGAGCGCGAACCAAAGATTTCATTAAGCGATCTTTACCGTATATTTCCCCGCCTTGGGTCTGTGCACTCAAGACACCTTCAGTACACAAAATCAGTCGGTCTCTTGGCCCTAAGGTCAAAGAATTTACCAACGGCTTCTCAGCATATCCCATTTTCAAAGGCCCAGTTGAGGCTTGCAACCAGGTCGACTCTTCTTGACCATGTGGTTGAATCACAGCAGCAATAGAGCCAATGCTCGAAAATTTTAATTCATAAGTTCGACGATCAACGACTCCATAAAACAAACTGGCCGAGTCATTTTTTTGAATATTGGGAACAATTTCTTCAGCCATCAAAGCTACGACCTTATCAGGTGAAAGTCCTTTTCGAGCCTCAATCTGCGCAGACAGCTTCATCAACACAGATAAAAATAGGGCCGACATTGTATAGCCCGAACTGCTCGAGACAATAATTCCAAACTTTAAACGATCATCGTGTTCGAAAATGTCAAAATAGTCCCCACCAGATTTGGTACCGGGTACAAATTTAGAGGAAAATTCGATCCCAGGAATGTTGGGAATTTCTGTCGGAGAAAGCAGTTTTTGGATCAACCCCGCCAGCTTTAATTCTTGAGACATGTCACTGACTAAGCCTTCGATGACTTGATTGACCTTCGCAACTTCATTGCGATAGCGAGCTAGCTCTTTATTTTTCTCAGAAAGCTCAACTTCTAACTCTTTAATTTTCAGTTTTAAATCATCAGCCATAGCCCATTTATTCTAGGGACTTCAGCAAGCATTGGCAAAGGCCGCACAACCTTTAGTCTAGCTCTTTTGAGTGCGTTGGTAATAAAAGTGGAAAAAAATCATACTGACCGCAGTTTCAGTAGCCAAAAATGTCAGCACCAATCCCAACCACTGTATCCATCTTAACTCCCCAGTAAATTGAAATCCTGGACCCGTGAAGAAAAAAATCACCGGAAAGAACAAAAGCCCGGCGATCGCCAAAGACAAAGTCACCAAGGCTCGATATTTTGACTCGGGTCCCTTTCGAGCCCACAACGTCTCGATGGCAACACAGATCAATTCTCCTAAAAAAAGTGCCCAAGCGAATGAAATTGAAATTTTACTGGTAAAAACCAGAACCGAAATGAAAGGCAAAAGAAGACCTGAAAAACGAAAAACCGCTCTAAAGACATAACCAAAAAATAAGGCTCCAATCAATACAGCCGGATCACTCATTCCCATCCAAAATATCCAAACCGGAGGATTTTCTTGAGCTGATTGTTGATTCAAAAAATTCAATAAGTCTGAAAAAACAAACAATGGGCTCGCTAACAGCAAAATCAATGGCAACAAATACGACAAATTCTGCAGCGCCAACCACAGTTGGTAAACCCTCGGATAAGGCTGAAATTGGGTTGCGACTCTAGAAGTTGCATCTCGGCTCCCAGAAATACTGATCAAAGCCGCACTTTTAAAAAAGTCTGCAATAAAAACCTGACCCCATTCAGTTTTGCCGGTTAATTTCGCTACTAATATCCTCAATCCAATCATCAACAATAAACAAAAAATAAAAAATCCACCTGAAATCATATCCCAACCTTTGTGCTATAAAGATCATAGCGAACCGTCGTGCCTTCGAACGAATGAATGACACCCTCAGCAAGTGGCTCCGCTTTCATCGGCCGCTTCACGACAACTCTTTCAGTGGCCGCCAACTTTGCCGCCGCCAAAAGTTCTTTGGCATCCAAATCATCTCCCACAAGCTTTCGAAAAATTCGCATTTCTTTTCTTGGCAGAGCTGACTTCTTTTTTTCCGGAAACATCGGATCTAGATAAATAGCTTCGTACTGATGGGTTTTTAAATGCTCCATCGAGTCCCCAAATAAAATTTCAAATTCAATTTGGGGATATTGTGATTTCGCTCGAGATAGGGCTTCCGCTAAAAGAACAAACAAAACTGGCGATCGCTCGCAGCCGATGACTTTGGCTCCCAACCGAGATAAAAACCAAGCATCTTGAGCCAACCCTAAGGTTCCATCGAAAACTCTTTCGATGCCTTTCGGAAGTCCTGTTGCCTTTGCGATCAGTTCACTTTTTCCCTTATGGGATTTACGTGAGTAATTGACAGTGTCTGAAATGAAATCCAGATGAAGTTCGCCCAGCTCCCCGTCAAAAAAAGACAATCCTTTTTCAGTGAACTTAAAATGACTTTCATTTTTTGAAATGACTTCTTGTTGCTCGACGAATTCGACCAACAATTTTCCTGAAACCGAGTCTAAAATAGACTGCAAAGCGGGTTCAATTGGTGTTTGCAAGAGTAGCTTTATCTTAGCCATTACCACAGGGCCCGAGCCGACCACAAAATCACCAAACCAATTAACATCCAACGACCAAATTGAAAAAGATTTCGATGATTAGATCCCAATGGCGAAGTGAGGTTTCGTAGTTTCTGAATAAAACCAACCGTCATTGCAAAAGTGAATACGACAAAAATAATTTTCCAAGCCAAATTTGAATACATGTGATGATAACCCAATTGAATCAAGAAAAGCCCCACCCACCACAAAGCCAACCATTGGCGGCCTTTTTCATAACCCAACCAAGTCATGGTATTTTCAAATTGAGCCTTTTCATTGACCATCAATTGATCGAAATTTTTCAAATGCAAATAGAACACTGACATCCAACCCGTAAACACTCCTAGCGCTACGGTTTCAGCATCCAACTCAGCTCCTGCCGACAAATGCACACCGATGACCAGAAATGGCCCCAATAACCAAAATGCCGTCCATTCACTCCAGCGACGATATTTAAATCCCAATTTATAAGAGGAAAGACCAAAGATTCCTAGAGCTGCCAAGACGCCCAACAATATCAAAACTTTTGGGTACATGATCAATGCTTTTAGGCCAAATACAAACCCCAAAGCAAAATAGACATAAGACCAAAGCAAAACCTGTTTCGCCGTGACCCATCCATTCTGAATGGATCGACTTCCCGCTTGCGGATGCACCCGATCCAATCCAGAAAGGTGATCTAAATAGTCATTTCGCAAACTCATCCCTGTCATCAAAAACAAAACGCCCAAAGATGAAAGTACGGCAGTGAAAGGATCCAATAACTTACCCTGCAAAAGATCCTTGGTTAAAATCAAAAAGATTGGAAAGGCCACCAACAGAAGATTTCGCACTTTTAAAATTTGCAACCACTGTGAAGCAAACCAAGGCCGCTCGATATCTTTTACTTTTCTAATTTGAAATGTAATTTGCTCGGATTCGGTGCGAACATTTAAAGAGCGAACTGGCAAGGCTCTTTCATTTTTAGAAAAAGTCCCGTCTAAATAGCTCAAAAACTTTGGATCTGCTTTTGAAAGAGTTAAAAGTTCCGTCATTACGGCTTTCTTCTCCAATATAAAATTTCCGTCAATGGCTCAATTTGTTTCAACAAAGAATTTTCGTCTTCGCTTAGAAAACTTTCTAAAGTTTTCAAATGGTGTTGATAAAGCTGAATCAAAAAAACATTTTTCTCGTCAAAATCAGCAACCAAACGATCAAATTCAGTTTTGCCACCAATCAACTCCTGAAAAGCTTCAAGAGTTTTGGTTTCTTTGAGCTGATTTCGCTCTGATCCCTTTAAGCTTTTTGTCGCAAAAGCCGCAAAAGAATTTAAGTATCCTGATTTTAAATCACCTAGGACTGCTTTGCCTTCATTGTTTCGAATATCGTAATCCAACAAATCATCGGACCGTTGAAAAAGCTGACCTAACAGTGTTCCCATTTCTTCAAGCGTGGTGTGCAGTTGTGGCTCGTATCTTTCAAGCGCAATAAATGGAGCGCGCAAACACCACTTAAAAAGTGAAGCCGTCTTAAGATTGTGAACTCGGTCCAATTGACTGAGCTCCACATTCAGATCACCAACTAAAGAATCCTGCAGCCATTCACCTTCTAGCAAATCTGAAATCACTTCAGCGGTGTACTGAACCAAGCGAATATTTCCATGACCAGATAGATTGACCATGACTCGGGCTAAAAGATAGTCCCCGGCCAAAACCGCATACTCGGGAGTAAACCTTAACCAAGCCGCAGTTTTGCCTCTTCTTAAGGCCGAACGATCAATTAGATCATCATGAAGCAAAGAGGCATTGTGGATAAATTCAATAGTCTGAGACAAAAGCAGTTCCGTTTTTGCCGGAACCTTCAAATTCTCGGCAAATATTTTGATCAATTTAGCCCGAAAACCTTTTCCACCGGAAAAAAGATCGTCATACAAAGTATTGAGCTTTGGCAGATAGGCCGGAAAATCCTTTGGATCATAAATTTTAGTAGTCAGGCTGTTGCTCATTGCTTTGCATTAAATAGAAAGAGTCGTCCTTGAAGTCAAGGACGGTATGGGTCAATTTAGAGAGTAAGCAAAGGATCCATATGGCAGCAATTTTTCAAAAAGAAGTACCCATTCGTTTTTCACAATCAGATCAGGCTGGAATCATGTTCTTTGGCAACATATTCGGCCTAGCGCATGACTGTTTTGAGGATTTTCTGACAGAGGCCGGTTTGGCTTGGAAAGAGTACTTTAGAAATCCCGAATTTATAGTTCCGATTCGACACACCGAGTGCAACTTTTTAAGGCCATTTTTCCCCGGCAGCAGCTATTTGGTGCAAGTTTCTGTTCGAAAAATGAGCGAAACCACTTTTCAGATGCAGTACGTATTTTTAGATCCCAAAACCCCTGAAAGCCCTTGTGCAGAGCTCAGAATGGTTCACACATTTTTAGAAGCTAAGACTAAAAAGAAAACAAAAATTCCTGAAAAAATCCGAGTTCAATTCAGCAAATACTTGGAAGCTCCAAATGCATAAGCAAGGACTTCATTTTCAATGTCAGGGTTCTGGCCAATGTTGCACTTCCCATGGCGAGTATGGCTATGTCTTTATGAACATCGAAGACCGCAGACGAATGGCAAAAGTTCTTAAAATGACAACTGCAGCCTTTACCAAAAAACATTGCGAGATCAGCAATGGATTTTATCACCTCAAAGAAGATCCAAAAAATCCTGATTGCCAATTTTTAGCAGGAAAACGTTGTTCAGTTTATTTAGGACGTCCGACCCAATGTCGAACTTGGCCTTTCTGGCCCGATGTCATGAATGCCAAAGTTTGGAAAAAAGAAGTCGCATCCTTCTGCCCAGGTGTTGGAAAAGGCCCTTTGATCAAAGCTGATCAAATTGAAAAAATCTTAAACGAACAAAAAGCAAGCGAGCTTTTATCTGAAAAAGAAGCGATTCGTTTAACGAAAAGTAGAAGATAAAACATTTTCCAGTAATTGGGATTTTTTAACTTTTCCTAAATCAGTTCTAGGAATTTCAATCACATCTGCAGTTTTTGTGATTTTTTCGAAGGGTTTCACTTGTTGATTAAACTCATTCAGAATTTTTTGAACTATTTCTGCTTGAACTTTATGGCTGAAAACTAAAACTATTTCATGTCCTCGTCTTGATTCAGGAACTGCCAACAAAGTCATTTCATTCAAAAATTGCTTTTCGATTCTATTTACGACTAAGTTCAAAATATTTTCCAGCTCTAAAAGATTAACACCTTCACCTAAAATTTTAACAAAGTCGGCTCCGCGCCCTAATGGCAATAGATAAGACCCCGAAAGCTGAACTTTATCTTGAGTTTTAATCCAGTCTCCAGTTTTAACTTCATTCCAAACTTGCTGACCACCAACCATTTGAGCGTACCCAGTCATCAACGCTTTGCTTTGGATTTCTAAAAAGCCTTCCCTATCAAGACGAACCTGACAATGACTTAAAACCTGCAACCTTCGGTCTTTTTTTTGCCAAGTATTTAAATCGGCTGTGGCAATTTGCGAAGCGCACTCGGTCATTCCAAAACTTGGAAGCAAGGGCCAACCCAAGTCTATGGCTTTTTCATAAAGGTCTTCAGACAAACTGCCGCCACCCACGATTATTGCTCTTAAACTTGCCGGGCATTTTAAACCTAGCGAAACCAAATCATAAATCTGGGTCGGCACCAACGCTGACAAAGTGATCTGATTTCTCTGGCAAAGGTCAAAAAAATATTTTGCATACCACTTTTCATCAGAAAGCCCATTGAAAACCGATGCTCCAGATAAATGTGCTCTGGCAAAAATACCCAGTCCGCCGACATGAAAAGTCGGCAAACAAAGCGCCCACTTATCATTAGCACTACTTTGCAAATGCTGATTAACAGCTGCCGCCGAAGCCATAATTGCTGCTTTTGACAGTGCGATCAATTTAACTGACTCGTTGGATGAGCTATTGGAACCTGACGAGGCAATCCAAACATGACTGGATTTAGAAAATTTTTCGCCTAAGCGCTGAAGAGTCTGAGCCTCATCTGATTTCAGTTTTGGATTCAAAAGAATCTTTTGCTCGGAAGAATTCCAATCCAAATCTAATTGCGCTTCCAAAGCTTTATTTTCCAACCGGGATCCAATTGATTTTATCTAATAGATCATTAAATCCAATTCCCGTTCCTGGAATTGCTATCAAATAAGGCCCCTGAGCTTGAATTCGCGTTGAAAAATCATTGGGCTTATAAGCTCTAAGCGATAAGCATCCACAGTCAATCAATGTGTTCGGATAGAACTTCTTAAGTTCGGATGCTACCAAACAGGCATGGGCCACACCAACTGGATGATCCATGGAGCTAGTAACCACCATCTTTAAGGCAAATTTATCGATAATTTTGACGGTTTTGTCCATGTCCTGCCGAGCAGGCTTAATGACCACAAATTTAAATGGCAGTGGCGCCCTTATCTTTTCCCAGTCAATTTTGGAAAACTCATTGTCGATTGCAAAGGGAACGCCAAGTGATGAGGCATCTTTCCATGCTTCGGGATGCCAAGGCATTGGGTCTTCAGCAAATTCAATTTTGGCCTTTTCACCAGGATTCAAGTGGGACATAAATCGTTCGTATTCAGCGAAATTGGTTTTGGAATTGAAGTCCAAACGAATCGCTATCGGATTTTGTTTAATGATTCTCTCTACAAATTTAGCCTCTTCATCAATGGAGCGCCCCACTTTGATTTTGACAGTTGTAAAACCAGCGGTGCGAAGCTCCTTCATGTTCTCATCTTTAAATTTTGTAAAATCAGAAATCAAATAATGATTCTTAATCCGAGCCGCACCCGCAAAAGCATTTTTTCCTTCAGCTCGAATGGCGGCGTCTTTTTTTGCCAACCAAATTGCCTGCTCCACCAAGGGACTCATCTTAAATTTGGCTAAATTTGCCAATTCTTCATCTAATGTTTTATCACCCAGTTCCGGCCAGGGAAAAAGATCCGCGTAACCGATCTTTTTATTTGGCCACTGAATCTTTAACAAAGCACCTTTTCGTGAATTTTCATCAGCCAATGCGCCCAGATTAGCATTCGGAATCAATTCGTATTTATAGTACCAAAATTTTAGCATAAATTTTCACCGCTAATCTTACAGACAAAGACCTACTGTTAATAAAATTCCAAAAAATAAATGCAGCCCCGCCGCTTTTGCCAAAAACTGATTATAGGCCGGACTTGGTTCGGTCGCAAAAATCAATCTCACTAATTTCACCGCAAATGGAAGCAATGCCCAAGGCAAAACAAAAGCCCACGACTTTCCAACCAGTAGCCAATTCAATCCTAGGACAAATGGGAACAGAGCTAAAAACGCAATTTCAAACCGCGCAAATTTTTTGCCAAAACGAACTGCCAAAGTTTTCTTATCCACCAACTTATCCCCGTCGACATCTCGAAGATTGTTGATTGCAATCAGAACTGTACAGTGAAGGCCCACTTGCAATCCCGCCACAACGGCAGAACTTGAAATGTCGCCGACGTGTAAATAGTAAACTCCGCCAACTGCAATGAGACCAAAAAATAAAATAACAAAAAGGTCACCTAATCCCCGATAGGCTAATGGAAAAGGACCAGCTGTATAACCATAGCCCATCAAAACTGAAATCAAACCAACCAGCACAATTGGAAAACCGCCTTTAATAACTAAAGGAATTCCGCAAACTACGGCCAAGCCAAAAAACACACCCGCCATCCACATCACTTGTTTTGAAGTAAAAACTCCTGATTGTGTCACTCGTTGAGGGCCAATTCTTTTCTCGGTGTCTGCACCTTTTTTAAAGTCGACCGAGTCATTGACCAAATTGGTTCCAATTTGAATAAACAAAGACGCAATTAGGGCCAGCGCCGAAACCCACCAAGTCCAATGAGCAAATTCCGAGTAAGCCAAGGCCGTCCCTACTAAAATTGGTGACACTGCGGCTGTCAGAGTTTTAGGTCGGGCTGCTAATATCCAGCCATTTAGGTTTTTATTTAACTTCATAGACAATAAATCTAACGATTTGTTCAAGAACCATCAATACGCCTGCAGTCTTGTTTTGATTGTTGCGTTGCAGTAATGCTATGGTCTCGGCCTATGAATTTTGAAATCGGATTACTAGTTGGTGGAGTCTTGGGTTTGGCCGGCGGAGCATTGGCTGTTTTTGCTCGAAATAAGTCAATTATGGCCGCGGGAACTCAAGAATTGTTACAAAAAACTCAGGACCTCATGGTCAAAGAACAAGAACTTCAACAAGTTCGAATTCAGATGGCTGGACTTGAGGGACAAAAAAAAGACTTTCAAGCTTTAAGCGAACAAATGACCATCAAGTTCGAAAATCTTGCGACTAAAATTTTCGACGACAAGTCGACCAAGTTTTCAGATCAAAATCTAAAAAGCCTTTCTACCTTGCTTGAACCTTTTAAAGAACGGCTTAAAGATTTTGAAAAAAAGGTAGAAGACACCTATTCGACTGAAAGAGCTGAACGGGGTTCTTTACGTGGCGAGCTTTCAAAGTTAATGGAACTCAATATGAGAATGTCTTCAGATGCACAAAATCTGACGAAAGCTCTTAAGGGCGACAATAAGATCATGGGCAACTGGGGCGAAATGATTTTAGAAAGCATTTTGGATCGATCGGGCCTTCGAAAAGGCGAAGAGTACACTGTGCAAGGCACAGACATGGGTCTAAAAAATGATCAGGGTCAAATGATCAAACCGGATGTGATCATCAATTTACCTGATAGCAAACACATCATCGTCGACTCAAAAGTTTCTTTAAAAGATTACGACGCTTACATTTCTGCCGAAGAGGCCTCTCAAAAAGAAATTTTCGCCAAAGCGCACGTGGATTCCTTGAAACGACATATCGATGGTCTTTCTGAAAAAAAATATTACTCGTCAGATAAATTGCTTTCTCCAGACTTTGTTATTTTATTTATGCCCATTGAACCCGCTTTTGCCTTAGCTTTTAAATATCGACCAGATTTGCTTCAGTATGCTTGGGAAAAGAACATCGCCTTAGTTTCACCAACCACGCTTTTGACCACGCTGCGAACTGTTTCTGCTATCTGGAAACAGGAACGACAAGAAAGAAATGCGCTTGAAATCGCCAAACGCGGCGGAGCCCTATACGACAAGTTTGCAGCTCTCGTTCAAGATTTGGATGACTTGGGCAACAAAATCGGTGGAGTTCAAAAATCTCACTCGCAAGTGATGAGCAAATTGAGCGAAGGATCTGGTAACCTGATTCGTCAGGTTGAAATGTTAAAAGAATTGGGCGCGAAGGCCGAAAAGAAATTGATTCAATAGTCGAGGTAAGAAATGAAAAAAGTGTCTGAAATTTTCAATCCCGAATGGTGGACCGAGGTCCCTGGCTTTAATTTTCAAGATATCACTTACCATCGAGCTAAAAACCAAGGAACAGTTCGAGTCGCCTTCAACAGGCCTGAATGCCGAAACTCCTTTCGCCCCCAAACAGTCGATGAACTTTATTTGGCATTGGACCATGCTAGAACTTCCGCTGATGTGGGCGTGGTTTTAATTACTGGAAATGGTCCTTCGGCCAAAGATGGTGGCTGGGCTTTTTCAGCTGGTGGCGATCAACGTATTCGCGGCAAAGATGGCTACAAATATGAAAACTCAGACAGCTCTGGAAACTCCAAAATGGATCTGGCCAGGTTGGGCCGCCTTCATATTTTAGAGGTACAAAGATTGATTCGCTTTATGCCAAAAGTTGTTGTTGCCGTCGTACCAGGTTGGGCGGTTGGTGGTGGCCACTCACTTCATGTGGTTTGTGATTTGACTCTGGCTAGCCAAGAGCACGCCATTTTTAAACAAACAGATCCAGATGTGGCTAGCTTTGACAGTGGCTACGGCTCTGCTTACTTAGCAAAAATGGTAGGTCAAAAAAGAGCTCGCGAAATTTTCTTTCTAGGTCGCAACTACTCGGCGCAAGAAGCTTTCGACATGGGAATGGTCAATGCGGTTATTCCGCATAAAGATTTAGAAAAAGTGGCACTTGAATGGGCAGCAGAAATGAACTCTAAATCTCCAACTGCTATGCGCATGCTCAAGTATGGTTTTAATATGTGCGACGACGGTCTTGTCGGTCAGCAGTTGTTTGCAGGCGAAGCGACTCGGTTGGCATATGGAACTGAAGAAGCCAAAGAAGGCCGAGATGCTTTTGTCGAAAAACGAGACCAAGATTTCAGTAAGTTTCCTTGGCACTACTAAATTTTTTCTATTGGTTCTCTTTAACTACAAGCTCAAGATAGCCAGTGTTTTCGTCTTGCTGGCGTTCAAAACTGACATGTTCAATTTCCATTAAAACCAATTCGGCCGTCGTATGAATTCGATTGCCCTCTAAAAGATGTCCACCAATGACTTTTCCTGAATTATCCGACAAAGAAACATGAAAATGCCCTCCGGATTTAGAAAATGTTCCAACTAAGGAACAGATTTCGAAGGGCCCATTAAAGGTAGTTCCAGTTTTCCCATCGGCCAACCGTAGATTTGCAACCTTTAAACTTCCAACACAGGTCACAACAGCTCCGGCAGAAACTGATTTCTTTTGAGCCCAATTTAGAATTTCAGTTTTTAAATCATCACCAGCGCTCAATCTAAAAGCATGTACCTTTGCATTTCTCATCGAGATGTAGCATATGATATTTACGTTTTTCAGGAAACAATAAAGAATCTTAAAGGACCAATGATGAAATTTTATCTATCATACCTATCAGTTGCAGCTCTTATTTTTTCAATTTTCCAAACAAGCTGCACTTTTAACCGTGAAATTGGCTCCGCTGACAACCCTATTCAAATTTCTTTGATTCCCAGCAAAGACACCCGTTCTTTACTGTTGGGTGCAAATGAACTGGGGCAATGGCTAGAAAATGAAACTGGCTTGAAATTTCAAGTCACAATTCCAACTAGCTATGTTGCAGTGGTCGAAGCTATAGGTAGTAAAAAGGTCGACATCGCCTACCTCAACACCACGACTTATTTGTTAGCGAAAAATCGCTATGGTGCCGAGGCCAAATACATCACTTTAAATGTCGATGGTGGTTCAAGTTACCGCGGACAGTTTATTGCGAGAGCGGATTCAAAAATCACAAAAATCGAAGATATTAATGGCAAAAAAATGGCCTACGTCGATCCCACTTCAGCTTCGGGTTATATTTTGCCGGCCTATTTGTTGAAGTCAAAAAACATTAAGCCTTCAGACGAAGTCTTTGCCGGCCGCCATGATGCTGTCGTAACGATGGTCTATCAAAAACAAGTCGATGCCGGAGCGACTTTTTATTCTTTACCCGAAAACGGAAAGTTTATGGATGCTCGCCGTTTGGTAATCACTCAATTTCCAGATGTTGAACAGAAAGTTAAAGTCATCGATTTTACGACCAACCTAGCAAACGATGCGTTGGTCTTTCGAAAAGAACTTCCCGAACCCATCAAAGAAAAGCTCATGCTCGCTTTTGATAAATGGGCCGCTAGCGCGGAAGGAAAAACGACCTTAAAGGCGCTTTCAAATGCTTCTGGATTAAGACGAGTTTCCGAAGGCGAATATGAAGAATCTAAAAAAATTCTAGAAACTATGGGCGCCGCTTTAAAATAAGATCGCTAGTTCTTTTTCAAAGAAGGACAAAATCCAGGTTTGGGGCCAATACTTGGAAATTCCCGGCATACACCCGGTCGTTTTTCATAAACCGTGCAAAGTCTTGTCTTTAGATCTAAGTAATAACAATCACCATTTGGTCTTTGAGTTAAAGTAAAAAGCCCCGTTCCTTCACGGTAAGTGCTCAACACTCCATCTTTGATTAAACTTTTGGCAACTTTGCGGGCACTTTGATTCAATTCATCTTCATTGGCCAATTCCAATCGAATCAAATCTTCACTTTTGATCTCAACCGGCATCGTGCAACAGCCTGAATAACAACCGTTACACAATCCATCTCTATATTTTACCCATGTCCAGGGTTTGTCTTTGTCGGGTTTCATAATTATTAGCTGCTTAAGTTTCCAATTTATCGAAATTCCTATTTTACCAAAAAACCATCTAACAAAAGTCTAGTTACCAAAATTTAGGGCTCAAAGCTAGACTAAGACCTAAACTTTAGTGACGCAAGTCAGGACCTTTGGTTGAATAGAAACACTATGAATGACCATGAAAAACTTTTTGATGAGATCTCCGAGAAACTTCAGACCTTAAGTCATAACCGACCAGAACATTTTTCTGAAAGGCTAGAGAAAATGCAGACCCAATTTCGACGTTCGCAAGAAGAGCTCAAAGCTGCTCAGCAGGAAATTCAAGAAAAAATTAACTCATTGGATACGATGAACTTTCCAAACAATGACCTAAATCGTGAAATCAAACGGGTTTCCGAACAGCTTGAACAAGAGCGCATGAATAATTCTAAATTGTCGACTGACTTGGCTAAATCATTGGAACTCAATCTTCGCCTGCAGTTTGAAATTGAAGAGGTGCGCTCAAAAGCCTCTCAGTATTTGAATGAAGAGAAGAAGCACAACACTTTCTTACAGGACAAAGTGAAAAACCTTTCCCATGAATTAGATCTATCTCAGGCTTTGTGCAACGAAACGCGCCTAGAGCTTGCCAAAGCCAAAGAAAAATTCACTGGCGAAACAAATCAGTCCGCTCAAGAAAAAAAGAATCTGCAAAGCCAGATCAATGATCTAACAACTGATTTAGAACTTGAGCGAAATAAGATTTTAACTTTGAAACAGGAAATGACGGCTCAAGTGGAGCAGCTTTCCAGCGCTTCTGAAACTTTGAAACAGTACGAAGATCATACAATTCAACAACACGACATGATGAAAAACCTTTCAGATGTGGCTGAAAAGAAAATGATCGAATTGAAAATGGCTTTGGATAAAAAATCAATCGAGTGCCAGGACTATTACAGCCATTTACAGCAAGCGATGACCCAAATTCATGTGCTTCGCCAAGAAAACTCAGCATTGAAAGATTATATTTCTAAGCTCACTGCACTTCATCAGGCCAAAGCACAAGCTCAGGCCCAACCTGAAGTCAGAGCTTAATCACAAGACGTGATGGACGAACATTTTTAAGTAAAAGCCTTCACTGAAAGACAGTAAAACTGGGTGATCCGGAGAATGTCCGCCGTGCAAAATGCAACGTGACTCGGTTTCGCCCCTTGCGATGGCTTTCTTTAGAACATCCATCATCTCGGACTCTTCAAAAAGGCCTGAACAAGAACAGCTCACAACTAAGCCACCTTTGCGAACTAATTTAAATGCGGCTGAATTTAATTTCAAATAAGCATGTCTTCCGGTCGGCACATCTTTTTTGGCTTTGATAAATGCTGGAGGATCGGCGATCACGATATCAAAATATCGATCTGGCAATGATCCCAAGTCATTCATCACATCGGCTTTACGAACATTCACCACATCGGCATTTTGTTTTTCAACATTCTTTTTAGCAAAAGCCAAAGCCGATTCGGATACATCCACCAAAGTCACTTCGACATCAAAGCCACGAGCCTTTAAAACTCTGGTCAATTGAGTCGACCATTGGCCAACATAACAGCATAGGTCTAAAATTCGAACTCGCTTTTCTGCAAATTCCATTTTTTCTAGACGATCACAAAGCAAACCAATGTTGTAAGCTTGATCTAAGAAAAATCCAGTTTTTTGACCTTCGATTAAATCTGTGGTCATTAAAACGCCATTGGCAATTTCAATTTCCGCTGCCACTAAGTTTAGCCCTGGAACTTCTTTGATCACTCGGGCCGCTTCGGAAGACATGCCCTCAAGTTTACGAATATTCACGTCATTTCTTAATACGACGGCCGTATTTTCCCAGCTCAACTCGATCAAGCCGCGCTCTTTGGCTTCTTTGATCACTTCTTCGAAAAACTTCTCAGGCTGTTTTAAAATATAGGAAATGCCTGCAGTTAAAATCTGCACTGCTAAAACTTGAAACTTTTTACCATCTTGATGAACTAAATATCGGTCGATCACCAAGCCCGGTGTAAAATCACCTTCTCCATAACAAAGGCGAAAACTTGCGGTGTAACCCAAAGATTTGCGTTGCCACCAGGTTTTTAACAAACGATCCATCAAAAACTCGGGCGTGCAGCAATCATCAACATGAGAGTCAAAATTCAAAGCGCGAAATGCGATCAAAGAATGAGGATTGCCGTAGCCACTGGCTAAAAAGCTTCCCTTCGAATCCAACAAAGTCACCGGCGAACCTGGAGTGTGCCCTTTTGGGCTTTCTGCAAGTTCATTTGAAAAAATCCATGGATGGCCAGATCGAATACGTCGATCAGCACCTTGTCGAAGACGCCAGATAGTAGGTTGAGGCACGGGAAAACTCCTAGGGAAGAATCTTAAACACTAAAAACTTAGTGACTTGATTTCTCATAAAATTGTCATCGCTGACAACAATCAAAGTGTTTTCACCCGTCGGAAGGGGGGGACCTATGGTCATTCCTTCATAGTTTTCGGCTTCTATGGCTTTTCCATTGGCATCTCGAAGGGTATTTAAGTCCAAAATCAGCTTTTTCTCTAGTTGGACTGTTGCCCCCAATTCGGTCTCATAAATTTGCGCCAAAAACTGCATTCCTTTGGCCGAAACCTGCAGGCCTCTTTCTAACACCCACAAATGCTGCTCATCCAAAAAAGTGACTTCCGAAATACCGCGCATGATTGGGATCAAATTGTTTCGATCTTTTGATTTTTCAATACTTTCGCCATCGATTGGATAATTCCATTCTTTACCTGGTTTTAAAACCCAAGCTTCTGGCATTGTGTACTGAATAAACTTAACGGAATTTTTAGGGGCTTTTACCAAAGACGCTTCGGTCGCCATGATCCATTCTTTGCCATTGGGATTGGCCGCCAAACTTTCAAAGGCTAGGTTGTTTTGAACCCCTTTGGTTTGTATTCCCGATTTTCCCGGTAAAAACGCAGCCGGAATTTCGAACTCCCGAACAATCGTTCCGTCCATCTTTACATCCAGCAATTGTGGATTCACTCGGGGAATTTGATTCATGTCCCCTTCGTTGGTCATTAGAAAATCACCCCATGGTGCACGGGAAATGGCTTCTAAATCTAAAACTTTTGAGAACAATTTTGCTTTGGCCTTTTTTGAAGAGTGAGCCTTTTCAGTCTGATTGACCGATAAAAAAGTCACTTCTTTTGGATTGATCTTCAGCTCAAAGTGATTTTTATTTTTAATCAAATCGAAATCAAAAGTGTAAAACCGAGGTTCATTAATATTTCCGCGATCATCCGAAATCGCATAAAGATTCTTTTTTTCCGAGTCGTAATATAGCCCCGAAAGACCACCAATTTTAGTTTTCTTAAAGATCGACTTATGGGGAATTTGCGCCTCAGTCAAAAACTCCAAAGATGCGCCAAAACTATCAAAGGATAGAATGAAGCCAAAAATCAGAACTAGTTGTTTCATTTTTTCGCCAAACGTTTTTCAGCCAGCGTCACTGTATTTTCTAACAAAGTCGCAATCGTCATCGGCCCTACTCCACCAGGAACTGGTGTCGCCGCTTTTACCCAACCATCAAGCTCGGCAAAACGAACATCGCCAGTGACGGACCCACCCTGGCCAGAGCCATGAATTCCAACATCGATGACTATGGAATCCTTTTTAAAGTCATCTTTGCCCAGCATATGTTTTTTACCGGCAGCCACCACAACGATGTCTGCAGATTTTGTATAGTCAGAAAGATTTGGCGTTTTCGAATGACAAACCGTGACTGTGGCATCGGCCGAGGTCAATAAATGAGCCATCGGTTTACCCACGATATTACTTCGACCAACGACAACAGCCTTCATCCCAGACGGATTGATTCCAAAATGCTTCAAAATCGTCATCACTCCAGAAGGAGTGCAAGGAGCAACAAAGGGTCGACCAGCCCATAAATACCCCAATGCTTGATAGGTAAATCCGTCGACGTCTTTATCAGGCGGTAAAATCTCTAGAATTTGCTCTTCACTTAGATTTTTTGGCAAAGGCAACTGTACCAAAATTCCGTCTACTCCATCATCTTGAGCTAGGTTTTTCACGGTACGATTGAGTTCATCTTGGGAAACGTTCACCGGCAAAACGATCTTCGAAGATTTTATCCCGGTTGATTCACAGGATTTTACCTTATTTCGTACATAAACCTGACTTGCCGGATCTTCACCGACAAGGACCACGGCCAAATGGGGAACTCTGCCAAATCGAGACTGAAAGGCTTCAATTCGAAGTTTCAAAGAGTTTTTAACGGTTTCTGCGACTGTTTTGCCATCAAGAATGATCATAGTTGGCTGTTAACTTCCCAAATTTTCCAATTAAATTCAATTCTTGTATCATCTATTACGGTTTGACGCCTTGACCGAAAAGTCCTGCTGTAATAAGTTCGGCTCAGAAACCAGGAGGCCCCATGTCAGAAAAAGTAAAACTCTCAAAAGATGGCAGTTCAATTGATTTCGTTCAATCCGACAGCCTACCGACCTCTTTAAAGAAATTTCGCCAAAGCCCTGAAATCGAAGGTTTCTATCGTTTTATCTTTGAAAATGATTTGCAAAAAGAAGCTTATGAAATCTTGGATCGTATTGTAAATGCTCGAAAATCCAAAAAAGCCGCTGAAAAGGCTGCTAGTAAAGCTAAGGAAAAAGAAGAAGCTAAAGCTGCAAAAGCCGCTGTCATCGAGGCTCAAAAAGCTTCTGCTGCAAAAGCAGCCCCTAAAGCTAAAGAAATGCCTAAGGCCAAGCCCGCTCCCGCTGCTAAAGTTGCAGCTCCAGCTAAAAAAGCTCCCGTGAAAGCGGCGGCTCCTGTGAAAAAAGCGACTGCCAAACCAGTTGCAAAGGCAAAACCTGCAGCGAAAGCTCCGGCGAAAAAGCCTAAAAAGAAGTAATTCAAAATTTAAAAATTCAGATTTCGGACGCGAGTTCTATTTAACTTAGAATTCGCGCTTATCTATTTTTGCAATCCCGCTTGATCGAAACAAACTTCGAAAACCAATTCAAAGCGGGGCTAAAATGCGTAACTCAAAAAAACGAAACAAAAACCATCTCAAAAACCAAAAGGGCCAAACCTTAATCGAATATCTTATCATCGTCGCTTTGGTCGGCGTTGGATCCATCGCTCTTATGCGTGCTGTAAGCCAAAACATTAACACTCGATTTGCTGATGTTGTTGTGGGACTTGGTGGCAATGTCGCTGGAAATCGAGATGCAGCTGAAGTCAGCCAAAATATGTATCGCAAAAGATCTATGCGTGATTTTTTGGATGCTGGGGTCACTGGCACAAACCGAGGCGGCAATGGAAATGAAGCAGGAAACTAAAGATTGTCTACTTAACGAAAAAGGCCAAACAACAATTGAATTCGCTGTTGTCTCAATATCGCTGATGACTTTGATTTCAACGTTCTTGGCCATCATCTACCTGTCATTTGTAACACTATTCTTCAAATATGCCTCTTACGAGTACCTAATATGCAAAGAAACAATGAACTCTCAGAATTGCGATCGGAAACTTACGAATCAGTTGAACACGGCTTTTATTTTTGGCCGAAGAACTGGTCCCATCTACACTCAAAATCAGAATTCCAAAAAGATCCAACTGTCTTACAAATTGAAGATATTGAATCTAAAAAACATAAATCTGGATTTGCAAAATCAAATCTCTATTCCCCTAGAAATTTAGGTCAGCTCTCAAATCAAAAAGGAAACACACTAGTCTTATTTTTAACCTTACTTCCTGTGATCATATCAGCATGTTTATTCCTCATTTTCTCGACTCGTCTTATAAAAAACTGGATGCAGGGAAATCATATTTGCAGGTCCGAACTTTTGAAGGCTCAGAACCAAGTTAAATCCAATCTCGACCAACTTATGGCTTTAAATCCAACAGCCCAAAACTTAAGAAATCAGCTGGAACAAGAAAAAAAAGAGCTTGAAATAGCATTGATATCAGAAAACCCAATTGCTATTGGAGTTGCCCAAGCAAAAATAGTTCGAACCAGTCTCGCAAAAGCCAAACTCGATTTCAAACAAAAGGGGCTGATCGCTATAGCCAATCATCATATGCAATCCGCCACAGACCGTACCATGGCACAATTACAACAAATCAATGCTACCAATAAAAATGAAAAGAGAAATTGGTATAGACTCAAGTTGTCGAACCTAATCGGCAGAGCCAATAGACTAGCCGTAAAACCGGACGCGCCGGACGTAGCGCCGATTTACGAGCTTAATTCGAATTTTTCAATGGATCAGGCTATCTCCGTTTCTTGGATATCTTCATTTGAAACGTCCTCGACTGAAAGATACGGAAACATATGGTTCAAAAATCGCCACTCCAAAAAAGAAACCTGTGCGGCCACTCTCGAAACGGCTGGCTCAAGGTTTCAAGCTCGTCTGATAGAGGCCAAGCTGTGACAGAATCTCTTTTGATATTTCTCCTTCTCAGCACTCTTTTCATTTTCTTAAGTCATCAAGCTCTTGAACAAAAGAAGCAGTTAACACCCTTTAGATTTAGCGAAGGTAAGTATGGAAAAAATTAATTTTAAAATTCTTGAAAACTGGATTCAACAACCCAAAAACAAAGTCGCAGTTGCGTCCTTTGCTTTTATGGCCTTGATTATTACCTACGTCAGCTTCAATGGTGGAACTTCCGAATCGACAAACTCGAACCAAGAAATCGATTCTGCCGACACCTATATTCCAGCTGGCTTCGTTTTAGTTCCCATTGAACTTCAAAATGCCGAAGCCTTGTCTTCGTTAATTTCTGAATTTGCCGTGGTCGATCTTTTTACCGGCTCCCTGGGCTCTAAACACTCAAGAGTTGGCCAACGCTTAAAGCTTTTAAGGGCGCCCAGAAATCCTCAACAATTTGCAGTGCTGGTTCCTGAAAATCAAGTTCAGACTTTGCTAGCCACCCCGGGGCCCTATTGGGCGGCCATTCAAAATCCCAATGAAAAAAAAGGCGTTAACTTTCACGAACCAAGAAAATCACGAATTGAATTTGTAGGCGGAGGTACCTAGTGAAACATTTGATCGCATTATTTATTTTCGCCACATTGCTTCTGATTGCACACTATTCAAAGGCGACAGTTGTCGTTCAGCGAACTGCCAACTCATCATTGAATGAATACCAGAAATATGTGGCAAATATTAATGGCCAAGAGTTTGCGGACGGATATCTAGATCTAAATTCAAAATTAGAAGGGTCCTTTGAGGGAATCGAATCCTGCTTACGTACAGCACAAATGGGACAAGACAATTCAACCGAATGTCGAGAAGCTATCAATTCTATCTCATCACGACCTTTGAATCGAAACTCTCGGGAGGTTTTATACTCTCTTCTCAGAAAGATTTCTAACAGCAAAAAACCAGACACCTATTTCTATAAATTGAAACATGGCCTGGTGTTTTCTGACAAATCTCTTTCGAAAACTTTCCATGAAACAAATCCGCAACCAAGCCTATCTCCAATTAAATCTAATGCTTTGATCAAAAAAGCTTGGTTAGAACAGCTAGATAAAATGAGCATTTCCAAAGAAGCGCGATTTCTGATTAATGGAATTGAGGTGTCAAATTTTAAAAATTGGATACCATCTGAAGGAATCTTTCAGTTTTCTTTGATCACCAATACCCATAAACCATTTATTCGCATAGGAACATTTCAACAGTTTGCCAGCTCTATCAAAAATGAAATGGTCCCTTTTGCAGACAATTGCAAGCACCTATTAGATTTTGAAATTGAGAAATTTAGTCTTTTGGAGGTTCAAGTATTTGCCAGCAATCGCTGTATAGCCAAAGAATCATTTACTCCCAAAGTAT
>CAZDHC010000033.1:0-28008 GCA_964505225.1 uncultured Bdellovibrio sp. | reverse complement strand
TTTTTGAATTTTGAAAACAGGATAAGTCTGACCTACCGCCATTCCTTTTCCACTCAAAAATAAAATATTGGTCGTACCAAATAGCTTTCGAACGCGATCATATTGACCACCAATGACCCTTGCCACAGCAATACTTTTTTCGCCTTCTTGCCGAGCATTGTATCTTGGCATTTCACCCGCAATCAACTTACCGCCAACCTCAACATGGGCGACCAATCTTTTTACGATCGCGCGATACATATTTTTTTCTTGGTTGACGACTTCGATGACCTCTATCTCACCTTGCACTTGAACAATTTGTCCTTTTGTATCCTCAACCGAGTCCTCAACAGAACCAATATCTTTTACGACTAGAAGTTTTCGATCCGTCAATCCCTTTGGAAGATCAACGAAAACATATTGAAACTCACCCGCCGACGACAATCCCATTTCAGTCTCGACGATCTTACCGATCTCCTGAGTTTCTTGATCTTGCAAAAAGTAAGTTAAAACTTCTTCAGGCGCACCAAAATCACGATTGATTTTTTCAACATCCATGATCAGTTCATTTTTTTGATCTTTTCTGTACTGCCATGACGGCACGCTTGCCGGGATCGATCCAAGCGGGGCCGAAGGTTTACCCGGCGGTAAATCAATCCCCGCCATTGGATCTCTTTCTTCGGCGGCCTCTTCAGCTTGAGGGGCCGATTCCCCCTCAACTTCAGCTCCGGCTTCTCCGACTTTTAAAGACGGCGCCTCACCCATTGTACCTGCAAAAAACTTAACCTCTTGATCAGGTAAAATTTCATGAGGATTTTCGATTTCTTCATTATTCAACGACCAAACTTTCGGCCAATACTGAGGATCTGCGAAAAGAGTCTGACTGACTCCCCACAAAGTATCACCTTTTTGAACCTTATAGGTTTGAGCTTTATCTTGAGTGACTCCGCCCCAAGCTTCTTCGCTCGTCGGCTCAGAGTTGAAATTTGAATAGACTTTGAAAAACCGCTCCTCTTTTTTTAAATCAGGCTCTTCTGAACCAACTTGAGCGGCAGAGCCTTCCCCTTGAGCAAAGCAAGTAGAACTTAAAATCAATGTCGATGAAAACATCAATGAAACGATCACTGGCACTTTTGACAGTACTTTTGATGACAACTTAAACATCCTGTCTGGTCAAAATTAAATGACCCTGGTTATCAATCCTATTTCAAAATCCAACTAAAATAACTTCCTTACTAGCGATTTAAAATCTTCATTTCAGCTTCAGCCCTCATGGCCTCAGGACTTCCTGGATATTTTTTCATCACCATGAAAAAAGACTGGCCGGCTTCTTCAGTTAAATTCATTTTCTTAAGTGCAACGGCTTTTGCGTACAATGCTGACGACGCCTTATTGCTCATCGAATACTTATTTAGGATTGCATTGAAATACTTAAGCGAAGGACCATAGTTGCGATTTGCTAAAGACATTAGGCCTGCCAAATAAATCGCGTCGTCTGCCAATGCACTATCAGAATAATTGGACATGAAAGCTTGGTATTTAGAAAAAAAACTAATTTCATTATTTAAATCATATGCCTTAAGCAACTCGGCATATAAATCTCGATCACTTAATTTGGTCGTCGCTTTTGGCATTTGAATTGGCTCAACTGTGATTTTTTTTACCTGCGGAGTTGCTCGAATTGCCACTTCAGAAGCATCCATCTTAGCTTTCTTTGCCAAAATTCTTTGCATATCCTTAGAGTCTTGCTGACGCTCTTCTTTGGCTTTCAACTTTTTATCCAGCTCAGCAACCTGAGGCATTTTAGTCACAGCCTCATTCTTTCGAGCGGCGGGCTTTACACCCTTTGAATTAAGAGCACACGCGGTGAATAAAAATGAACTTGATACTGCTAAAATAGTGATCGTTTTTTTCATAAGATAAGTATGACACGCTCCCTTTTTTATTCTCAAGCATTTAGTCCAAGGAAATACACAGAAGTTATCCACATTGTTTGGGGAAATATTAACCTCCTGGACCTTAGACTGTTTATGGAATAAGGGTTTCAGCCGATTGCTTCGCCATCAAGCATGCTTAACTATTTGTAATTATTAATTTTTATTAACTTACCTAATGTTTTAAGTTCAGTCTGTGACAGATCTTAAAATCCAAAGATCGTACGCTGACAGAGTCTATCACAAACCTCGTTGATCTAGACGACGGATCGGCAGTTGCTAACTAGCTGATGATATATGTTTTTTTTAATAATGCCCGCATTTTCATCAACAATAGTTAAATCCATTATGCCTTTAATCTCAGCAGATTGGCTGATCTACCTACAAAAAAACTGTTCCTACCTATTCAACTTTGGCCTTCACCACGGAGATCTTGCGAGCTCTTTCATTTGCGGAACTAAAATTGAAGACATTTCTGCCCAAGAAATCTTCCGACAATCCGGCCTAATTCACTTGATGGTGGTTTCTGGTGGGCACCTTCATTTTTTAATTTTTATTTTTACTTCAATTATTTCAACCGCAATTTCCCCTCTATATCGAAAACATATCCTCATAAATGCAATCTTGATTTTTTCACTTATTTTCTACTGCCTGTGCACAGGATTCCAGCCACCCATCGTAAGAGGCCTGATGGTGCTTTTGATCAAGTGGCTCCAAACGAATTTACGACTTGGCTGGAATCAAAACAAAATCCAAGGTTTTGCCGGACTGACGTGTTTGATCTTTTTCCCTGATTGGATTCTTAGTTTTTCCTTTTATCTCTCTTGGCTGGCAGGCTTGAGTTTGTCCTTTAATTTACCCGAAAAAGATGAGCACAAAATATGGCGGGCACTTAAAAACGCCCTGTTTGTGCAAGGGTTTGTCAGCTTTGCCTTTCTGAATTTTTCAATGACTGCAATTGTGATGAATTTTCTATTTGCAGCAATACTTGCTGTTATCCTAATTCCTGCCAGCATTGCTGCCGCCGTGATACCGGCGACCTCAAACTTGGTGGATGCACTTTGGTCTTACCTACTCGCTCTGATTCAAAAGTTATCCGCCGCTTTAAACTGGATTTTTCATTCTAATATTATCAACAACTTTCCTGAATTAAGTGAGATTCGATGGATTTCCCTTTGGCTATTGATAGCGGTCATGCATGCGCTCATCGAACTATTCTCAAAAATAAGGTTTCAAAATTCCTATGTTTAAATCAGCAATTCTTTCCCAATTGATCATTTGGAATGTTGGCCAAGGTCAATGGGTCACTAAGGTAACGCCACAAGCTTGCACACACTTTGATCTTGGTGGCGAAAAAAACGTCAGCTCGCAAGTTCTGAAGCTTTGTCAGAATAAAAAAAACATTTTGTTTCTATCTCATTGGGATTTAGATCATATATCATTTGCATCATCTTATGCGGCCTCTATTAATGCTAACAATTTAGGTGGCATTGAGGCTTGCTTAACCTCGCTTCCAGAAGGGGCCACCAGCAATCGAAAATGGCAGTCCATTACCAAAATTCCAATCTGCAAAGAAGAGCCAACATTAATCCGAATTGTCGCCCATCCACTTTCAAAAGCTGGAAAACAAACGGCGGCAAATGATTTAAGTCAGGTCATCGAAGATCAAGTATTTAAAATTTTGCTTCCGGGTGATTCACCCAAAAAAGAAGAATTGAAATGGGCACATCAAGCTTCAGCAAAATCAATCGGATTGGTCTTAGGACATCATGGAAGTCGAACCAGCACATCCCAAGGATTGCTGGCAAAATTGCCAAATTTAAAGTGGGCAGTCGCTTCAGCTCGCAAGGCAAAATATGGCCATCCTCACAAAGAGACGGTGGAAAGACTTAAGCTTCACCGAATTCCAATGCTGAAAACCGAAGACTGGGGAAATATTCATTTTTTAGGTTACAGATAAAAACCTAAAATCAAAAAGTAGTGAAAAGTAAAACCCGCCATCACCATAATATGCCAAAGTTCGTGAAAACCAAATACACCTTTAACAAAATTGGGCCATTCAAATGCATAAATGACTGCGCCAATCGTATAGCTTAAACCACCGGCCAAAAGTAAATTGAAATTATTGGCAGAAAGTGAATTGTAAACCTCATTCCAACGAATGGCCAAAACCCAACCCATCAATAGAAATATCAAGGTAGAAATGATTCGGTGCTGTGCCCAAGCAGGCAGTCGTGGCTTAAAGTAAGAGTACAATATCCCAGTGATCGCAATTGTCCAAATCATAAACAATAGGATTTCATCCCAGGGATGTTGAACAGCATTTACTAAAAATGGTGTGTACGTTCCCGCAATGAACAAATAGATCGAGAAATGGTCAAAATCATTGAGCAACTTTTCAAGCTGAGGACTGATTACATAGCCATCGCTGCAAAAATGATAAAGGGCACTGCTGAAAAAAACCGAAATCCCCGTCAATCCAAATACCAAACAGGACCAAAAATGCTGGGCCCCTGGTTTTGACCAGACAAAGTAAAGAAGAAAGCCAAGTCCAACACTAGCGCAAATGGCACCTAAAAAATGAAGCTGCGCCGAGATCGTTCTTTGAACAAAAGCCAACAAGCCAACATCTTCGTGCTTCTTAAAATGTTTCTTAACGTGTTTATGAATATGTCCGCGAATCTTCTTTTTCATACTCCTCCCCGAAACCAAATTTAGACTTAAATTAAAAAGGCGCTGTTTTCAGCGCCTTTTTTTTTTTCCTTATTTGGAAATACTAACTAGTGTTTATATGGACGGTAATCCATTCCAAGGTCACGCGCTACTGGTTCGTAGCAAACATAACCACCATAAACGTTTAAGCCTTTGTAAAGTGCTTTGTCTTTAGCGATCGCATCTTCAACGCCCATTGCTGCCAACATAGAAGCATACTTCAATGTTGTGTTGGTCAATGCATAAGTAGAAGTTCGCGAAACCACGCCCGGCATATTCGGCACACAGTAGTGAATCACTCCGTCTACTTCATAGGTCGGATTTGTGTGTGAAGTCGGCTTACAAGTTTCGATACAACCACCCTGATCAACTGCAACGTCAACTACCACAGAACCTTTTTGCATCTGAGATACCGTCTGTTTGCTGATCAAAGTTGGAGCTTTGTGGCCAGTGATCAAAACACCACCAATTAAAAGATCACTTTCGATTGCCGATTGCTCTAGATTTTGAGCGTTCGAATAAAGCGTTGTCACTCGTCCTGCGAAAATATCATCTAAATATTCAAGGCGAGCCAAGCTCACATCTAAAATAGTCACGTGAGCGCCTAAACCCACTGCCATTTTAGCAGCGTTAGTTCCGACAACTCCACCGCCGATGATGGTCACCTTACCAGGCTTAACCCCAGTCACTCCACCCAACAAAATTCCTTTTCCGCCATGGTCTTTCTGTAAATAGAAAGCACCAATCTGAGTCGCCATTCTTCCGGCAACTTCAGACATCGGAGTCAACAATGGCAATGATCCGTCTTCTTTTTGAATTGTTTCATAGGCAACGGCTTTCACTTTTCTTTCACACAAAACTTTGGTCAATTTAGGTTCAGCAGCCAAATGAAGGTAGGTGTAAAGAATCTGATTTTCTTTCATCAATTCATATTCGTCTGGAAGTGGTTCCTTCACTTTTACGATCATGTCTGCTTTTGCATAAACTTCAGCTTTAGTTGCCAAAATTTTAGCTCCAGCTTTTTCATAAGTTTCGTTGCTGATTCCAGATCCAACACCCGCGTCTTTTTCGACATACAAAGTGTGACCTTCTTTAACAAGCTGGCGCACGCCCGCTTCGGTCATACCAACGCGATTCTCGCTGATTTTAATTTCTTTAGGAACTCCTACGATCATAGATCCTCCATTTTGGGTTCAAATTCTTAACACGGCTTTTGCTTCATTGGAAACAGCTACCCATTAGCAATACGGCGAGTCGAAATTAATACAGGGTCTTAAATCCCTCGTACCAAGGAGCCAAAATCAGCTCCAATTGTTTTTGACTCACCTCAGGCAAATAAGGCTTTAAAATCCCCAATGATCGAACAATTTCTAGTGCTATTGGCAAAGGCATTTCTACATTCCTTGGATTGGCCGAGTAAAAGCGAATCTTAGGATTAAACAAATTAAAGTTCATTTTATAGTAAATCTCGATCGCCGAGACCTGATAAACCTTCACCTGAGTGATTTGACTTGCCACCACTAAGGCCCGAATTGCTAATGCCTGATCTAAAACTGATTTAAAAACAATCGGCTCTTTCTTTAATGACTGTAAAGTCATTGAATTCACGACCAGCCCATCTTTATCAACCAACTGATTGGAAAGAAAATTACTGAGACCAACCAAAAGCAATTTCAGCTGACGTCTGGATTCAATCAAGGTGTCTAAAGGTCGACGACCGGCAGCATCCTTTGTCAAAAGCATTTCTGCTTTGGTTTCTTCAATCCCTTCAGATGCTTTCAGAAACTCGCTGATGGCCAAAATCCACCTAGAAACATCTGAAGATTTGACGGTCTGCGCTCGCTCACCATCAATAATATCAACTACCCCGGCCATCACCGCAGGATCACCGTTGATCAAATCGTATTCGTTGCTCCACTTAATTTCATTGTTCAAACTGACAATAAAAAATTGCGAAAACTTCTTTGTGATATTTTTTAAAATCACGGCCGCATCTGCCACACTCAATGTGAGCATTTCTGCTTTTGGAAATAAGGGCCTTTTCAATTCGTCAAAATCAAATTCCGGAGTTAAATCTTGAGCTTGAACCAAACCCAAAGATTTTTCATAAGCAGTCTGTTTCCAATCTTTAAAGAAGGAAATCATTTGAGCCACGCCACGTAAAAGCTCAGCCTGTCCGACGGCAGTGATATTGATCTTCTGGGGACGAGTCGGACTGATTTCAAAACCATTTTTAATTTGAACTTCATCTACCATGGTCCAAGATTCAGACTTATCGACAAATTGCGTGATATCTAAAATTGGACCCTGGGGCTCTAGCGGCATCAACCAAGCCGGAACTAATTTCTGATCTCGATCCATATGGCCTGACAATCCGATCAATCTGTTGACCATTGCAATTCCAATTTGTTGTCTTTGCTCCAAAGCCAATTCGGAATTCAATAGCTCTGCCCCAATCGAAAAGCCAACCCCAGCGGATTCAGCCGAAGCTATATTCTCAAAAGAACTGTCTTGCAGATTTCGCAGACGTAACTCACGATTTCTAAGATTTAAATTCAAACGACCCAACTCTAACGAGCCTACTTTTCCGGCACTTGAAAGCTTTGCCTCACTCCAGGTTTGAATGTGGCTTTTCAAAAAACCAGAATAGTCTGCCTGAATCAGACCCAATTGGTCTTGCTTATCTTTTAAAGTCTTTGCCAATTCTTCCCGAATTAGCTGAGGCGTTTGCTGATAAAGAGAAGGAATTTCATCTTGAATCATTTTTAAGGTGTACTGATAGGATTGATCCTCAACCATTTGGCAAATTTTTTGAACACCAAACAATTGAATTTGAGGAAGCACAAATGTTTGCTTAATCAAATCTCGAAGCACACCCTTGCAATCTTCTTCCCGCAAACAATTTAAATTTTTGTCACTTCTTCCTTTGAGCAAGTGATACAAAGAGCTATTCACGGGTTTAATCAATTCTTCTCGTTGTTTATCGTCCAGTAGGACCCAAACATCGACGATCACCCTAAGGGCCGCTTGGGGATTTTGGCAGGTGGACAAATCTTTTGCCAACTGCTCGCCTCGATCCAACATCAATTTATATTCGGGCGACAGTTCAATCTTTTCTGCCTGAATAGTCCGATTGGCTATTTCCATCAAATGACCAAATTTCGAAGCCTTTGACAATTCGACACTTAACTTCCGTCCCAAATCCATGACCCATTTTTTTTGAAAGGACAATTCAGCGACAATGGCATTTTGCACCGGTGAGTAGATCTTGGATTTTTCAATGCCAGAAGAGAAGCTCTGTAAGAAATCTGCAATTGCAGATGCGGCGGCAACAAGTCCATCCGTCGTTTTTGGCCATTGATATTGCATTTCTGCTTTTTGCAACACCTCTTCAATTTTAGGCAAACTTTTTGCGATTTCAGTTTTCGCTTCTTGAATGGACTTTAAAGAGCTCAATTCAGTCTGAGCTATCACTAAGCTGACAAATGGAGTGTCTTTCATGAGTACTTTTTCTTGAATGCCTTCAAGATTTTGAATTTTCTGAATCCACCTGTGCCCGGCATTTACCAATTCTAAATTTTCCGAAGTTTGACCGATAGAAATAAGATTTTCGGAAATTCTCAATGCCGCTGCCATCGAATAATCACCATCCAAAGTGACGATTTTGTTAAAATCAAAATAGCCAAATGGATATTTATCCAAAACATCGGTATCCGCATATCTAGGATCGAAATTTTGCTTCGGATCTTGAAACTTTTTTTCTTGAACAGTTGGAGAACAACCCAATTGAAAACCTAGAAAAGCCATGGCCACCCAAAAAATCCTGAGCGATTTTCTGTTGCCTTGATTTAACTTAGAATGACTTTTAAAGTTCAAACTTAACATTGTTCTCTTTCTTCAATTAAAAAAACATCATCATGGTCATTTCATTGACCGTTCGTCTTTCCGCATTGCTTCCGGCTAAAGTGTCCATGTAGTTGAATGACAATACAGCCGGCATTTTACTTTTTTTACTCAGGTAGGACTTAACTGTGCTGTAGTTGAACTGGGCATTGACTCGATGTGATTTGGAATTCGTGTTCTGGCCAAGCAAGTCATAACGGCGACCCTCTTCACCTGAATATTGATCACGCTCTTTATCCAAATAAGAATAGCCTGCACCAACTGAAATTTGATCATCAATGCTAACGATTAAATCACCACCAACTGAAGCGGTATTTCCGACTTGCCTGCGTACCATTTCTTTTGAGTTTTGGTCTGGCAAGACATCATCTTCATTTGTTGGAACTCGGGCCGTGATTCGATCTGCGAAATTGATTGTATAGGCCGCAAAGGGTGCAATTTCTAAATAGTTGTTTAAGTGATTAGACCAAACAATTTTATTTTCAACTGAGGTTCTACCAAAAACATTCAAAGCCGCTAAATCATCAGGATTGTATTTGGGACCGGTCGGCAGATTGAAAATAGCCGAATACAAAAGACCATTCCAATTATCACCCATAATCCGATACAAAGATGCCAACTGCATATCACCAATAAAGGTTTCGTTGTGATCTTCAATCGGACGATAACCGCGCTCTCGTAAAGTCGACTGGGTTTCATTGACCAAATTGATATTCAAGGCGGAATCTAGCTCGGGACTTAGTCCTGAAAGCTGCGACTTGTAGTAAGCTAAGTTTGAGTTTTCCTGACTAAGAGTGATTTTATTCTTGTAGTTTACAACCGGAATCCCCAACCCTAAGGTCCATCGATCGGTCAAACCTCGAGCATAAACAGGAGCGAAATAATTAACAGTGGGTTTGGTGTCGACCTTCAGAACTCCAAAATTAATATTATTTCCTAAATCCTGAGTTCCGAATCGGTTTAACGCTTGAATCAATTGTTGAGCGCGAGCATTGAACTTAGAGAGATTTTCCGCCGTAAATTGAACGGATTTATAGTCGCCCATTCGGTACAAATCCCCATCACTGCCAAAACGCTGATCGATGCCTGTGACAAATCCCATTCGAAGTGAGGGGCTGTTAATTCCGGCTGGCAGAGTGTCTGTCGCGCTTGCCAAAACTTGGTTTGAAAACAAGGAAATCACGCCAGCCAATGCCACTGCTGGTAGCAATGCCACTGCTAAAGTTAGCCGAGACATGTGTGACTGTTGGACCATCGGTGACAACCCTCAATACCCAAAAGCGTGAATTCGCAGATGTTTCTATAGCGAATTAGGGGCCACATGGTCTGACTGCCAAGCCCCATATAGTAGATTTGGACCTTCAATTGGCCAAAAAAAGGGAATGCTTTTATAAAAATTTCCACCTGTGTTAACTAGTTGATCTATTGTTCTGATGTTCTGATGTTCTGAATATTTGTTTTGACCAGGCAAACCTTCAGAATCTTGAAACCTCAGTTGTAGAATACTTTCAAGCCGATCTGATACCAATTTCGGACACGACTTTTCACCAAACCTAGTTTACGAAATTTTAAGTGTGTTTACGAATTGCTTGTTCAGTTTTTCATGAGTCACCATAAATTATTTTACAAAGATGCAAAGACTATTCGAGAGCAACTAAACGAGGCGGTAGATTTGGCTAAAATCATTCATCAAAATGAAAAAGATCTTATCCAAATGCTACAGGAAATTGATCGAGAAAAATTCTATGTCCGATATGGCTTCAAATCGCTCAGTGGCTTTTGCCGATTTGGTTTAGAATTTTCGAAAACCCAAACTCAAAGAATCGCCTCGCAAGTTCGACGCTCCCAACCAACGGACAACATCATGGATGGGGAAGCTGGAGCTCCTAAATCTTGAAGTTTCCCGTTCTTCGACTTTCAATTTTCAATTTGCTACTTTCAATTTTCAGCCTGCGCTATGTAATTTCCCTAATGAACTGAACCTCAGTAGCTACCTCATCCACGATGTTGTCCGTTGGCATGGCGCGCGATATTGAACCCTCTGCTACCAAGACCTTAGTCGTTTAAATCCAGAACTTCTTTTAGCAAAAACCAGTCACTGACATAATAAGGAAATGAATAAATTAACTGCTTTTTCTGCTGCTATTTTTCCTAAAAATTTATCACTATTCAAAGTTCTAGGTCTATTGCTTTCATTAGCACTTACCGCGAACGCGAATGCTTCGGAACAGGAAATGCCGGTGTTAAATTTCGCAGGAGTTTGGCAAGGAAACGGTTCTATTGAAATTTCGAAATCAAATACGTCAATTGAAACTTCTTTTCAACTTGTGATTGAAGTTGGCAGCGAAAAAATGCGGATCAGCGAATGCTTTATAAATGAAGAGCAAAATGGAATTTACAATTGCAATTCAGAGATTTTTTCGATCGAGAACGACACGGACGTTGTCAGTGAACTGGGCAAGAAAATTGGCAGCATTTCCAACGAACAAATCAAAATTTCGGATGATAATCATCAACAACTTTCGCTTCTACTTCGAAACCCAACAGCAATGGATTTTGACCGTACAAAAATAGCCGAAGACGACACTGCCACACGACAAAAAGCAGAGCTCATCCAGGTCAACTGACCAATAGTTATTCAGCCCTAAATGCATATGGGCAAATAGATTGATTTTTACATAGGCATAATCTCTGCTCATTCAACTGCTAATGAAGCTTTTGAACTTGTCTTTTCTTTTTCTTAGCGCTCTTTTGCTTTCAGCCTCGGCCCAGGCCGGCCTTTATTGCTCAAAAATTCATGCCGCTAGCTTCTTGCGGGACAGTGCCGTTGAAATTGAAATCAGCGGCACGGTGGTGGATCCATTGATGACCACCCTAGACGGAACTTTACGCCCCCTAGTTGGCGAATTGGGCGTTGAAGGCTTACCAAAAGAACTTCGCCAAAGTCTTGAATCGACATTTCCCGGTCAAGATCCATTAACTGCCGAATGGGATTTACTGACCTCAAAAGAAAAACAGCAGTTGATTTTGTATGTTGCCAAAACAAAAAACCAAAACTTTTTTAAGAATCGAAACGTCGAAGGACTTAAATATCGCGACACTTTTCAAATGACATTTCGGGAACCCACTACGTTCTTGGGAAAAAACTATGCTGCCGGCAAACACACTTTTCAAACCTCAGAAGTTTTTGGTGGAACTAAAATCGAATTTTCGGGTCCAGAAGGAATGAAGGAAAATTTAGGCGTTGAAATTCATCTTCGAACAAGTCAGTCGGCCGGAACCAACTTTCAAGCCTCTGCGATTCTTCAAAAAGGTTTGACCAGCCGAGTTTCTTCTGTTCATGAACACATTGTTGCCGAAATGCCCTTAGAGCAAATGAGCAAAAATCCAGAATTAACCGCTTTGAAAATGGTCGAGTTCTATCGCCGAGTCAGTCTTTTTACTCAAACACTGAGAGCCCTAAAAGGACATGAAATTGAAGAGCTTCGTGTGACCACAGAAGCCTTCAACTATTTGAACATGCCAATTTTGAAAAGAACCGACTTAGCCCAGTTCAATACTTACTTTAAAAATTTTGGAAATTACCTTAAGGCCAATTCGGCCAATGGCATCCGCGGGCTGATCGAAAAATTAAAAGTTTACTTCGATCCCAACCTTCGCAAAAACAATGATTTGTTTTCATCTGGCGAAGCTCAACTTGCTGAAAAATCCGGGCTGGTTGGCATCCGCGCCGGCAGTGTTTATGATGGAACGATCACCCAATGGGGCTTGGAAATGCGGGATTTAAGCCCCAGTCACGATCAAAAAGTCTTAACTCGCGTAACGGACGCCGTTCAAAAAAGAATGCTGCAGCAAGAGTTCGGAATTTCGGATAAAATTTTACAAAATACTTTAGAACAAAGTAAGAAAATGCCGGTAGAAAATATTTTGCTATACCCATCGGTGGCCAAAGGTGGATTGCGGGTCGACAAAATGCCCATGTACGCCAAGAAATTTAACATCCCAAAACTGGCTGAATACAAAACTGACTTTCCAAATAACGAAGCCATTGGCTTTTTGTTTCACGACTGGGCAAATGATCCACTTATTTTGCAATATCCTGGGTCACGAAAACAGGTTTTAGAGACTCAAGTTATGGCCTTAAAGTATTTAGCCAATGGAATGAATATCAACGAAGTGATCATTTGGTTTATTAAAAAATCAGCTCTAAATCGTCTGCTTTTTGAATCGATCGCGGGAAAAGTTTAGATACAAATAATTTCTAAGAACGCATCATGCGAATATCTTCGCTCAAATCAGCGCCCAACTCGATGTGCTTAAATGAGTTTTTGGATTCGATAATCTTTAAGATCAATTTGTTCATCACATCGTGGCCGGCCTTATGTAGAACCACATGTCCCATCAGAGGCATTCCTAAGGTCACCAGATCACCTAGGGCATCCAAAGCCTTATGCCGAACAAACTCATCCTCGAAACGAAGACCGTTGGGATTAACAACTTTTTGGTCATCCAAAACAATCGCATTGTCGAGGCTTCCGCCAAGAGCTAAGCCCCTAGCCTGTAAGGCTTCGACATCTTTTAGAAATCCAAAGGTTCTGGCATTGGCAATTTCACGGGTGAAAGACTGGTCATTGATATCTAAATCCAATTTTTGTTTTCCGATAGCAGGATGAGGAAAATCGATAGTCACGGTCAATCTTAGGCCATGATAGGGAACCACATAGGCCTGCTTATCCCCATCTGAATAATAGATCGGCTCAGTGACATAGCAATACAGTCTTGGCTGATCTTGTTCCACCATTCCGACC
This sequence comes from uncultured Bdellovibrio sp., assembly GCA_964505225.1. Taxonomy (GTDB): domain Bacteria; phylum Bdellovibrionota; class Bdellovibrionia; order Bdellovibrionales; family Bdellovibrionaceae; genus 21-14-0-10-47-8. The sequence continues at coordinate 14,672 of CAZDHC010000033.1, read as the reverse complement.
TGATGTAAGGCCGCCAAGAAATCTTTGGCACTGCCATCACAGATCGGAATTTCAGGCCCATCCAGCTCAATTAAAACATTGTCGATTCTTAGTGCCGATAATGCCGACATACAATGCTCTACAGTTGCGACAGAAAATAAAGAACCACCCAATGTGGTCGCATAACCAGTTGCAGATACATTTTGAGCATGAACCCGAATCGAAGGACGATCCGGTAAATCCGAACGAACAAAGTGCACCCCCGTGTTGGGCGGAGCCGGTACGAACGTCAACGAACAGGATTTACCTGAATGAAGACCGACACCTTGAACTTGAGTTCGTTTCCGAATCGTTTTTTGTAAAAACATAGAAATTTTATGTTACTGGAGATTGTGGTCCCCGACAAATATTTTTCCGACGATTTCACCCGCCCAATTTCTTATTTCGGGCTGTGTGTGGCGAGAAAGCTGCAAAAACTGGGATTCTGACATTCCACCAAATCGCTTGAGCAACCAGGCCGTCGCTACTTTTGATGCTCGCGTTTGCCCATCGCGGGCTTTTACGGCCATTGCCAATCCTTGCTCCGGCAATACCACTACGTAAAAGCCCTCAGCTCCAGTTTTAACGATGGCTTTGCCGTCAGTCTTTTGAATGATATCCGTGCAAAAACCATTGGTGCCGGCAATATAGAACGGTTCCGCAATAACTGCTTTTTTTATCAATTCAAAAGCAGCCTTGCGGTCAATGGAAATAGGACGATCTAAAAGCAAATGACTCATTCCTTGTGCGACTGATATCAATGGCATGGAGTAAGTCGGTATGCCACATCCATCGATTCCCCAAGGTAGGGAATCGACATTGACCTCCATCAATTCGCCTAGAATCTTTCGCAAACGAATTTGAATTGGATGATCGTATTTTCCATATTCTTTTGCATTCAAATTCAATTGTAAAATGGTCGAAAGAATTCCCGAATGTTTTCCCGAACAATTGTTGTGACATCTTTTGGGATTTAACCCCTGACGAATCATCTCATGTGCCGTCGATTCATCTGAAGGCATATGAGGCCCACAAACCAATGATTGATCGTCAAACCCTAATTGCATCAACCAACTTTGCACCAAATCTGTGTGAGGTTTTTCACCGTTATGTGAGGCGCAAGCCAAGGCTAAATGCTTTTGAGTTAAATTGAATTTAGAAAAGGCCTCGCTTTCAATCAGACTGACAGCTTGAAGCATTTTAATAGCACTACGAGGAGAAGTTTGTACTTTTTCGGCGGCGCCGAAGGTCTCAACAATTTTTCCTTTTGAGTCCACAACCACAGCGTCAACAAGATGGACACTTTCCGTGAAATTTCCTCGAGTCACTTGGACTGAAATTTCAGAATTTTCTTTTGCTTTTAAATTTTCCGGCCGAAAGGTTGTCATGGTCGTAAGGCTTACACTTGCCAATGGGCTTTTGTCATTGGTAACCATTTTTTTATTAGCATGCGCTTCGCCAACGGCACGAAGTCGAATTGAGGCGACACAGGACAAGGCCAAGCCGCATTATGCTGCCTATGCTGCAGACGGTTTCACTTTGGACTATCGCTCGCCAGAACCTCGACCTTACCAATCCTGGCAGTTTTATTATAAGCATTGCACCTTAGTCAGCCGAAACCCCTATCCAAATCATGCTGAACACTCGTGCACTGACCCGTTTTGAGTCAATTCAATAATCCAGAATCCGACGTTAACTTCTCAACCAAAAATGTCGATAATACTTATGAAAATAAGGAGCCTAAGCTATGAGCATGATCGATCGATATCGGAAAAAAGGTGGCTTTGTTCAATTGCTGAATCTGATTGAAACCACGGGTAAAGATAAACAAGAAAAGTTCTTAAAGATCATTGCTGATGAAGGCCCCGCTTGGGAAGTCGAAATTCGAAAACGCCTACTAACATTGGACCGAATTTTAAGTTGGAATCCAGTTTATTTGGCTGAAATTTTCCCACATGTTCCAGCCATTCAGTTGGCGATGGTCGTTGGCGGCTTACCACCGGACAAAGCTGAATTGTTCATGAAGGTTTTAACTTATAAAGAAAAAAAAGGCGTTGAAGAAATTCTAACGAATAAAAAACCGTCACCGGGCGAAACCTCTTCGGGTATCATGAAGCTTTTTACCGAGATTCGCCGTATGGAAGCAGACGGCACTTTAAAGTTTGAAAAATTTGACCCAGAAATGGTCATCCCAGAGAATATTGAGGAACAACTTGGAAAGGGCATCAGTAGCCCTTCCCTTGGCTTTAGCAAGGAAATGGAGCTGCAAGTCGCATCGATGGCAGCCCCTCCCACCGGCACTCCCTCAAATGTTGCCGAGGAGTTGACTACTTTACGCCGAAAATTGGTGCAAATGACCCAGGAAAACCAGAAATTGGCGTCAGAAAATGTGGTCATGAAAGAAAAGCTAGAGCAGATTAAGAAGATTGCCTAACTATCTGACACACCCTGAAAGCCTTTCCTGCCCTCTTGTTTCTTTTTAAATATAAAATATGATGGCCAAACTTAATTAAAGGATTGGCCATGTCTTTCTCTAAAATTATACTTTTAATTGCGCTCTCTTCAACGGCGCAAATCTCCTTAGCTTCTTGGGAAGTTATCCCTGAAAAGTCGGCGCTTTTGGAAATTTCAAAGGCCCCTGCCACAGCGACATTGCCGGAAATCTTAAAAGTTGTCTCTTGGAATGCTCACAAAGGCGAAGACGGCAACAAATGGGCAAATGATCTACGAAAGCTTTCAGAAGGCGCCAACTTTGTTCTTTTGCAAGAAGGGATGAACGACAGCTTTATGCCCAATGTTTTGAAATCCATTTCACAGATGGGCTGGATTATGGCTCAAACATTTTATATGGACACAGATCACAATTCTACGGGTGTGATCACAGGTTCATCCCAACAGCCCTTTAGCTCTATTCAATCACGAAGCCCTGATAAAGAACCGATCTCTGGCACTCCAAAAGCAACTTTGATGACAACTTATACTTTAAAAAGTGGTTCACGTCTTTTGGTCATCAACACCCATGGAATCAATTTTGTTTCAGTTTCTGCCTTCAAACGGCAAATCGACGACATCATCAATGTGATCAAAGGTTGGACCGGAAAAATCATTTGGGCCGGCGACTTTAACACTTGGGCGCCGGGCAGAACCGAACACTTAAGAGATCAAGCAGAAAAGTTAGGCATGACTGAACTTTCTTTTATGAATGATGACAGAACACTGGTTTTAGATCGCATGTTTTCAAGAGGTTGCCTTGCCTATAACGCTTATCTTCATGATGAAATTGACAGCTCTGATCACAAACCATTAACTGCAGATTTTTATTGCAGATAATTGCAACGACATTAGAATTTGCACATTACCTTTGAATTACAGAAGGCCAACTGAATTGTTAAAAAAACTTCTCTACGGCAGCACCGAAATTGGCATCAACGCAGTCGAAGTCTTCATTCGACTGCACCTCTTAGTTTTTTACTCAAAATATGTTGGCCTTAGCACTTCCTCTGCGGGGATCGCAATTTCGATTTCGATTCTTTGGGATGCTGCCATCGATCCTTGGATCGGCAGAATGTCGGATCAATTTCGCAGCCAATTTGGCAGTCGTATCCATTTAGTTTTAGCCGGAGCCATCGGCACGACACTTTCATTGGTCGCATTATTCAACCCGCCTCATTTTGAAAGCCAAACCTCTTCTTGGTTTTTCCTTTTACTCGTCAGTTTAATTTTTAACACCAGCTACGGTTTGTTTTCGATTCCTTATGCCGCCATGATTGGCGACTACCAGATGTCACGCGAGGAGCGCTCTTCGACTATTGCTTATCGCTTTGTATTTTCAAATATTGGAGCCATTCTTGGAATTGGCATTCCAGGATACTTTCTGCAAAAGACTGAAGTCGGAGCCTATCAAAATTCAGTTTGGTTTATTGCCATTGCCGTGATGACCTTTGCCTTGACTGGATCCCTAAAACCGCCGCCAAAGTTTAAAGCGAGTGATATTGAACAACAAAATTCTTCTGCAGCAAAAAAACATCCTCTTCTTTTGGCTTTTTCCAATCGTCCATTTTTTTTGCTCCTTTTAGCCTATTGTTTGATCAATATTGCCATGACCGTGAATTCTTCTGCGGCATTGTACTTTTACCGAATACGAATCCAAATCAGTGAAGCGGAAATTCAAAATGTCCTTTTGCTATTTATGCTTTTCTTCAGCGCCAGCATTCCAGTTTGGATAAAAATTGCGCAAAAATTCGAAGCGAAAAGAACCTTACTGCTTGGTGCCGGCCTATTAGGAATTTTTGAAATCATCACTTTTCCTCTTTTACCTGTCGGTCAAGTTCAACCGATTTACATTTGGGCATGTGGAGTTGGTGGAATTTTAGCCGGAAGTTCAGTTTTATTAGATTCAATTTTGTCAGACACCATCGACTTCGATCACGCCTTAACAAAACAAGAAAAGTTTGGGCTTTATTTTGGAATTTGGAAATTTGGCTCCAAATCTTCTCGAGCGGCATCTTTGCTGATCACAGGCCTTGCCTTAGATTGGGCCAACGTTGCCTTTCCGGACATAGACACCAACCACCGACTTGCGATTCTTTTTGGACCCGGTGTCGGCGTATTTATACTTTTTGCAGTTGCCCTGGCAGGGTTTTATCCTTTAAATGAAAAAAAATGCTTACAAATAAAAAGGATTCTAAATTTAAGAAAAGACCGACACAATGCCAACGCCTGAAATTTATAAAAATCCTTTAGCTCGTACGATTCTTTCTGATGACTCCAAAAAACCGCCGGTCGCGCTTTCAATCGCTTTTTATAATAACATCAAAATGTTGGAGCTCACTTTAGCGGCTATTGAAAGGCAAACCTTTAGAAATTTTCAAATTTTGATTTGTGATGACGGCTCCAAAAAAGAAATAGTCGAACAGCTTCATCGCTTGCTCGAAAGATACCCGTTCCCTGTGACTCACCTTTGGCATGAAGATTTAGGCTTTCGCAAGAACCGAATCATGAACTGGGGTATTCATCACTGCAACTCGGATTTGATGGTCTACATTGATCAAGACTGCATGCCTCATCCCGAATTTATGAAAGAACATTTCGAAAATCGCCAAGAAAAAACATTGCTGTGTGGACGTCGAATGGACCTAACTCCTTGGGTTTCCAAAATTCTATCACCAACAAAAATCAAACAGGGCTTTTTGGAATCCAATCTTTGGTGGATCATTCCGACGGGTCTTTACATGAAAGACAACAACGGCGGAAAAGGAATTTATTTTCGCAGTCCCTGGCTTAGAAATTTAGCCAACAAAAAATATCGTGGAATCGTTGGTTGTAATTTTTCTGTCTGGCGCCAGGATCTTTTAAATATCAATGGCTTTGATTTTCGCTATGAAGGCGCAGGAACTGGCGAAGATTCGGATATAGAATTTCGCCTAGGCCTGCAGGGAATTACCATGAAACCCTTCTGCAATACGGCTATCCAATATCACATTTGGCATAAACTGCTGAATCGCCCCAACGAAAACGAAAAAATCTTCGCTGAAGTTCAGGCGAACAAAGAATCCGTCACCAAATTTGGAATTGAACAGCAGCTGGCGGGGCTGTAAGCACCGATAACGTCAGGAAAAACTGTTTCAACTTGAGACGAATTTAGCAAAAATCGATCGAAAAACATTGAAAAACATAGTTCAGATAGTTTTCTGTGGAAAGAAACCTTGGCTTTAATCTATGATTAAACCAAGGGGACAATCCGTGCAATTTCCAAAAAAACGATTTTTGTCGGGCCTATTTATTTTTACTTTGATGATCCTTGTTTTTCAAAACTGCGGAAAACAGGACTCCACCACAGACACTCTTTCCACAGGGAACAAGTCTGCCAGCAATACCGATTCGAACACCTCAACTTCGCAAACTTCGACATGCTCTTCTCCCGAAGGGACCCCATGCGCCAATCCAAGCTTAGGCATCAGTGACGGAGTCATTCGCTGCTCTAATGGGGTTGCTGTTTGCGTAGCAAGAACTGGTGCTACGACGACCACAACCCTTCCAGGAACAGTGACGACCACAACCCTGCCAACCTCGGTCACAACGACAACAATTGGCGGTGGTGGTAGTCAAACCATCGTTTGCCAAATTGGCTATTATGCATACAGAAATTCGTCGGGCGCCCTGACTTGTATTCGTGAAAGCTATTCGATCAGCACTATCAATTCAAAAAATTCGACAGAATCCAATTGCAATTCAGACGCTTGCAAATCCAATAGCAACAATTTTCCGAATTCGCAAAATAGTCGGATCACAATCGAAAAGGGACAGGTTTCAACTTTTAAATTTGAACTTCAGGGCCCCGATTTGTATTTAAGCTCCGTGATTGCGAACAAAGTCAGTGGAACTTGCACGGCACCAACTCCACTCACAATGACCTCGGTTAACAACATTCCTTCTAGTATGTTCAATGAAATTCCACTTAATTATTTTGAATTCAGTTTATTGAGAAATTCCACCAGTGGAACTTACGCAAACTACGACACAGCCGCTGGCTGCGCTTGGAATATTTCCTACACATTCAGAGACTCTAGAGACAATTCGGGATCTATTCAGGTGACTGCCGGTCAGCAGGTTGTTGTCCGTAAATGCTCACCTGGCTCAAGGATTGTAACACCGAAAGTCTGTTCCTACCGCTATGAACCAGGATTAGATACAATTCAAACGTGCAATGGCGACGGCATGGGATACACCACCACTCAAAATGGAACATGTATTTATACCGGCGGAAACTGCTTGATCGGAACCATGTGCCGATAGCTTTAGTTTTGCCCCAAATGCTGTTTGGCTAGCTCAGTGATGACTCGGCCTCTTTGCGTCTTTTGCAACAAACCTTCTTGAATTAAAAATGGTTCGTAGACTTCTTCTAAAGTGCCACTTTCCTCGGAAAGTGCTGCCGCTATGGTTTCAATTCCCACGGGACCACCTTGAAATTTTTCCGATATCAAAGTCAATATTCTTCGATCCATTAGGTCTAATCCCAATTGATCCACACCCAACTGATTCAAAGCATAGTTGGCGATATCGTGAGTGATGATCCCTTGGCCCTTAACTTGAGCGTAGTCGCGAACCCGCTTTAACAAACGGTTGGCAATTCGCGGAGTTCCCCGAGATCGCTTGGCAATTTCAGCAATGCCCTCATCGATCGCTTCAATTTTTAAAATCCCCGCCGAGCGCTTTAAAATCTGCGCCAAAGAATCACGATCATAAAAGTTCAATCTTTCGGTGATGCCAAAGCGATCGCGAAATGGAGCATTTAATAAACCTGCTCGAGTGGTGGCTCCTACCAAAGTAAATGGCGCCAACTGAAACTTCATCGAACGAGCGCCCATGCCCTCGCCAGTGACAATGTCCAAATAATAATCTTCCATGGCCGTGTACAAATATTCTTCGACCACTGAAGACAAACGATGAATTTCATCAATAAATAAAACTGAAAAAGGTTTAAGCGAAGTCAACAGTGCCGCCAAATCCCCTTTTTTATCCAAAGCTGGAGCGGAAGTGATTTTGCAGTCAACCCCCATGTCGTGAGCTAAAATTTTTGCTAAAGTCGTCTTTCCTAAACCTGGAGGGCCCGACAACAAAACATGATCCAAGGGCTCTTTGCGGTTTTTGGCAGCTTGTACGAAAACTTTTAATTTTTCTTTCACTTCATGTTGGCCTGGAAATTCATCAAATGAAGATGGACGCAAAATATTTTCCCAAGAGCTTTCGCCCTCAAGTTTTTCTTTGCTCAATTGAGCTCTGGCGCCCATGGCATTTTCAAAACTTTCAGAAGCGCCGCCATTTAAGGTGCCACTATCTTCCATTTCAAAACTTTCAATAATTCTAGACATGAAGGGCTCCTAATTTTCTAAATAGAGGTCAACGCCGAAAGTCCCTGGCGAATTCCAGATTCTAAATCAATTTCAGCAGACATATCCAAAACCACTTTTTCAACATCTTGTGAACGAAATCCTAAGTTGATCAAAGCTGATGAAATTTCCTGATGGCTTTTTGACGAGTACTTGCTACTCACCGCTCCGGCTCCGGATTTTCCCGAAACTTTTGCTGGCTCAGCGTGAACCAATTTTCCTTTTAAAGTTAAAATCATTTGCTCGGCTGTTTTCTTACCAACTTTTGGCAACTTCGAAAGACCTTTGACGTCTTCGGCTTCGATCATATGATGAATTTGTTCGACACTGGCTCCCGACAAAACATTGATGGCCATCTTGGGGCCAACGCCATTCACTTTCAGCAAAGTGGTGAATAAATTCTTTTCCGTTTTAGTTGAAAAACCAAACAGCTGAAGCACATCTTCCCGCACATGAGTGTAAGTGTAAATTTGAACTAACTTAGACTTTTGATCGCCACTCATCAAATCGGCTTGCAGTTCGGCCAAGGTGTTCAAAGAACAAGTCATTTCGTAGCCAACTCCGTTGACATCAACCACCGCGGATTCGGGTGTCACTTCAGTCAATATACCTTTTAAAAATGCGATCATTTTGAACCTCTACAGGTCTAGAGCTTCGCCCGAACGGTGGCGTGGATGCAAGGGATTCGTGATTTGAAAAGCGTGGAAAGTGGCCAGAGCCAAGGCATCCGAGGCATCCAACCTTGAAATTGCCTTTACTTTCAGCAGTCGACAAAGACAGCTTGCCACTTCTTCTTTGGTGGCAGCACCGGTTCCAACGATTCCTTTTTTGACCAGACGCGTGGAATATTCGACAACCTTTTCGGTGATCTTGGCACTTTCTGCCATAGCCACGCCACGGGCATGCCCCAATTTAAAGGCACTGTCCGCATTTTTTCCTAAGAAAATTTTCTCGATCACAACTTCGTCTGGCTGGTACTTTTGCAAAATAATTTGCATGGCCTCGGCCAATTCTTTCATTCTTTTTGGAAAAGCATCTTTGGGATCCATAACGATCACGCCATGGTTCATATGCTGAACGATGCCGCCAGCTTGATTTTCAACCCGCACTAATCCAAACCCCGTTACGCGTGAACCAGGGTCAATTCCAAGAATGATCATGCCCAAATGCTTGCATGGCGGTGTCAGGAATGCAAAGATATTGGTATGGGAAAAATCAGCCAAGCCACCATCGATGAATACCGTAAAATGTTGGCGAAAAACGCAAACTCGAAAGTCTTCGCCCCTTTAGCCGAAGCTTTGCGTGAAAATGGCGCACACCCGCAGGCGGAAAAAGTGGCTCTTGAAGGAATTAGGCGTCATCCCAATTATGTTGGCGGATACGTTGCCCTTGGTCGAACTTTATCAGAACAAGGCCGCTCTAAAGAAGCGCTTCCCGTTTTAAAAAAAGCTGCAGAAATTGATCCTCAGAACCTACTGGCCCTTCATTTGTTGGGAAATACGTTTTTACAATTGGATATGGCAACTGAGGCCTTAAGAACTTTTAAAATGGTTTTATTTTTAAATCCCCTCAGTGAAAAAGCCAAAGTGGCTGTGCGAAACCTAGAAAATATTTCGGCCGAAGACTACGAAGACGATGTGTTTCAATATCAAAAGATTTCTCCGAACTCGCAGATTTCAAAGGTCAACGCCACTCGAGAACCAGAAAGCGCCACTGCTGATCTTGTCGCCGCAGCTCCGGCCTCTATGGCGGCCCTTGGCCCTAAAGAATTGGACCGAAAACTAAGCCTGATCGATGCTTTAATTATACGCAATGATTTGATTCGGGCTCGCGAAGCTCTGATCGAATTGAATCTTCGTTCCCCCAATCACCCAGAGATCACCCGACGCTTTCATCTTTTAGAGGACTCGGCTCCCGAAGAAGATGCGGCTGATTTGCACCCCTTGCAAAACCGCGAATGGGCGATTTTTCAGAAAAAGAAGACCCTGCTGGAAAATTTGCTACGCAGAGTCAACGCAGTGAAGTCAGAATCTATTGCCGAGCTTAGTTGACCTTTTTCTTTGCCTCAGGCATCTTCGCTTCTTAAATAAAAGCATTATATTGATCGAGGTAACGAATGCACGATTTATCAGATTTTAAAAAAGGTTTACGAGTTCTAGTTGATGGTTCCCCATTTCAAGTTTTGGATTTCCAGCACGTGAAGCCGGGAAAAGGAAATCAGTTCACACGCACAAAACTTCGCAATCTTTTAACTGGGCAACAATTAGAGCGAACTTTTAAATCTGGTGAGCGCTTCGGAATTCCTGATGTTCAAAATATCGAGATGTCATTTTTGTACAAAGATGAAAATGGCTACAATTTCATGAATCAAGAGACGTTCGAACAGATCATCATCATGAATGACAAAATCGGTGATGCCGGAAACTACCTGACTGAAAATCTTCCTGTGGTCGTTTTGTTTTACAACGAACGTCCAGTTTCTGTAGACGTGCCTAAAGCGGTAAACTTGAAAGTTGCGCAAACTGAGCCCGGCGTAAAAGGCGACCGAGTCACTGGCGCGACAAAACAAGCCACTATGGAGACTGGTCTAGTCGTGAATGTGCCTTTGCACATCAACGAGGGCGACCTCCTTCGAATTGACGCCGTTGAAGGCGTTTATGTTTCACGAGTGAATGAGTAAAAAAACCGGTCGGTTCTTTGGTCATAACTTAGTGCGTTAAGTCTCCTGATTAACTAAGAAAAATAGCAAAATAATAGGGTGTCACAACTAGGCTCGGCATCCTCTATTGAACTAGAAATACAAACGCTGCTCAAACAGCATAGCGACTTGGAAAAAGTTGCAGATCTTTTAGTTCAAAAATATCAAAAACAAAATCTGTCGCTGAACGAATTTGAAAGCTTAGCGACATTTTTTTTATATAGCGGTCAGTTCTCAACACTGGCTAACTTCATCGCAGAAAAAGCATCTACCACTGCAAAGATTCCGTGGGGCCATTTTACTGAAGCGCTTTTTCTGTCTTCACCCTTGATCGGCCCTCAGGTAAAGCGCGCCATCTTAGATGGCGCAGCTGAACAGCTTTCATTGTCTCATTTAGCTCGCAGTCGCTACTTAGATGGATTCGAAGAAGAGCTCATCCAAATCCGACACGCTCGCCAAAAAAATATCAAAGACCGCATGGAGCAAATTCGCCAGCAGCTCACGCAAGAATATGAGCTGATGAAGTCCCAAGGAATGTTCCGCGAAGAAGAGATGGTCTTAAATCGCATGGCGAATTTTTTTCCAAATGACAAGGAAGTCGCTGCCCTGTTGAGCTCGTTCAAAGAACGACAAGCCCTGGAGTTCGCCATCAAGCGACCTCAAACCATTCATAAAGTTTTTATTCCTTTTTATGACCGCATCGACGAAGCAACGCAAAAAGAATTGGATCTCATCGAAGCCAAAATGGCCGAAGTTCTTGCCACAGAGCTAACTCAAAATCCCGAAATTGCCTCTACTTTGGCATGTGACTTTGTCATCGCAATGATGAATTGGGAAAACTTCGAAGCTGGGATCCGCTTGCTGAATCTTTTGAAACCACAAACGGTTCAAGCCGATTGGTTGCGCGCAGAAGTTTTGTTGCGTGGGAGAAAACTTGCTGATCTTTTACACCACCTGACTTTCTTGGAAGCCGCTTACAAAGAAGATCCCGAAACAATTTACCGAGTTCAATATTTACGATCCCAAGCATTGTGGGGTTTAAATCAAAGAACCTTGGCTCTTGAAATTTTAGAAAGCTTAGTGCGAGTCAATCCTCAATACCGCTCAGCTTCAGCGCTGCTCGATGAGTGGAAAGAAGATGGCCCATGAGTTCGGCGGGGTTCAAACGTTTATTGTTTATTTTGTTACCGATGGCCATTGCCGTTGGTGCTATGACTTCTATCTACTTCTTTATCAAACCAAAAATCCAGGGACTGATCATTTCCCAAATCGATCGAATTTCAAATGAAAAACTTCCCATCCATTTGAAAATCAAACAAGTGGATTGGACGTTGCTATTTCCAGAACTTCAGCTTGAAGGAATTTCGATTCAATCCAAAGATCCGCTGAAATTGAATTTGCCACCACTCGAAGTTCAAAAGGTTTCTGCTAGTCTGGATTTGTTGGCACTTTTCGCTGGCCGAATCGGAATATCAAGTTTACTGATTGAAAAACCCACTGTGAAACTGAATCTAGATCCCTATTTAAATACAGACGGCCCCTCTCAACCCTTGCCCTTGAATGACTTCTTTGAGCTGCTCAAGAAAATTCCAGTGGGACGTCTGGGATTGAAAGGACTGAATTTAAATTTGGTTTCCGACAAATTGAAATTCAATTTGATTATTCAAAGTGGCGATTTGTTGATCAACAACAAAAAAGATCGCCTGCAAGCTCAATTCGACATCAATGAATCCAGCATTTCTTATAACGAAAAAAGACTGGTTCCATTTCGAGCCCAAGGCGAAGCCATTTTAACCACAAAAAATTTAGACATCACCAACCTGAAAATCGGCGCTCTCAACTCGGTTCTCACCTTGAACGGCTCCCTGAATGAATTCCAAAACATTCATATCCAACCACAAGGATCCATCGAGTATGAATTTTTCTCGGAGATCGAAAAGACCTCGGAAGCCGCTCGTCAATTTCTAAATCTTCCGGACATGTCTGGTTCCATCAAAACTTCTGGAAGATTGGATTTAGATTCCAAAAGTGACCTCAATTCTGGCTTCAAATTTATGGGGCAAAAACTGAAAGTGAATCAGTTTGACATTGGCGACCTGCAATTTGAAGGTGGCTTTGCCGACAACCAACTGAAAATTTCTGACATCGCATTGACCAACGAATCTGGCTTGATTGATGTTAAAAATTTAATTTTGAACTTTAAACGGTTAGAAAATAACTTGTCCATCGATTTGGCGGGAAAAATTCATTCAGATCAAGTGGATCTAAACGAATTGTTGCAACGTTTAGGTATTGGCGACATCCCAATTGAGACCTTCATTTCCAGTCAGCTTTCCTGCCTAGGGCCAATTTACCCCTCGCCTTCGGTGACCTGCCAAGGCGATTTGACGGGAAAGCAAATCGAAGTTCGAACCGGAGAAAAAGCCAGCGACGTTTTGGTCTTCATCGAAGAATTTGCTGCCAAAGGCGAAGTCAATATCAACAGTCAAAACGTCAACTACAAAACCACCTTGAGTTTGGCGCAAGATCAGGGCGCGTCTGACGGAGTTATTGATTACAACACGGGATTTAAAATCAATTTTTCTAGTCCCGATCTTCACTTAGAAAATATTCGTCGCCTTGCCGGACTGAAGCTCGAAGGGCACGGTTCAATTTCTGGTTCAACACAAGGCGATTCAAATGCGGCGACCTTTTCTGCCAATCTCAGCCCTAAAAGTTTTGTTTTCGAAGACTTCGTTCTGGGCGATGTTTCAGGAAATCTAAGCTATAAAAAAGGAAATTTACATTTTTCAGGAATTCAAGGACAGGTGGCCTCAAGCGAGAAGTCTTTGACCAAGTATGTGGCCAATGTCGATGTGGACTTAAACAATAAAAAAATATCGGCACAAGGTCAGTTGCCCCAGTTTGACATGAACGATTTGCTTTTTGTCTTTCAAAGACGCTTTACCATGCCGATTGAATTGACTGGCACAGGCACCGCCACTGTTCAAGTGGAAGGCCCATTTCAGTTGGGTAAACTTTCCTATGATCTTAATGCCGTTGTCTCGAGGGGTTTTGCCTCAGGGGAAGGCTTTGACCGCGCCGAAGTTTCCCTGCACTCGGAAAGTGGCGAGATGAAAGTGCAAAAGGCACGAATCTCTAAAAACAAAAGCGAAATTAATTTAACGGGAGTCAGTCATCCGAATGGTGACATCAATTTGACAATCAAGGGTCAAAGATTACCGCTGGAAGAATCCGAAAACATCTCAAAACTAGGAACCCAGATTTCTGGCCTCACGGATTTAAATATGAATCTGACTGGTTTTATTCTACATCCCGACATCACCATGAATGGCCGAATCTATCAATTGAATATCGAAGATCAAGAGTTTCCCGAGTCGAACTACTCCTTTAATTTGACTCCGGAAAAATTGGCTGGAAATGCTGATCTATTTGCTGGTCAGCTCAAAACCACTTACGAAATTCCATTGAAAGACCAGGGGCCATTTCGTTTAGACTTAAAAGCTAACAACTGGAACTACACCACCCTTTTTGCGTTGGTTGGCGGCGGCGGACTTTTAAATGACTATCGCGCTAGCCTAAGTGGAGACTTAAATCTTTCCAGCGAACAAGGCGGTCTATGGAATTCGACTGGCGCCGGAACCATTCACAATGTTCAGCTTCAACGAGGAAATCTAAGTTTAAAAAATCTATCCCCAATGACCTTGGAGATGAAAAACGGAGTCGCTAGCCTCAATCGTTTTCGCATTGTCGGCGACCAAGCGTCTGGAGATCCAACATTTTTCGAGGTTTCGGGAAATAGTTTTTCAAAAAATAATTTAAATCTTCAGGTGAAAGGCCAAGCCAACCTAAGATTGTTTCAAATCTTTTTACCTTTCTTAGAAGAATTGGGTGGATCCGCCGGAATTGCCATCGACACCTCGGGCACCTTGTTCAAGCCAGAAATTTTAGGAAACGCCAACATTAAAAACGGCTTTGTTAAGATCAAAGGCTTTCCTCATGCCTTTGAAAAAACTCAAGCCGACATTCAATTTTCACAGAGTAAAATTTTGATCAATGGCTTTTTG
>CAZDHC010000032.1:24041-28217 GCA_964505225.1 uncultured Bdellovibrio sp. | reverse complement strand
CCATCTTTTAAAACCTCTTCTCTTCGAAATAGGTTTTGACGAATCGTCAACGGCTCAATGTCTTCTAAATTAGATTTATATTCTTTGATATCGACCGCAAAAATTTTATTGGCACGAAAATCTGCAACATACAAGCGACTGCCATCAGCAACCATTCCCAAGGGATAATCTGGAGAAAAAACCATCTGCGGTCCCCAAGCTAAAACACCCAGATAAACACCATCTCTTCGAAAAATGAACACGGCTTTCAACTTAGTGTCTGCAACTGCCAAAATGTTTTCACGAACAAAGGTGAGAGCCTTTGGTGAAAGAAAACTACCTTCCCAGGCACCGAAAGATCCCCACTTGACGAATTCCGCTCCAGTGCGAATGACCGCTTGCGCATGAAATGGATCCATAAATACATACTGATTATGGGAATCAATCGCGCCTTTGGTATACTTTCCTTTAGCTAAAACTAATGATCGCTGCCAATCTTCGAAGGGATCCAACTCAGGATGAGCATAGACCTTTTTCAGCTCTAGAGGAAATGGCACCCAATTTTTCTGCCATTTGCGAAAATTGACAGTCATCAACGGTTGGTCTTGCAATAACCAGCACTGGGAATTGTTGCAAAAAAGATCGGTCGCTCTGGATTTTTGCGGAAGCCCAAATTGATTAGTAGTCTTAAAATCATCGAGCTTGGCTTGAATTTCAATGATCCGACCTTCGGGAATGGCATTGACCAAAAGGTACAATCGGCTATTTTGACATGTCATCGCTGCGACGTCAGTGGCATCGACACCTGCTGCAACACCAGGAATAGCAAATTGTTTTAAAATTTTTCCATCTTTACTATTGATCGCGATCAGCTTCTGACTTGATTCAGAAAATGCCCACAGATTTCCGTTGCACAAAGAAATATGACTGGGGCTTTCCACAAAGGACTCAAATTTCAACTCTATTGGAATACTTTTCAACCCCTTGCTCATAACGGCCCAACCTACCGTCGAGCTCAAGGTCAACCAAACTAAAGTCAAAATCGAAATGATGAATTTCATTCTTATTTGTGACATTCAACACAAGTTTTCTTCAGCATTGCTGAATGTGAGTTTCTTTCCACTAGCCCCTCTTCGATCGGGTGGGCTTTCTGATTCTTAAAAATTCCGGATTTTGGTGTCCATTCGACCGAGTCTCCTCGGTGAAAAGTATGACAACCCGTGCATGTCACTTTGTGCTTCAAGTGTTCTTGCACTCCACTGTGGGGAGAATGATTGTGGCAGTTAAAACAACTGTCCTGAGCCGTCGGCTTAGTTTTTAAATCACTTTCCTGAAAAATATGACAAACCAAACATTCATTTGCGACTTGAGCCTGTTCCTTCGTGGGTTTAATTTTCTTTGAACCATGAGGATCAACGCGAATCAGTTTGTTTTCAGAATAGGGAACATCCAAAACTGGCTTAGGTGGCAAAGAAGGAACCTGCCTTCGTTTGTTTTGCGCAAAACCCACTGAAGCAATGATGCAAATCAAAATTAACAACTTCATTGAGTCACTCCATTCGATCCATGGCATCCCGAACAACTTTTCAAGCCATTTGCCTCAACCAAAGGCTTTGCAAAAGAAAAACTCGAGTCATGAAGTCGATCCACTTCGTGAATATTTTGCTGCAAATGACAGTTGAAGCAAGTGGCCTTTCCATAACCATGAGGATGATTGCTCACTCGCAAGTTCAAAGGCGAATTGGCCTCAAAATCATAATTTTCTGTTTGTCGATCAACAGCGCACCCAACAATCAACAACATACTCACCAGCAGCATTGAAATCCTAAAGAATTTTTCAACTTGGATCATCTTGAAATCCCTCGCTGGTGACACTGCAAACAAGAGTTTGTGTTGGTGTGACAGGTGGTACAACGAGCCGGATTAGATCTGGCTTCGATCGAGTGAGTGAGGCGAAAATTAGGTCGATGCACCATGGGCTTCATGGTATTTTTTTGAACATGGCAATTGTTGCAAGAATTTTGATTGTCTCGATGGCAACCATTACACGAACTTGGATCCATTTGGGCAAACTGACCATGCCGTTTTTTCCATGCCAACTTATGGCTTGGCGGAATCAACTTGTCTGGATTTTGATGGCAAAGTGAACACTGATTGACTCGCGCCACCTCCACTTTTCCTAAGTGGCATTCGTGGCAAACTTTTTTATTTCCTTGAATGTATCCACTGCCAACATTTTTGGCCAATGGATCAAAGGCTGGCGACTTCACCGAAAAATCATGGCAATCGCTGCAGCTAATATTAGAATCTTTCATCGGCACTTTGTGTTTTTTATGATCAAACAAAATTTTCAACGGCACTCGAGTCTCGGCACTTAGCGAAACCGAAGTTATTCCAATCGATGCCACGAAGTAAAGTAGGAAGGCCTTAAAGATAATTTGTGACATATGCCATCGTCCTCACGTCAAAAACATAGTATTGATTTCTTTCTGCTTCGAGAGCAAAAAGAGCCTTCGCTCGATTCCAAAAATGAGTCTCATAGCTGCCTCGAACATGCTGAGCCCAGCCTTGAATTTGATTGATCTTCTTAACATAGGCATTATCAAGCTCTGCCGTGATACGCGATTGAGAGCTAATGTCGGAAATGTATCGCAAAGAAACATCATGGATCTCACCGCCATAAGATTTAACATAAGTTAAGCTGGGAGCCAGCCAACGGCCTGGGGCAAATTGAAAATCCATCGATAGATCATGGCGATCTGAGGTCTCGTCTCGATATCCTGAATTGTAAAAACCCTTTTCAGTTCCAGCGGCAAAAGTGATTCGATCTGTTGCGGCCCAAGTCAAATCCCCCACCACAGTCTCTGTTGGGGATATCGAAAACAACCTATAAACATAAGATGAATATTCAATTTTATTGGTTGGCCGTGGTGCCAAATTCGAATAAGCCAACCGGCCGTCTAAATTATCTAAAAAATGCAACGCCAACTCAGATGTACTTTGATTGAAAGTCATTTTATCTGCCAGGTATTCACCTTTAGAATAGATGGTTGGCTGCCAAATTAAATCTGAAAATTGATACTGGCCTGAAACATAGGCATATCGATTGACGAAGTCCTGATCCCGAGCAGTGTAGCCGCCACGCAGTTGAAGTTTGTAAATCGATTCCCACAGATAAAGACCTATTAAGGGACTGTAGTTGTCGCCGGGTTGAGCAAAATCAGTCGAGCGAAGGTAACCCATCACTGGCATAACACCGCCCGAGTTCGACCAATATAAAGAGGACTTCATTCCATCCAATATATTCAGATCAAACCCCTCAGAGAAAAACTGTCGACCTAGCTTTACCTCTGATCGAACATCGCGACTTGCCTGAAATGATTCTGGAAGGGGCACTCCCACCACGGCTTGGGTCGGATAGAAACTCCACTCGTTCAAAGTAAAGTCATTGTTTAAATAGAACTCGATCGATGTTTCAAAACCATTGGCATAAATTCCATTGATCGACCAAGAATGATAAATCGGATAGTGATAGGTCTGTCGGTAATCTCGATAGAGTCCCAGTGAAGTTGAAGTTTGAACATTTGTGAACGCGTGAGCAACGCTCATAGTAGAAATCAAAGCGAATAAAGCGGCCGCCACCTTCGTCATTTTTTGGGCCAGATTTATGGACATGCTTGTCGCCATATTCCTCATCTTTTTTTCTATGTTTCCTGGGATTTCCATCCAAGCTAACTTGTCGATATTGCGAAGGCAATTGAAATTCTGATCGAATTTTTTTCAAGTTTTTGGGACCTTTTTTCCCATTCTAGTAATCTCGAAAAATTGTTATTTGAAGTCTGACTTCATGGGAGTAAAACGGAGCCATCGAAACTGTATTGAAATCACAAAAAGGACAGATTTATGAAAATACAATCACTTCTACTTTCAGTATTAATGTTTGGCTCAATTGCCGCCCATGCAGATGGCATATCTGATATCGCTCAAGCTAAATGTGTAAAATGCCACAATCCAGATGCTCCCTACGCTCGAATCGATGGCCAAGAGGCTGACTATATGACTTTGACCTTAAAAGACTATAAGGCAAAAGCCCGCCCTAGTGACTTGATGTTCAAACGAGTTGCAAATATGGATGAAGCTACAATTGAGTCAATGCGCGAGCAGACCTGGCAACAAATGGTAAGGGAAAGAATTCTT
>CAZDHC010000032.1:0-24031 GCA_964505225.1 uncultured Bdellovibrio sp. | reverse complement strand
ACCTGGAATCAAAGGTGACGCAGCTTTGATCGCGACTGGCAAAGACCTTTACGAAAATGGAATCCCATCTGCCGGGGTTCAGTCCTGCGCAGACTGCCATGGCAAAAATGGCGAAGGCCGTGGTTTTGGATCTGGCATGAACCCTCGATTAGCTGGTCAATATGCCGACTTTTCCATTAGCCAAATGGCAAATTACAAAACTGGCGCAATTGCCAATCAACCAGAAATGACTGAAATTGCGAAAAAATTGACTGATGCTCAAGTTAAAGCTTTAGCTGAATACACTCAGTCTCTTTAAACCCTAGAATAGCAAATACCCTTAACAGCAGGCCTGATTTTAAGAACTCAGCCTGCTGTGACCAATAGCGCAGCACTATAGATATTGATTGACGAAATCTAGGTTCGAACGGCTTTATATTTAAGGTTGGAGGCCTTAAATGAATAGCCGCAAAGATCCAGGTGTATCCACTTTATTTGACCAAAGTGTTGGAGAATATTGCCACAAATTAGCTCAAGAGCTTTTCCCAATTTGTCGAAGTTTGACCGGACCTGGGGTTCGTGAAACTCTTGAAATTCTAAAACGCGAACTACCCGATCTCAAAATTCAATCTGTACCATCTCAAACTCAAGCCTTTGACTGGGTTGTCCCTGACGAGTGGACCATTCGAGACGCTTACATTACTGACGAATCAGGAAAGAAAATTGTCGACTTCAAGAAGCACAATCTCCACGTTGTTGGATATTCAATCGCAGTGGATCAATGGCTTGAAAAAGAAGAGCTCGATAAATATCTTTACTCCAATCCAGAAGTTCCAAATGCCATACCTTATGTGACTTCGTATTATTCTAGAAGATGGGGATTTTGCCTTTCTCATGATCAAAGACAAGCCCTTAAACCTGGAAAATATAGAGCTGTCATTGATGCTGATTTAAAACCCGGTGTTTTAAACTACGGGGAAATCTTAATCCCAGGCAAGTCCACTAAGGAAATATTTTTATCAACCGACATTTGTCATCCCTCTTTAGCAAACAACGAACTTTCAGGTCCGGTGGTGGCAACAGGCTTAGCCAAATGGATTTCATCGCTAGAAAACAGAAATTACTCTTATAGAATTGTCTATATTCCCGAAACTATCGGCTCCATTGTCTATTTAAGCAAAAACCTAAAGCAGCTAAAAGAAAATGTCATTGCAGGTTATGTCCTGACCTGTATCGGCGATGAACGTTGCTATTCATATTTGCCATCTCGAAATGGCCAAACTTTATCAGACCAAGCTGCAAAGCACGTCCTGAAACATATTGATCCTAACCACAAGTCTTATACATGGTTAAAGCGCGGCAGCGACGAAAGACAATATTGCGCTCCAGGTGTTGATCTACCTATGGCCACGATTATGAGAAGTAAATACGTTGATTTCCCAGAGTATCACTCGTCTTTGGATGATTTAAATTTTATCACCCCTAAAGGACTAGAGGGTGGATTTCAAGCGGTCAAACAAGCAATTGAAGTCATAGAAAACAACTATCACCTAAACGTGACTGTCTTGGGTGAACCTCAATTGGGAAAACGTGGTTTGTATCCCACTTTCAGCACCAAAGAATCAGGCCTTCAAGTCAGAATGATGATGAATTTAATTTCTTATTGTGATGGCAGGACATTGCTTGAAATCGCCGAGATCCTGGACCAACCAGTTTCAAAACTATTGGTTCTACTCAAACCACTGATTGAAAATGGACTTATTGAAGCAAGGATGACGAAGTGAAATTTTCTTTCCCAAAATTTTTAAGTATGTTCTCGCAAATCAGACATTCGTTTTTTGCAGTCATTGTTCTGATTCAAGTACTGATGATTTCTTTGTCGGTGATATTTGCCCGTATGACAATTGACCTTTTGGATCAAACTCAAGAGGACAAACACCGCCTCGAGATCGTCAACATTTACAACAAGATCAATGCGGATATTGAAAACCCAAAGGCCGTTATCTCGGGCATTGCCAACAACAAAGAGATTCTGGGTGCTTTTGCCCAAAGAGATCGCAAAAAACTACTCAATGTCGTACAGCCAATTTGGCAAGACTTACAAAAACGTGGATACAAACAATTTCAATTTCATATCCCTGAGAAAATTAGCTATGCGACATTCCTGCGAGCCCATCATCCAGAAAATTTTGGTGATGATCTTTCCTACCGTCCAATGATCGCGAAAGCTAACGTTAAGAGAGAAATGGAATCCGGCCTAGAACAGGGAAAAAGCGGTTATGGCTTTCGAGTTGTCGTACCACTTCATTATGAAGGCAAACACATTGGATCAGTAGAGCTTGGCTCCAACTTTGGAGAAGATTTCCTAAAAGAATTGAATGTCGACTACCCAGGTAACTGGGCACTTTACAATTTAGATCGCGGTTTAAGAGCCCTAGATGATCGAGTTTTGATTAGCACCTTAGGAAAAGATCAAGACGGAGAGTTTAAAAATCTTCTACCTAGTGAAGAAATTTTAGCAAAATTAAAAGTTGGCGAAACCTACACAGTCCGATCGAAACAATTCAACACCACCAACATCTATATTCCGATTAAAAACTTCCAAGGCGATATCGCAGTTGTATTGAAACATGTTTACCCGAGCCAATATTTTAAACGTATCAACACCATTATAACTACTTCCGCTGTCATATGTTTATTGGCGTTATCACTAACCGCTTTAATTTTATGGGTGCTCCACCGATTGATCGCGACACCACTGCGAAACTTAGTCAGCGAAACTGAAAAAATACGCAATTTCCAATTGGATGATGAAATCACTTATACCAGTTCATTTAAAGAGTTAACAAATTTGATCGAGTCGACTCGAAGTATGAAAACAGGTTTACAATCCTTTCGTAAATATGTTCCGGCAGAATTGGTTCGTCAGTTAATTGCCACTGACCAAGTTGCCATTGTGGGTGGCCAAAGAAGACAGATCACAGTTTTCTTTTCCGACGTGGCAGATTTCACCACTATTTCTGAATCTTTGACTCCAAATGAACTCACTGAACAACTGTCCGAATACTTAAGTGTGATGACCGATACGGTTTTGAAATACAAAGGCACTGTCGACAAATACATTGGCGATTCAGTGATGGCATTTTGGGGAGCTCCGGTGGACGTTGAAAATCCGGCAGAACTTGCTGCCCTGGCCGCTCTTGAATGCAAAACAAAATGTTCCGAGCTCAATGCTCGTTGGATCAAAGAAGGCAAAAAACCTTTTCACACTCGCATTGGCTTAAATTCTGGGGAAATCATTGTCGGTAATATGGGATCATCACAACGATTGAACTACACGATCATTGGCGACGATGTGAACCTGGCTAGCCGCCTTGAAGGATTAAATAAAACTTACGGAACCCAAATCCTGTTAAGCCAAAGCACTATGGAACTTTTGCCACCTGATTTTGCTTTGCGCCTTTTAGATTTTGTGCTGGTGAAAGGGAAAATTAAACCCGTCACGGTATATGAGTTGGTTGCAAAAAAAGAAGATGTCACCGCTTTTGATTTAGACTTCTTGAAAGAATACAATCAGGCTATCGCACAATACAAAGCTCGCAATTGGGATGAAGCGATTGAATTGTTTGAAGACTTAAAGTCTGAACATCCAAATGACTTAGCGACTCTGCAATTAATTGCCAGATGCCAAATCTATAAGAAAAACCCTCCACCAGAAAAGTGGAAGGGCGAATTTGTTCAAAGTTAGGTATAGCTTTCAATTGGACTTTAGAAAGTTTCATTTATGAGAATTCGACAGATGGGCTTTTCGTCTCGACTGAAAGCCCACAAAAACATCCTGACCTTAGAAACTTTGAAGTTCATTTCAGAATATTTAGTTGATGAAAACGCCCGTATGGCGGCGCTTCGCTCTGGAATTCCTGAAACCTATGCCGCCCGCCAGGGTCAGTGGTTAAAAAAGCACCCCATGGTCGTTGCTTCCATCGAGCGTGGTCTTGATGAAACCGAAATGCGCCAATTGCAAAAATTGATTCGCGAGATCGAAGTCAAAATGGAGTCTTGCAAAAGTCTTTTGGGCTTAGAGGAATTGTAAAGTGGCAAAGATCTATATTGATGCCGATGGTTGTCCAGTCAAAGAAGAAACTTTTAAGGTCGCAGATCGCTACAATCTAAAAGTTATTTTAGTAGCCAACAAACGCTTAAATTTACCAAGCAATCCATTGCTCGAGATGGTGGTTGTTGCCGGAAATTTTGATGCGGCCGACGACTGGATCGTCGAAAAAATCCAACCGAATGATATTGTCATCACCGCGGATATTCTTTTAGCTGATCGTTGTTTGAAAAAGTCTGCACGGGTCTTGGGATCTAAAGGCGAAGAATTCACCGAAGACAATATTGGCGACGCGGTTGCAAGCCGAGAGCTGATGCAAAACCTACGACATATGGGCGAAGTTCGCGGCGGTCCCAGCCCCATGGATCAAAAAGCCCGCTCAAAGTTTCTAGGAAAACTAGACCAAATTATTCAGTCGATCAAACGCACCGGAGCTTTGTAGGCACGCTATTTAAGCCGCGCGGTCAAAAACCATTTCCAATTTCTGAAAGTCATGTGCCGATGCCTGTTCCATCGCCTGAGAGTAAGCAGCAGGAACCTTTCCTGCTAAAAAATCACCAGCAGCAACTATCGGAAAGAGTTCAGCATAGGTGCTGACCTGAGTGCCAGAAACCCTTCGATGAACGTGAGATCTTCGGACTTGGTAAGCTTGATGCAGACCTGCCGCTCCCAAAAGCTCTGCAAACGCATGAACGGTATTTTTGTGATAGTTGTACACGCGAACTTTTTTGTCACTGGCAACTAATCCCTTTACCAATTCTGGATCTGATGTCGCGACACCTGTTGGACAATTGTTGGTATTGCAACGTCTAGCTTGAATGCAACCCAAAGCTAACATCATTCCCCGAGCTGTATTGCACAGATCTGCGCCCAATGCCATTCTTGAAAAAATTTGAAAGCCTGTAATGATTTTCCCAGAAGCGATCACCCGAATATTTTTTCGTAGATCAAAACCGGTCAAAACATTATGAACCAAGGTCAGACCTTCTTCTAAAGGTGCCCCAACATTATTTGAGAACTCCAATGGAGCCGCACCGGTTCCACCTTCTCCTCCATCCACAGTGATAAAATCTGGAAGAATTTTGCTTTCCACCATAGCTTTACAAATGGCAATAAACTCAGAGGGCTGTCCCACACAAAGTTTAAAACCAACGGGCTTACCGCCTGAAAGCTCTCGCAACTGCTTCACAAATTTCATTAATCCCATCGGATTGCTAAACGCTTTGTGAGCTGGAGGAGAAAGGACATCTTTCCCTGCCGGTACTTTTCGAATTTGCATGATTTCGGCAGTGATCTTGGCCGCAGGCAAAATTCCCCCGTGAGATGGCTTGGCCCCTTGTGAAAGTTTGATCTCAATCATTTTTATATTTTCGTGATTTGCCATTTCCCGAAAAGTCTCAGGACAAAAATCCCCCTTCTCATTTCGGCAGCCAAAGTATCCCGTTCCAATTTGCCAAACTAAATCTCCGCCACCAGAAAGATGATGAGGACTGCAACCACCTTCACCCGTATTGTGATAAAAACCACCCATCTTAGCGCCACCGTTCAGCGCTTGAACTGCCGCAGTACTTAAGGCGCCATAGCTCATGGCCGAGATATTAAAAATACTAGCGGAATAGGGCTTTTTACAATCAGGTCCACCAATCTTCACTCGAAGTTCTTCAGGCTTCACATGTTGCGGCGAAAGTGAATGCGCAATCCACTCGTACCCCGAAGCATAGACATCTCGCTGAGTTCCAAAAGGCAAACTGTCGGTTTGCTGCTTCGCTCGTTGATAGACAACAGATCTGGTTTCGCGAGCCACAGGAGCTCCGTCGACGTCAGACTCAATAAAGTACTGTTGAATTTCCGGTCGAATTTCTTCTAGGAAATATCGAAGCAAACCCAAGAGCGGAAAGTTTCTAAGCACCGCCTTTTTCGTTTGCAGTGAGTTTTGCAATCCAACAGCAAACAAAGGAACCAGCAAAATCAAAGACCATAAAACTGGAGTCCAAAAATAAGAGACCATACCCACTAGGGCAAATACAGCAAAAGAAATTTTGTAAAATAGAGTTCTCAAAAAAACCTCCATAAATAGCATCGGCACATCCCCTTTTTTTGAAGATAGACTTTGGTCAAGAGAATTGAACTCACCGCCAAATTTTCATTAAGATTTCACATACCTATACATTTAAACCTTAGTCCCTTAGACCTAGGCCATCAGAAGTCCTATTCATTTCAAACTTTTTGACCTGGTTCTTTCGACCGGGAACCATATATAAATGCTCATACAATTCGAACAGAAAAAAGATTTTATCTTGGTGCACGTTCATGGACGAATCGATTCCTTCAATTTGGATTTAGTTCAGCACAAACTGACCACAGCAGCAAAATCAGGAAAAAGTCATATCGTTCTAAATCTTCAAGAAGTCGAATTCATCGGGCTCGCTGCGACTTTAGCGCTTGAGAAATTAGCAGAAAATCTAAAAGAACGTCATGGAAGTTTGTCCATCGTCGGAGACAATCAACGAACATCCCTGCTTAAAAGAACATTTGGCGAAAGAATCACGTTTGCCAATACTCTCATGGACCTCGAGGCGCAAACTGATGAAACTTAAATGTTTAGGTCTATTTTTGATCCTACCACTCGCCAGCCTTCCTAGCCTGGCTGCGATTCCTGATCAGGTAAATGGTATTTTAAATCAAATTGAGGAAAACAACTCAGAAATCAAATTGGCAAAAAAGAATTTCGAGTACAAAGAGCAAGGTGTAACAGCAGCAAAGTCCTACCTCTACCCCACGTTGGGACTAACCGCGATTTACAACAAGGGTTCTTCTCTTTCTAATTCTTTGCCGGACATGAATTTATCAGGGTATGGAAGCACCAACTCCAGCATTGGCAGCTCCACTTCTGTTGCCCAAACGAACGAGGGTTGGAACACAAGTCTATCTACCAACTATTACCTGTTTTCGGGATTTGTCATTTCAGATGGAATTGATAGAGCCTTACGGGACTTAAGAGGATCTGAATTCAAATTTAAATCGCAAATTTTGACTCAAAAGTCTCTCTATCTGCAAGCTTTGCTGGAATGGCAGTGGCTCAATAAAGTTCAAGTCTTGCTAAAAAATGCCAGCGAGGTTTTTAAAAAAGTTGAAACACACAAAAATAAATCTCAGATTCTTTACACCGAAGACGATGATCAGATTTTTGATGAGCGAAAATCCTATGTCGAGTACCAATTGGTTCGCCTTGAAGAAGGAAAAAAGTTGGTTGAGGCATTTCTAATGACGTCCCTACCCTCTGTACAAATTGCATCCATTGTCCAATTGCCTCAATTGCAGTTAAGTTACAAAATCCCTTCAGACCTTGAGATTGAATCAAAATACAAAGACCAGTCTTTAAGTCGAAAATCTTTTGATTTAGATTATGAAAATGCCTTGGGAGTTCGAAAGGTTTTGAATTGGCAAAAACCCTACATCCCAACTGTTATGCTCACCGGCAGCGCAAGTAAAAGCGGAACGGCCAGCGAAACATCGAACCAAACAAATTGGTCCACTCAGATTCTTTTTACATTTAACTTTTTTGACGGACTTGGGACAACGGCCCGGAACAATCAGGCGATTATAGGTGTTGAGAGCACTCGAATCGCTAGGGACCTTGAGACTGATAAAAAAATACTATTCCTACGTCACCAGGCTATGAAAGCTAAAGTCAGTCAGGCTGAATACAGGTATAAAAAGTCATTCATAAAGAATAAGGAAATTCGCTTTAAAGATGTTCAAAATAAATTCAAACAAGGCATAGCCACTGAATTGGAATTGACTCTTTCAGCAATCGACTTAGCGAAAACTCAGCAAGAAGCATTGGACAGTTGGAAAGATTATCAATCTGCAGCAATGTCAATTGCCACTGAGCTCAACGACTGGGAGAACGTAGATGTCACCATTGATTAAACCGGCATGCAAAATCTTAATGACCATTCTTGGGGTAGTGACCTTCCTAAATATTACACCAGCTGTTGCAAACGAAACCTTCGTTGAAAAAACCAAAGTGTACGGCATCATTAAACCTGGAAAGATCTCTTCTTTGATTGCTGTCAATCAGGGAATTGTGACCCAGATCCAGTCCGTAGGATCGCCAGTAAAACAAAACGACCCGGTTGTCGTCGTGATCGAGAAGGAAACCACTCGCCCCTACCGCTCCACGATTCAAGGCGTAATTTCAAAACTTCATGTGACCACCGGTGCCGCGATTACTCCCGGAATGCCTTTAGCCACAGTCATAGACCCAAATGATAAATTAATTGAGCTCTCCATCTCTCCTCAGGAAGCTCGAAAAATTAGTTTAGGTTCGAAGGTTTTCACTCAAGATCAAAAATATTTTGGATCGGTTGATAAGATGAGTCCCCTAGTGGATCCTGATACCGGCGCCATTATCAGTTATATTAAACCTGAAGGAAAGGTGCCCTCTTTCATTGGAGACGTTCTACCACTTTTCATTCAATTGCGAATCATCAGTGATTGCAGCAAGATCATACCAGTGTCTGAAATGGATCCAAATGACCTAGAACTTCATGTAGAAGCCTACTCGGGTGATCAAGTCTGCTTAAAAAAAATAAAGAAACAATGAAACTTCAATGCTGGAATACTTTCTAAAGAAAAGTGTCGTCACAATCTGCTTAAACCTGGTAATTCTAATGCTGGGTGTGTTTTCATTTCCAAAAATAGCCCGCGAATTCATACCAGCAATTGATATTCCAGCGGTCGCGGTAGTCTATCCAACAACCGTACATAGTCTAGAAACTGTGCGAAATGAGCTTTTAGATCCAGTCGAAGATCTTTTGCTTAAAACCGGTGTCATCGATCGAATTGAATCTTTCTATGAAAATGGAAATGCCGTTCTATTGCTTTTTTTCACTTGGAACCTCAAACCAGAAGAGTGCATTCAGCGAGCACGCCAGGCCCTGATCTCATTTAAAGCCATCGATGGGATCGCCAATCCTCTTTTCATTCTCCATCGCCCCACTATGGCTCCCATCTACCGCGTCGCCTTTGACGGTGATTCTGTTACTCAGCTCACCAATCAATTGCAAACTTTGTCCCAAAAACTAGAGCGCCTACCGGGTGTGGCCCAAATCCGCACCATCGGTGGTGCCCAAGAAAACACTGTGATCAGCTATCAAGTCGAAGATTTGGCTAAACATAAAGTTCTTCAAAAAACATTTTTAGAACAAATCGCAACCAAGTGGGGCTTTCGGCGCCTACTTTTTGATTCGAGCGGAGCCCATAATCTATCGGTCAACTTAAGCAATAGCGATCAACTGCTCAATCTGGAAATCCCTAATACGAAGAACCAATTGATCCCGGTGAAATTTTTTGCAAAAAAATATCGAGATGAACCGGAACCCCAAGTTTTAAATAAACAAGGAAATGCGACACTTATTTTGGAAGTGATCAAGGCTCCTGGATCAGACGCCGTCGCACTGACTGAAACCGTACAAAATGAAATTTCGTCATTTCTATCCGAAAATAAAAAAATCCAACAAACCATCATCTACAATGAGGCCGAAAAAATTGTCGACTCACAAGCCGGAGTGTTTTCAAATTTTCTATCTGGTATTTTCTTAAATTCATTGGTCCTGATGATCTTTTTAGGTTCCTTTACGGGTGTTGTCGTCGCCTCTTCTATTTTTCCAACGACCATCTTAGGAACCCTATTTATTCTAAAACAAACCGGAATTTCTTTAAATATCTTTTCGCTCAATGGTTTTAGCCTAGCGGCGGGAATGATTACCGATGCCAGCACCGTCGTATTAGAGTCGATCATGCGCCGAGTTCAAAATGGCGAAGAAGTCGAAAGTGCCAGCTTAAAGGGCGCAAAAGACATTTTAATCGGAGTGATCACTGGTACATTAAGCAGCGCTGCGGTCATGCTTCCGATTTGCCTTCAGAGCGGAGTCTCTAGCAAACTTTTCAGTGACCTAGGTTACACTTTAATTCTCACTCAGGTTCTTTCGCTAGTGACTGTATTTACATTTGTGCCTTGGCTTTGCTATAAGATGCTGAAAAAGGATGCGAAACAAAATCGAGCCATTGAAGTTCTTTATCAAGGTTCAAGCGTGCTGGTGAATTCATTTATTCAGCTATCTTCAAAGACCTTAAAGCTCTGCTCTGAAAATCTCACTATCCGATGGGTGCTTCCGGGCACAATTGCCTTTTTATGTATTGGCAGCCTATTTTTCCTGCCCAGTTCAGAACTTTTGCCCGTTGTAAAGGCGAACACTTATTCTCTTTCGATTCCCTTTTCAAGAGACGAGTTGAAACTGAATTCCCAAAAGTTCATCCAAAAAATGACCACCATTTTAAAAGATCAAAAGGAAATTGAGTGGGCTATCACCAATGTCGATTCAGACTCATTGTTGTTAACCTTTAAGGCTACGAAGGAATTTCAACAGGACTCCTTTGTTTCCCTTTTGGCCTCTAATTACCAAACGACCCAGGCTCATATCCTAATTTTTCCTCTTGGCCCTACTCCACCGACAGAGCCTATGAATTATCACGGCTATTTCTACTTGAATAAAAATATTCCTCGAGAACTGAGGGAAAATTTAACTTTGCAGTTTTGCAAAACCCCAGGTATCGCAGATTGTGAAACCTATAAACACTATCAGGCAGATCAAATGTCTTTGATTAACAATACCCTAAGTATGACTCGCCAGAATACCAATCCTATCGAGGTTGCACTCAGTGCCGCCATTGAAATCAACACTGTTCAAATGAATTCAGTCGCAGGACTAACAATGAACGAACAGGTGACCTTGAAAGCCATTGGGGATCAATCCCTATTGCAATCCGCTTTCTATAGCTTAGGCAAAAGCGATGGTTCATTGATGTCATTAGATCATTTGTACTTGAAAAATCTTTCTAAAGTTTCACTGACGCAGTTCCGAGTCAATTCATCCGAATTTGATCCCTTATACTTTAAGTTGGAAGGGATTACTTTGGGCACCGCCATTGAAAAAATGGAACAGTTGAAGCGAAGCCTAGGAATTGATCAGCCCAAGGTTAAGGGAATGGGCGCAATTCTCAACATGGAAGAAACTTTTGGAAAGATGATATTCGCTCTAGGAATCTCTCTGGCACTGACTGTGATCATTTTAATGATTCAATTTAAATCAGCGGTACAAACGGCCATTATCATGTTCTCAATCCCCTTAGCGATTGGCGGAGCCGTGATGGGCCTTTTGCTTTTAAAGGAAACAGTCAATATCAGCGTTATGGTCGGATTTATTTTGTTAGGTGGGATCATCGTCAACAACGGAATTCTATTGATGGAAGCGCTAAACCAACGATTGGAACAAACGTCTGATCTTTTGGAAGCAATTTTGGATGCCGTCAAAACCAGAACCCGACCTATTATTATGACCAGTGTCTCAGCAATTGCCGGAATGATGCCCACCCTACTTTTTGAAAGTGAAGGACAAGAGCTCTATCGCGGAATGGCGATCGTCAATATTTTCGGCATGGGGTTTGGCACCATTTTGACTCTAATAATAACTCCTGTTTTTTGTTGGATTTTCCTAAGGAGAAAGTATGACAAGTAATCATTTTCAAATCGTAATGACTCTTTTCGATAGCGAAATAAAAGATGAAGTTTTTCTTCTGCTAGATCTTACAAAGATTAAGAACTACACTCATTTTGTAAACCTACATGGGTCTTCCGAGTTTGGAAAAAAAGAAAATACCGTTTCCTGGCCCGGCACCAATGAAATTCTAATGCTCATATTGGATTCAAACCAGTATCTAAACTTTCTTGAGGCCGCAAAGAAGTATAAAAAAGAAAGAACACCGGCACCACCACTTCTTTTGATGAGCTGGGATCTAAAGGAGCTCATCTAATGATTAAGTTTTTCCGCTCTTTGAGAGCGTACAAAGCTCTCATCATTTTTGTTCTTTTCGCCCCGATTTTGCCACTTTGGCTTATGAATGGACTGAACTATCAGACGGTGCCCTCGTCCCCATTCATCGAGTTCAGCATTAAGTTCAACACCCCCCAAATGAATGCCAATGAAATCGCCCAAAGAGTTTCAAAAATTGCCGAAAAAAATTTCAACGGCATCTCAGGGCTGGTGTCTCTTAGTTCCGTGAGTCATGACGAACAGGCTGAAGTTAGGCTTAAATTTGAACCCAATATTTCTGAATCCTCTGCCTATCTGCTCATTCAAGAAAAATTAGATCGCATCAGACTGGAAATTCCTTCTTCTGTTGAGCGTATATTTGTAGACCCAATAGAAAACAATCAAATCAACAGGTTTGATTTGACGTTAACATTTTCAGACGTGCCAGACCTAAATCTTTTGGTGAACACTTTAAAAGATTTTAGAAGAACAATCCGGGTCGTAGAACCCAATGTTTTTGAAAATCGCAATTTGAACATTCAGTTGAATTTAGAAGAAGTCACTAAACTTAGAATTCCACTTTCACAAATTCAATCGGCACTGAAGGCAAATGGGCTAAAGGCTTCCATTGGCCAACAAGGCAAACTTTTCTTCTCAATTGGAGATAACTTTAAACAGCTTGAAGATATAAATGGAATTATAGTTGGTATAATTGGACATAGAACCCTTAAACTGTCAGACATCGCGACGGTTCAAATTCAAGCACCAGACTTGTCTAAAAAAGTCGTCAATATTGAGCTGATGCCCCACGCCAATGCCAGCGAAATGACCTCAGCCTTAGAAAAGTCATTCGCATCAGAAAGTTTGTTGATTTCGCACCCCAAAAAACAACTTTTTATTTTATCTTTGGTTAAATTTTCAATCATTTTTGGAATGACCATTCTTTTACAGTTCCTACTGCAAAAGTATTTTTTCGGACCTGATTCGAAATTTTTTGCGACCCTTCTTTTCAATTTCTTGATCGTAGTGCACTACGTATTTTGGAAATCTCGTTTTTCAGACCTTAGCCTTTTTGATTTAGATGTCATAAGCCTCACCGAACAGGTCGGTAACATCATGTGGTTTATACTTCTTTGTCGAGTTCGATACTATTTTCTACCTCAACATAAACTGACCAAAATACCCCGTTCATTAGAGCAATCAACTCTGCTGACAATGGGCGAGTTGTTTCCCACTTTTATTGTTTTTTATGTGGTTCTGATTCTACTTTCTTTGCCTTTTACCTTAAACCACTTCAACGAACCCAGTTCTTTTCTATTAACGAATTTTCTGACGTACGGGATGCCAATCAATCTGATCCTCATCATGGTACTACCTGTTATTGAAGCTTCTAGATGGATTCGAAATTCGACCGTATTTCGAGAATGGAATCCCGCGTGGAATTTTCCTCAAAAAACAATTCAGAATATCTTCACAGCTTCTTTAATCCTATTGGCATTGCTGCCAGTCTTATTTTTCAAACTTCCTTGGGGACTGGCTAAAATATCCACAGAGAATTTAGTCGAAAGCTATCGGTCTTACGGTGGGTCACTGACCTATTTAGCCAAAACAGATGAAGCCATTCCCGCCGAGGACCTTCTTTTAGGTGCTCAAAAAAGGGTCTACCAAAATTTCCACTTCACCACTTTAGGTTTAAAGTTTCTGCCGGGATTGGACTTTCAACAATTTTCAATGGCAATTAAAAATATCAATTCCAAAAACAGCTGGGGATATTTAGAAACCAAAACAGAAACGCTACCCCTAACGATAGGAACCAATTGGACTAGCTTTTCTGTGGCTGACCTTTATATATCAGGTGCAAACGGCACCAGCATCCCATTGAAGCATCTTATTGAAGAAAAAACCCAGATCGAAAGCTCAGAAATCTACCGGGAAAGAATGTCAGAGTTCAAACTTATCAAAGGCCCCTCTAGCAATTTAAAAACTTCACCAACGCAAGCCACAAATAGCTCTTGGACCGAATACCTGAAAAAGGAGATCAAAAACCACTACCGGGATTTTGCGATTTACTTAATTTTTTCGTACTTTGTTTTGGCGATCTATTTAAACAGCTTCATCCGATCACTTCTATTATTGGGCTTCTTAGTACTTCCCGCCTCGGCCATACTATTAACTCGGATCGTATTGCCGATCCCTTTTCACGTTGACTCGCTTTGGTTGATCACGATTAGCACTTGCTTGTTATTCCTAGTCATCCTGACACAAACACGAATCATCGATATGGATCGAACTCGTGGTTTTGATCGCGACGATTCTATTGCTGACCTCAAGGCTCAAATGTTGATGCCTTTAAGCTTTGTTCTGCTCCCATTTTTAGTTTCTTTGATCGCCAAATCTTTGATTTCTATCAGTGGGTTTTGGCATGAAGGACTTTATATTTCATTGGGATTTGGTCTTTGTCTATTTTTTATCAATCGGTACCTTTTCCCACTCTTTTACCTTGAGTCCGAAGAGTTCATCGAAAAGAAGATTTACAACACTTATCTCTTTTGGCGAAATTTTAAACAAAAGTAAGTTCCAGATTTAATCTTTACTGCCAGTCGATGCCTTGATCCCAGAGCAAGGCGGATTCGGTCAGGCCAGACAAAACCGAGTGAAAGTGCGACTGAGCTTGCAACTTTTCAGCGCCAAAACGTCGCACAAATTCGTCTTTAATGAATGGAACTTGTGAGGTGCCGCCAGTAAGAGCCACCAAATCAATTTGCTCTGGCTGAACCTTCGCTGCCTCTAAACAACGATCGA
Organism: uncultured Bdellovibrio sp.; assembly: GCA_964505225.1. Taxonomy (GTDB): domain Bacteria; phylum Bdellovibrionota; class Bdellovibrionia; order Bdellovibrionales; family Bdellovibrionaceae; genus 21-14-0-10-47-8. The sequence continues at coordinate 9,262 of CAZDHC010000032.1, read as the reverse complement.
GTGCTTGCATGACTTTACTTTGAGTCTCGGCAGCCCATTTTTGAAACTCTTGCCGCGTGAATAGATCCTCGGTCTCAATTCCTGGATAATCAAAAGTAAACTTTGATGTTTCACTTCCCGAAAGTTCCCGCTTGGTGTGCTCAATTTTTTCAAAAAATGGAAAGATCTGCTGATCTTCCATCAGGATAAACAACCTTTCCACTTGCGCTTTATCTTTTGCGCCGATGGCGCACTTTTGAACTTCTTTGATAAACTCAAAGGTTTGTTTGTCTTTCAAATGGGCAATGTGGGAAGGATAGTTCAACTTATCCGTAATCGAAGTTGGCATCACCAAAAGATTTTGCGACATGGGGATGCGATATTGTGTGGTGGCCCCGAAATTTTGATTTAAACGATTTCGCATAAATAAGCTGTCCAATGCATCGCCCGCCAAGGGACAGCCTTCGATGGAAAGAACATCTTCTTTGCTAAAGCTCTCCGGCCGCAGACGAATGATGGTAAAATCAGAGGTTCCTCCGCCAAAGTCGCCGATCAGGACCAATTTTTCTGACTTAATTTTTCGACGATAGTCAAAAGCTGCCGCTAAAGGCTCAGGCACAAAACGAACTTCGTCAAAACCCGCGATCTCGGCCGCTTTCTCCATTCGGTGCAGAGCAAATTGATCGGCCACTTCGTCTAAAGAATAACGAGCAGGTCTGCCAATGACGGCCTTAGTCACTTTGGTTTTTAGAATGGCTTCCGAACGTTTTTTTAACTCGAGCAAAAAGGCGCCCACCATAAATTCTAAGGTGATAATTCGATTGTCCATCACCGTACCCAGATAGGATTTTTGCGGAAGCCTGGCTTTAAACGAGCGAAATAGCCGACCTTCCATTTCCTGCTCAATAAATTGGTTGATCGCTTTTTGTCCGTAATAGCAAAGATCAGCATGGGGAAAATAAAGTAAGGTCCTCATCAAGGTCGGATCTTTTGAATCTGGATCCAATGGCAATGCTTCATGCCTCTTCGAATTGACCACTGCGCCCACCAAAGAGTTACTCGTGCCAAAATCGATACTTAAAATGGGGCTTTTTTCAGAGCTCACTCGAAATCACTTTGCAAAAATCGACGGCCCAATTGATCCAACTTGGGTTGAATCCAATTTTTTGAATTCTGATCCACTAAAACAACAGGGTCTTTTTTCATGGCGGCAGTCAGTGCTGACAAAGCTAGATTCGCATCAATGATCTCGGCCACAATTCTAACACCACTGCGAAAAGTTTGGATCGCCTGAGCTTGTTCTAAAATCTTTCGAATGACCACCCAATCATAAACCAAAGAAAAGTTTTTTGGACGCACATGATAGCAATAATTTATGGGATGTTCTTCGCCAGTTAAATCCACCATGGTGCCACTAAAAGTTTTGTCGTAACGATAGACTGGATCAACCACCCGCTCAACATAATGGACAAATGTAAAGGTCTCGAGCTGGGCGCCGTAAAAAAAGATGCAGCCTTTATTGTTGGCCACATGAGCAAAAATTGAAGAGTGATCAAAGGCAGTCAAATTTGGATAATTTGGTCTGGTCCCCCAACTTTTTTCAGACCAGGCTGAAAACATAGGGTCCAAACTGCGACTTCCCAAATTTGAATCCAAAACAAACTGCCCCAAGCCACCCACTTCGCAGGTTTGAGTGCGCAGGTCAGCCTTTTTTTGAGCAGGAAATTGATAGTTAAAGGTCGGAACGAATACCTGAGGCCCCAATTGAGATACAAAATCCAAATGTCCCTGTAAAAACTGATTTCGCTCGCGCCCCTGAGGACGAAAAACAAAGGACGCCATCATCAGATCCGAGTGCACCAGCATGGGCCGACCAATAAAGTTTTTAAAATCATTTTCGCTCAAAATCATGACATCCCTTTACCCATGAATAGATCTTTAAACGTAATGGCAAATGACAAGGTCCACAAATGATTTCCGGTAAATTATAGGCTCAAAATGCTAGACATCTGAAGCGGTGCCGTATATTTAAAATAGGGACATAAAGATTAAAGGAGTCAGACCTATGACAGCAGTGAATGAAGCAGCAAATCAAAAGCTAATTCAAGCTTTTCGAAAGGGTCTGAGCCTTCCGGAAACTCAGGCTGTTGAATCTTTAGTCTACAATTCTATTAAAGAATGGGATTCGGTCGCACACATGAGACTAGTTGCTGTGATCGAAGAAGATTTTGGCATCATGTTGAGCACTGATGACATTTTAGATTTAAGCTCATTTTCTAAATCAAAAGAAATTCTTGGAAAGTACCTTTCTTAATGCAAAAACTTGCTGGAAAGACTTTTTATATCAATGGCGCCAGCGGCGGAATTGGAACAGCCATTTGCAAGCATTTAGCTTCCAATGGCGCTCGCTTGATTTTAGCCGGTCGCTCGCAAGAGAGACTGGAAAAAGTTTTGGCTGAGCTACCGACCTTATCATCTGGGCCATCCCATATCATTTTGGCTTATTCACCCAGCGACGAAGCTGCTGTTAAATCCTCTTTCGAATCTATATTCAAGCAATCGATCACCCTTGATGGTTTAGTGAACAATGTTGGCTTTATGAAAGCCACTCCGATGGCAATGGTCAATGGCGCGGGACTTCGCGAAGCTTTTGACATCAATTTCTATTCTCACTTCTTTCACGCCCAAATGGCGGCCCGTCTGATGTCGCGAAAGAAAAACGGTTCCATTTTAAATATCTCTTCAGTCATTGGAACTCGTGGATTTCAAAATCAAACTGTATATTCAGCCACAAAATCTGCCATCATCGGCATGACCAAATCCATGGCCAAAGAGTTTGCTAAAGACAATTTACGAGTCAATGCGGTGGCACCTGGTTTTATCGAAACCGCCTTAACTGATCAATTGCCGGCAGAGGCCCGCCAACAAACACTGAGCCAAATTGGCCTAGGTCGTTTTGGCAAACCTGAAGATGTGGCTAAATTGGTTTCATTTTTGTTAAGTGATGATTCTGCTTATATCACCGGTCAGGTCATCGAACTTGACGGAGGGATGCAGCTTTGATTTTTAGCCGTCAAATCAATCCGACGGCAACGGCCTTGCTGTTTGAAAAAGAGCAAGCTGACGAAGGCAACAAAGGCCTAACCTTTGAAAGTTTAAATTACCAAGAACTCATCCAAAAGACTGAAGATCAAACTCAAGTTTTAAATCAGAAATTTCCTAAAAAGTCTGTTCTTTTGGTTTTAGCGGCCCCGACTGTTAAGTCCATTGTGGATTTGCTAGCAGCAAGACAATCTATTCACGCCTTTATTCCCTTTGATAAATCTTGGAGCGAAGAACAGCTTAGCAATTTAATGTTGACCTACCAAGTACAGGGAATTGTTCGAAATGGAGTGATCGAACCTTCAGCTGATTCCAAAAAAGCCCCTCCTGCTGTACATCCAGATTTAAAAATTTTGCTAACCACATCAGGATCGACAGGCTCTCCAAAATTGGTTCGATTGACCGAAAAAAATCTTTCAGCTAACGCCGAATCCATTGTGCAATATCTTAAAATTCAATCAAGTGACCGAACCATCTCGACTTTACCTTTTTCGTACTCGTTTGGCCTATCGATTTTAAACAGTTACTTGTTGGCAGGCGCTTCGATCGTGTTGACGGATAAAGCCATAGTCTCTAAAGAGTTTTGGCAGTCCATGAAAGAAAATAAAGTCTCGTCCCTGTCCGGGGTTCCCACGATTTTAAAAATGCTTTCGACCCTTGGCTTAAAAAGACTTTCCTTGGAAAATGTTCGCACGATCACCCAGGCCGGCGGCAAATTGGATCTAAAAACCTGGGAACAGCTACAGGCTTTTTGCCAAGAAAAAGGAATTTCGTTTTATCCCATGTATGGACAAACCGAAGCCACTGCCAGAATTTCCTTTTTAGAGCCTGAATTTACAAAATCTAAAATGGGTTCCATTGGCAAAGCTATCCCTGGCGGAAATCTTTGGCTCGAAGATCAGGGGCAAAAGATAAATTCCGCCAATCAAAAAGGCGAACTGATTTATCAGGGCCCAAATGTCATGATGGGCTACGCTCAAGTGGCTGAAGATTTGGCATTAGGTGATGTGAATCAAAGCATCCTAAAGACCGGTGACCTTGGCTATTTTGACGATGAAGGTTTTTATTTTATCACTGGCCGCGCCAAACGCTTTATCAAAATCAATAGCCAACGCACGAGTTTAGATGAAATCGAATCTCAACTGGCACAGGCTGAAATGCAGGTCATCTGCAGTGGCGAAGACGAAATGTTAAGGGTTCTGACGACTTCAAGTCCCGAAAAGGTGCTTGAATATTTAACGGAATCGTTAAGAATTCCAAAATATTGCGTTGAAGTTCGTGGCGTAAATGAATTTATCTGCAATAATAACGGCAAGATCGATTTGAAAAAGAACTTTGAGGCTTGGAAATGAGCTTAGATTTAAATTCATCAACAAATTGGGAAGCGGATTTGTATTCCATTCCCATGGCCGAGAAATCTGCCAAGTACCTGCCGTTGATGCAAGATCTTCATCAATGGCATTACAACCGATGCACTGGCTACAAAGCCGTCAGTGATTTTCAATCAGACTCTATCAATAACAAAAATGCAGCCCCTGCCGACACTTTAGAAAAAATTCCATTTTTGTCGGTTCGGTTGTTTAAAGAGTTGGAACTTTTAAGTGTCGAGCGAACCGAGGTCATCAAAGTTCTTCAATCTTCTGGAACCTCAGGCCAGGTGCCTTCGCGAATTTTTTTAGACCGCGACACGGCCCAGGCGCAGACCCGAATCTTGGTCAAAGTCGTGCAAAACTTTATTGGCAAAGATCGAATGCCCATGGTGATCGTGGATCGAGAAGATCTTTTTCAAAGTGCCGAATCATTGACTGCCCGGGCTGCCGGCGTGATTGGATTTTCAAGTTTTGGAGCTGACCGATTTTTTTGTTTAAGTTCTGATCTCAAATTGAAGGTCGATCAATTGATCGAGTTTTTCAAAAAACACAATGGCAAAAAAATATTGTTCTTTGGTTTTACTTATATTGTTTGGGACAGCCTGATTAAAACCCTCATTGAGCGTAATTTGAGCTTTCAGTTGGAAGGATTTTTAATCCATGGCGGCGGTTGGAAAAAACTAATCGATCAATCTGTTTCGAATGCTGAATTTAAATCTAAGTTGAAGGCGGTTTTAGGAAACATCGAAGTTATCAATTATTACGGCATGGTTGAACAGGTGGGCTCCATTTATATGGAATGCCAACAGGGACGATTGCATGTTCCCTTTAGCAGTCATGTGATTGTTCGCTCGCTCAAGGCAAAGGCAATCGCACCTGCTGGGACTGTTGGCGTTTTACAGGTGATGAGCTTGCTTCCGAAAAGTTATCCGGGTCACAGTTTGTTGACCGAAGATTTAGGGAAATTGCATTTGGACGAGTGTCCTTGCGGTCGAAAAGGTCAAACCGTTGAAATTTTAGGCCGCATCCCTTCTGTCGAAATTCGAGGCTGCAGTGACACCACATAATAAAATCAAAGTTCTGTCGCACTCTTCATTTAGTTGGTCGGATTTTGGCAAAAACCCACTTTCTGGTTACCAAGATTTGGCCTTAAAGTATTTCTCAACATTGTCCGCCGTATTGATTCAACAAACTCAGTTTCCTGAATTGGTCGCTTTAGGATTTTGGCTGCGCCCCGCTCACTTAAAGGAAATCGCAAAAGCCTACTTGACCGCTACCTGTCGCCCGATGGGAACGGCCTACCACATATGCCCCAGCAATGTGGACGTGATGTTTGTCTACTCGTGGGCCCTTTCTGCATTGGCCGGCAATCGCAATATCGTCAAAGTTTCCTCGCAAAAATCAGTCCTGAAAGATGCCATTATTAAAATAGCCCGTGATTCATTGGCTCTGCCGCCTTGGAAAACTTGGGCCAAAGATCAAGTTTTGATCGAATACGATCGTGATCAAGACGTGAACCAAATGCTCAGCGAAAGTTGTGATTTGCGCATCATTTGGGGTGGCGATCAAACCGTCCAATCTTTCAGACAAATTCCAATTTCTCCAATGGCACGCGAAGTGGTCTTTGCCGATCGAACTTCTATCGCCTTACTCAATGCTGACGCTTGGCTTGCCGCAGACGATTCGACTCGCAATAAGGCCGCCCAAGGTTTCGTCAATGACTCGCTTTTATTTTTTCAATACGCTTGCTCTTCTCCGCGGAAAGTTTATTGGGTTGGCTCCAAAGACCGCATCGCTCTGGCGCGAAAAGACTTTTGGCAAAGAACCAACGACACCCAAGATGCCAAAGAATTGCCCCTATCCGTTGAATCTGAAAAAATCGCCAACATTCAAAAAATAGTGATTCAATCAGCGCAGTCCAATAGCTTACCAAATCAGACTGCCATTCATTTGAATTCAGAGTTTTCAGGCTTAGTGACAGCCGAATCTTCATCAAATTCGGATGTTGAACACTTTAAGTCCGTTGGTGGTGGTTTTTTCTTAGAAGAAAACTTGAGCCAAGCTAAAGACCTAGAATTTCATGTTCATAATAAAATTCAAACCTGTGCTTATTTTGGTTTTAGTAAATCTGAAGTGTCGGGTTGGCTCAGCGCTGGCCTTTTTCAAAGCGGAGTGGACCGTTGGGTTCCTTTTGGTCGCGCCTTAGATTTCTCGCCGGCTTGGGATGGCTACGACCTACCATTAGTTTTTTCAAGACGTGTGGAAATTCTTTAAAATTGAGACACATGAAAATAGAGAAAAATAAATCCTAAAAGCGGCGGCAGAATTTGCAAAACCGCCCCGCGACGCATATGAGGCGCCGAAAACCACAAAACGATTCCGGCACCGATCATCGAAAGACCGCAAAATCCGGTCAACACACCAGCCAACATCACCTGCTTTGTCATCACAAAATAGAGCCCCAGAAATGTTCCTAAGGCCAAAAATAAATTATAAAACCCCTGATTGAAGGCCCAAACTTTGACCGCACGGTGGTCATTTTCATTCATTTTAAACAATTTATGGCCGCCCGGCTTTTGAAACAAAATCGACTCCATGACGAAAAAACCAACATGTAGCAATGCTGCCAAAGCGAAACATATAAAACTGAGCCATTGAATCAATTGAATCATAAATTATCCTTTGATTTCTTTATTTTAAACCTGAACTTAATGCTTCCACACTCAAGCTTTGAATCCAATTTGAATGTTAATGACATCCCCAAATAAAAGGGATTAATTTATAAAAATGACGGACTTTCCAAAATCAAACTTAATTTTCCAGCAACTTTTTGACTCGGAAAGTTGCACCTACACGTACATTATCGCCGATCCGAACTCGAAAGAAGCTGCTATCATTGATCCCGTTTTAGGCATGGCTCCGCGCGATCTTAAGCTAATTGAAGAGATGAGCCTAAAACTGAAAGTCATACTTGAAACCCACATTCATGCCGATCATGTCACCGGAGCCGGCCTTCTTGCCGATAAATTGGGAGCCAAAATCGCACTTAGCGAAAAAGCCAATGCAAAAGGTGCCGACATTCTTTTGAAAGATCATGATCAAATTGAAATTGGGAACCTTAAAATCAAGATTTTAGAAACCCCTGGGCATACGAAAACTTGCCTGTGCTACTTATTAGAAGATCGCGTTTTCACCGGAGACACCCTAACCATTCGGGGCAACGGCAGAACTGACTTTCAACAGGGTTCGTCCGAACAACTGTTTCACAGTATTCACCAAAAGCTTTACACTCTTCCAGAAGAGACCTTGGTATTCCCTGGCCATGATTACAACGGAATGATGAGCTCAACAATTGGGCTTGAGAAAAAGTTCAATAAGCGCATTGATCAGAACCGCTCACTGCCCGAATTCATCCAAATTATGAAAGATTTGAAGTTGGCCTTACCCCAGAAAATAGATATCGCGGTACCTGCCAACCTTAATTGTGGTCGAGATTAAAAATCTGAAATTTGACTTTCAAGATCTGGAATATCAATAAATGGATTCCGATTCCCTTGAGCTTTGAAAATCTCTTCGTTTCTGGCGGCCTCTTCTGCATCCACGGGGTCTGCTTTATGCCACTGACGCAAAAATTGCTCTTGTTTAGGATCAATTGAAATCAAATATCGAACCGAAAAATAAAACAAGGCTCTGGCCACATTTCCACGGTGATCTTGAGGAGGCTGGAACACCAACTCACCACCCTTAATGGAACTTCCAAACCTAGAATTTTGACACTTCAAGATCTTTTTATCTCTATCGACCTCACCAAATGGGAAATTACCTCTTGTCGAGTTGATCTCCGAATCACTTGGGAAAAGATGATGAAGATCGGCCTTTTGAAGATCAGTCCTAAAACTATGGGTAAAGCGACTTTGAGGCCAGGTGTGCTCGACATTGACCATCTTATTGTCAGGTAAAATATTGGGAGCGGGAACCGCGTATTCTTTTTCACAATAAACGTCTTTAACAAAAAGACCATTGGCGGTTGAGATCAAATTGTAGTGGGACAACAAAAAGACCTTGGCGCGGTCATAGCCAATGGTTTCATGAACTACGCAAGAACTTCCCTTGGCACAGTCAGAGCCGATTTTATCCGGAGCATTGGCAACCCGCTGATGTTTCATTTTTAATATTCGGTGCAATACCTGAATTAGGTCCTGGCCGCTCTGCTGAACCGGGGAATTGAGCTCTTCACCGTAGTAATTCAAGGGATTTTGATTTTGTTCTTTTGAGATATTTTGTGCGTGAACTGAGCTCTGTATCAACAAAGCCGTTAACAATGTAAGGCCAGCAAATAAACGGGATGCACCCAATTTAAAAGTCATTTTCACTCCGTAGATGGACCTTATTGGGGCCCAGTAGAAACGCCCCGCCATATTCAGGGCTTATACGTTATGGAGCCATCAGATTTGCCAGATAGAAGAAGTAAATTCTAGGGGAATTTACGATTGCGACAACTTAATACGTTCCGTCAAAATTCTGCTTAAGGAACCTTCAAGGTAATTTGGTTGGATAACCTGCTTTGACCCATTCCTGATAACCGCCCATATTGTAAACATAGATTTGATTCTTGAATGACTCAATAATGGCGGCAACCCGTCTGCCTGACCTGCAATATAAAATCACATTTTTACCTTCAAAACCGTTCACATATTGCACAAACTCTTCCGGAGCCAAGTCAATTTTCGATTTCGCATACCAAAGAGCTGGCATGGCCATCCCCTCTGAAACCTCATTCTGTTCTCGAACATCAATCAAAACCGCTCTAT
>CAZDHC010000031.1:0-28446 GCA_964505225.1 uncultured Bdellovibrio sp. | reverse complement strand
CATGGGTTCCAAAAGTCGCCCGAGCCGTCGCTCCCAATGCACCTTGGGAATTAAAAAATGATGTGAGCAATGAATTTTTTGGCTGGCCCGAAGTTGGTCAGCGCGCTTTAGAAATTCAAGCACAGATTGAAAAGGAAACTGGCAAAAAACCATTCTTCGCGGGTCATCGCTACGAAATGACGGCTCAAACTTGGAAAGCAGTGATGCAACGAACTTATATGCTCACGCTGACCAGGTCCCACTATACAGTTGAAACGACTGATCAAGAACTAGCCGCCCTAATTGGACAAGATGCCTTGATGATTGCCAGCGATAAGTATGATTTTGATCCAATGGAATTTGCAAAGTTTGATTCGTGCTCACCAACCGAATTTAAATTTTATCGTGCTGATGAATTGGCTCGGGTTTTTAAAATATTTCACTGCAAAAATTTTCAGAAAATTTTGCGGTAGTAATATTGAAAAGGTTACTACTTCTTGTAACCCTCAAATTTTACATTCATCTGTTGTGCTTCTTGAGCAATGGCCATTAGACCCAATCGCGCTGACCAACCATAGACATTTTCCAGCGGCGAACCTTCTAAGCTGGCATTAAGATCCGAAACGCAAAGTCTTTTGTAAACAGCACCAGGACTGTTCAGGCTATCCGTATCAGATTTCTCGGCATGAGTTCTCAAAAAACCACCGGCTAAATCGCGCCCCAACATGTAGATCACTGGCTCAGCACTGGAGCCCTCAGATTTCACAACTGAAGGAATGCCCTCTTGGATGATCACTTCATCCACATCACGACCACCTTTAGCGGCCTTCATTTTTTTTCTAGATTTATAGTTCCACTCGCGAATTTCGGCGCCACTGCCAACTCGGATCACTGCTAATCCATAGGTGCCGGCATTGTTTTTCACAAAAACAAATGGCTGCTGAATGATGTTTCGTTTTGAATATTCTAACTTCAATTTCGAAATCATTGCGTCCACTCGATCAGCCAAAAGTTCCCGTTTGCCCTCTTCTTCAAATCCGGAAAATACTTCTGTCTCAACCCGCATTTGAAAAGGATCTACTTTCGCAATTTCCGCGAACTCATTGACGATCTGATTGTAATTTTCAAAGTAACGACTTTTTTGCCGCTGATACCATCCCAGTTCCCGAGGTGGATTGATTGGCACACCAACTGATTGAGACCACTCTAGATGCTCTTGAGAAAAGTCATTATTGGAAATAATCAAATCCGGAGCAAAGTCCTTCACTTCTTGCGAGTCGCCAAACGCAGAAACCACATGCATTTCTTTTTCTGTCGAGCTCTTCAAGGTCATAGGCTGCGCCAATCGACTTGGAAATCCGATCAATACTTTTTTTCCAGCACTTTGGAGAAGATTTTGAATTGTCCAAACATTTTCCCAATAGTAAGGATTATTGGTGTGCTCTTCGGTGACCAACATTATTTTTGAGACAGACGAGCCATAATGCTTATCTAAATATTGTGCGACAATAGATACCGCAGACTCTTTGTCGGTGGGACAAATATTATTAAAACCCGCAGGGTAAATATTGGCGTCGACATTTGATATTTTGAAACCAGCGTCGCGAATGTCATAGGAAGAATAAATTGGAAATTCAAGATTTGAAAGCTTGGAGCAATACCAGTCACTGAGCTTAGTCGATTGCGAGCAGAAGTTTTTATGTAATTGATTGAAACTCATAATTCCCTAGCTGGTGTTGGTTTAAAGATTTGGATCTTTTTCCGGAAGTTTATTTATCAAAGGATCCAACAAAGGTTTAATCGCGATCCCCTCTCGTTTCAATCCTTCTCGCTTTTTTGCCTCAGGAGTCAACGGGGTCTGATCGCCAAGAGCATTCAAAAAGTCTCTGCCTTGTAGCTCTAGCTTTTTAACAAATTTAAATAGTTGACCAATTTGACCTTTGGCGTCTTTGTGTTCCGGCTGTCGATAAAGATTCAAATCATTCATCATTGCCAAAAGCTGACCAGCAAAATGCGCCTGTCGCTCAATTTGCTCACGTCGAGCTGCGCCACTTTCCATAGCTCGATTGTAAGGATACTGCTGAATCGTGTTCCAAATATCCCGATAGTTACTCATAAGTCCCTTGTTCGAAAGTTCTGACCAATGTGCACCCTCGGCCTCGATACTGCGAAGACTAAAAATCTGTACTGTTTTTAAAGTGTCAAGGCTGGTCTGAAGATTTTCATGCGACAATTGGTGTGTCGAAAAAGCACCCATACGGTGATAGATTTCAGCCGTCCATTCTGGTGTGACATTAGTACCTCTTAATCGTTTTACTTCGGTCACGCCCGCTTCAGCCAATCTAAAATTTAGTTGAGCCTCTTTGGTTCGGCCCATTCGACTGTAGCTTGCTGCCAGTCTGGAAGGAATTTCTGCTAAGCCTTGCTCGGGCATCAAAAATTCTTTCAATCTTTGGGCATCAACAAGTGAGGCTAAGACTCTGGCTTCGTCACCTAGGTTTTCATAACAAAAAGATAGACGATAGAGTGCTTTTGCCGTCAATTCATTTTGACGATCTGTTGTTGCCACGACAACCTGTCGATAAAGCTCAACGGCTTCGATCCAATTTTCTTGTTGTTCTAAACTTTCCGCTCGACCTAATTGCGCTCTTTGATAAAAGACTGAATTCGGAAAATGTTTTTCAAATTCGATAAAAAGACTATTCGCTTGATCGTAGTTTCGTTTTAACAAAGCTTCTTCGGCTTTGCTAATTTCAATTTCTTGCTCAGCACGAACTCGAGGGTCAATTGGCACCCCTTCTTCACCACGAAAATCCAAATGTTCACAGCCAACAAAAACAGGAAAAGCTAAAAAAACTAAAATGATCTTTTTTGCTATCATGAAACCACCTGCTCAATATTGTTGGCCATTTCAACCACACCTTCAAGATCAGAAATGTTATTTATCAATTCTGGCAGTCTTAAAATGGTCCGACCGGCTGACATTTTCTGAACAAAGTCTAGGTAAGATTGCTCTCGACCCAACTGGTATTCCTGAAACTTTTTGTATAGCTGCTCAAGCTCCGTAGACCCATCAAATTTGGTTGCCAGATCAAGGCCTTTGGGAAAGGCGCGATTGATGATGACAGTCGAAAGCTGGTAGCCGCCTTTTTTGATTTCCCTGGAAAAAAATTGCGCTTCAGCTAATTTCGCTTCATCTAAGCTGGTCACCAATACAAAATGAGTCCCCGAATCTACCAATAGACTGTGAACTTGGCCAATGCGACCTTCTAACTTCATCTGCCAATTTTGAATGCTCTTGAAAAACTCGGTGAGCTCTAGCATGAATTCTTGACCCGTTAAAACCTCAAGCGCTTTCAAGACTTGTTTAGTTCCAGCGGAAATTAGATTTCTAAAAAATCCTTGGCTCCCCCCTTCGGGGTCACGAAACCAACTTGAAATTTTATCATTGAAAAGCTGCGACAATTTTTGTGGAGCTTCTAGAAAATCAATGGCGTGCTTGGTTGGTGGCGTGTCTAGAACAATCAGATCATATTTGCCAGACTCGTAGGCCGAGTAAAGCTTTTCCAAAGCCGTGAACTCTTGTGAGCCATTGAGTGTCGTCGACAATTGAACATAGAGTTTGTTTTTTAGAAGTTTTTCGACCGAGGCCGACTTGCCGGCTGCCCGAATCACAAATTCATCAAATGTTTTTTTCGGATCGATGACTGAGGCAGAAAGTTCACCTGTGATTCTTGAATCCTGAATTAATGAATCCGTATTGTCATTTAATCCCATGGTGCTTTTTAATCTTTTCGAAGGATCCACCGTCAAAACTAAAACTTTTCTTCCTTTTGCTGCCGCCTGAAATGCGATTGCCGAAGCGACAGTGGTTTTACCGACTCCGCCGCTTCCTACACACACAATCACTTTTGCCGTTGCTAAAATATTTTTCATTTCATTGCCTCTGTGAATTGTTCGGCAATTTGATTCACCACTTTCCAGGGGTCCGTTGAAAGAACATATGGGACGATTTGCATTTCGCTTTGAGATTTGAGTCGATCAGCAAATTGTTTTTGTTCCCCATCTTTTTTTAAAATGTAGGACTGGAAGTCTTTTAGTTTCTGCTCGACAGGTTTTTCAAATTCAATTTTCGGATCCACTGCTAAAACTTTATTAAACAAATGAACTGGATTTAAACCGATTAGTTTTTTCAATTCTTGATTTAATTCCATCGCTTCTAGTACCGGCATTTCTTCTGGAATCGAAACCACATAGTAGGAACAATGATCGGAATCTTTGATCACTCGATCAATAGATTTTGACTGCTCTCCCATAGGACCGAAACGAACGGCCGCTGCCATACCAACGGGCGCCCTTAATAAGGCTAGAAAGTGACCTGTCGAATAGGCGTCGATTACCAAACAATCATAATTTAACGGGGGCCCCACCTGCCTTGGGTGGCTAGTAATTTTTCCAAGAATCGAGAGCTCGGGCAAAGCCGGCGCCACATTGATTAAAGATCTAGAAACTGGATTTTCAAAAAAGAGCTGATAGAGAGCTTCTACTTTTAAAAGATGCCTGGCGTACTCTTTCAGACATTCGGCCCCGGACCACAAAGCAACATCCAATTGGCCTTTTGCTGCTTGCTGCCCGGGTTGTTGCAACGAAACTGGCTGGTATCCGACATGAGGTAAGTTGAAGTAATCTTTATAGAAACTTTGATTTCCAAGCTCAACTAAAAGGGTCGATTTACCACTTTTAGCCTTAGCCAAAGCGATGCCGGCGGCTACCGCGGATTTGCCCACTCCACCCTTACCCGTGACGAAAATAATCTCTTGCTTAAGAAGTCCCATGAACCGCCTGAATTTGAATTCATAGGCATTGTTACAGGCCCCGATTTTAGAGGCATTTCGCCTTGCATTAATTCCTTGCTTTGAACCCCGGTTTCTCCTATTCTCCGCCCGAATTAACGAAACAAAAACAGTCAGTTAACAGACCAATCCAAGTTCCAAGGGAGTTTTATGAAGTCGACTCTTGAAAAAGTCAGCGAATTACAAAGACGTTTAAATATCGAAGTTCCAGCAAACACTGTGAACGATACATTTATCGAGATGTTTAAAGGTATCCAAAAACAAGCCAACATCAAAGGTTTCCGCCAAGGAAAAGCACCTTTGAACACCATCAAAAGTTTATACGGCGATCGCGTTAAACAAGATGTTGTACAAGAGCTTGTACAAAAACATTACTACGCAGCTTTAAAAGAGCACAGCCTTGATCCAATCTCTTACCCTGAGTTCGAATTTGACCAAGTTGCTGAAGGAAAAGAATTTTCATTTTCTGCTAATTTCGAAATCAAGCCAGAAGTAACTTTGAAAAAATACGAAGGCCTGGAAGTTTTAAAAGAAAAATTCGAAGTTGATGCAAAACAAATCGAAGGTGTTCTTGAGAACATCCGTTCTTCTCGTGCAGAATTGGTTCCGGTTCTTGAAGACCGCGCAGCTGCTATGGGCGACGTATCGATCGTTGATTTCGAAGGTTTCGTTGATGGCAAACCTCTTGAAAATGGAACAGGCACCAATCACAACCTAGAATTGGGCGCAAAACAATTCATCGAAGGTTTTGAAGAAGGCGTTGTCGGCATGAAAGTTGGCGCGCAAAAAACCATCAGCCTTAAGTTCCCAGATCCATACCACTCTGCTGATTTGGCTGGTAAGCCAGTCGACTTTAAAGTGACTTTGAAAGAACTTAAAAAGAAACAGTTGCCTGAGTTAACTGATGAGTTCATTCAAAACATGATGGGCGCAAACCCAACTGGCGAAAAGCACACTCTTGAGTCTTTGAAAAAGACAATCCAAGACGACATGGAACAATCAGATAAGAAACGCATCGAAGGTGATTTCAAAAATCGTCTTTTGAAAGCTTTAGTTGCTGCGAACCCAGTTATTGTTCCTCCATCAATGCTAGCTGAACAAAAGAAGCTTTTAGTTGATGATATGAAAAAGAAAATGACTGAACAAGGTATGGGCGAGCCAGAATTCGAAAGCTATGTTTCTAAATGGGATAAAGATTTCGAGGCTTCTGCTGCTGAAATGATCCAATCAGGTTTCCTAATCGATACTTTGGCTAAAAAGTTAGATCTAAAGTGGACCGAGTCTGATTTGGATGCAAAATTCGACGAATACGCAAAACAAACTGGAATCGACAAAGCTCGAATCAAAGAGTTTTACTCTCGTCCAGAGCAGATGAACCGAGTTACTTACGCAATCACTGAAGATAAAGTGATCCAGTTTTTAACTAAGTCTGCAAAAATCAAAGAAGTTTCTAAGTCTGAAATTAAAGAGTCTTCGAACTAAAAATTAAAAAGGTGGTGAAGTTTCCTTCGCCACCTTTTCATTATTTCTATTTTTCTATATTTCTTTATAAATCTCTAAAGACGATTACTGACAGTAGTTGTTCTGTTCGAAGTAAATTCCACAAGCAGTCATTTGATTTTGGCAATCATTGGGAGAATTTCCCAAAATGGTTCCACTTCTACAAACCGCCGCTGGCTGGCGAACAACAGTCGCAACAAAGCTTCCTTCGACAACCGATTGACCACCTTTTGTGATCTTATAAGCCACGATATTATTTCCATCAGCAAGCAAAGGTCTTTGAGTCAAAGATGAAATCCAAAGATTAAATCGGCTCGTTGATTTACCAGCTTTACCATCATAACCATGCGTCTTATCGCGAGTTGAACCATCGGCACGAGTCACTTTCAAAGTAATAGAATCGCCATCAACAACTGGTCCGATAAAATAATCATATTCCACAGGATCTAAAGTTCCGGCACGGCAAGAAAAGTAAGCATTCTGAGGAGACCCCGTTGGAGCATTAGGACACATGACGGTCACATTTCCAGAGATCAAAGTTGCATTGAATTGGTTTCCTGAAGAAAATCCACCCGCGAAAGATTGAGCAGAAAATAAAACTGTTACAAACAAAACGCTAAATTTTAATGTCGAGTTCAAAACTGTCTTCATAGAGGGACTCCCTTGTTGAAGCCCCTACTTTAGTCAGATTTTGCTCCCAGAGCAAGTATTCTAATTCTTAGGAGCTCCCGACGGCTTAGATTCGATTTGAGGCGGCTGCCCGATGCCCTTCATAAGCTTCCAAGCTTTCAGATAGTTATAAGCCTGAAAAACTTGGTAATCCATGGCCAATAATTTTTCTTTAGGATTCAATTTTTCACCTTTTTTGCCTGCAGCATCTTTCCACCAAGCGTCTACACTTAACTTGGTGGCCGCATTTTCCTTCTCTTTTTCTTCTCGCTCTTTATCGCCCAAAAGGTGACCTTGAATGTCTTTTTCTCTAGATCCTTTTGATTTAACTACGGCCTTACCGAAAGCTTCAGTATCCACTTCTTCGACCTCGATATCTGGTGTAATACCCTCGGCCTGAATCGATTTTCCGCTTGGAGTGTAGTACCTAGCCACAGTTAATTTAAGACCAGATCCATCCCCCAATTTCACCACCGACTGAACTGAGCCTTTTCCGAAAGACTTCTCACCCATAATAATCGCGCGTCTATTATCTTGTAATGCTCCAGCCACAATCTCGCTGGCGCTGGCCGAGTATTCGTTCATCAAGACAATCAAAGGATTGCTAACATATTTTGCCTTCTTGCTGGCATAAACAACCTCTTCTTTAGATTTGTCCCGACCAATGGTGCTGACAATTTTTCCTTCAGGAATAAATAGATCACTGACGCGAATGGCTTGCTCTAAAAGGCCACCCGGGTTTCGACGAAGATCGATAATAATACCCTTTAGATTTGAATGTTTGCCTTCAACTTCAGCCAAACTTTTCTCTAAATCTCTTCCCGTGTTTTCAATAAAGCTTGTGATTTTGATATAGACATAACCATCGTTCAAATCTGTGGTTTTGACAGAACGAATTTTAACATTGCCGCGAACAATGGCGATGTCTTTAGGGCTTTCTTCATTTTCACGAACAACGGTCAAAACTGTTTTAGAACCTTTTTTACCCTTCATCAATTGAGACGCTTCGACCAGGCTAAGACCTTTCGTACTTTTACCATCGACGGCAATAACTTTATCGCCTGGCTTGATTCCAGCTTCCCAGGCCGGAGTGTCTTCAATCGGAGAAATGATGGTCAACACACCATTTTGAATACTGATTTCAATTCCCAATCCACCGAATTCGCCACTAGTTTCACTTTCAAAATCTTTGAAAATTTCAGGCTGCATAAAGTTTGTGTGCGGATCCAATTCGCGCAACATTCCCTTAATAGCCCCGTAAATTAATTTTTTGGTGTCAACCGGCTCAACATAGTATTGCTGTACCAAATTTAAAACTTTGCTGAAAATTTGCAGATCCGTATATCTTTCTTCAGCCAAAGCCAGCGGAGATTTGATCTCAAAAACTCGAAACAAACCAACCATCAATATTAATATCCCAATCCCCACAAAAGATCTTTTAAACAAATTGCTGTTGTTCCTTACACGGTTCGTTGCACGGTTCATTGCAAGCTCCCTTTCATCCAAAATTTTGGATCCGCTGGTTCCGAAAAATGCCGAATTTCAAAATAAATACCATCACCAAAATCCGTACCCGATCGCCCTGATGTCGCCAAAGTCTGAAGTTGCTTCACTTCTTCACCGGGCTTTACTTTTATCTCGCTCGAATGTGAATACACCGAATAGTAGTGATCGCCATGATCCAAGATAATTGTTTTACCGAAACCCGGCACTTCGCTAGCAAAAGCCACACGGCCCGAAAAAACGGCTTTTACTGCAGCTCCAACTTTGGATGAATAGAACTGACCTTTATGACCAATCACCGTGTTGTGAACTTCATCTTTAATTAAACCGTATCCTTGAACAACTTTGCCATCGATGGGTTTTGGCAAATGACCTTTTTGTTCCGAAAAAGATGGAGCGTAAAGAGCATCTAAAAGACCGGACTCATCAAAAGCAGCAATTTGTTGTGAACTTTTTCGGATCTCGGAAATTTTAAGACGGTTTTTTTCCTGTGACCTACGTATCTTTGCCAAAAATTTGTTTCTTGAAACGTTTTCCGAGGCTAATTGTTTCTCGGTAATTGAAATTTTATTTTCCAATTTCTTTAAGTGCGCCCAACGGATTTGAAGCTTATTCTTTTTAGACTCGAGCTCTTTTAAAGATTTCGAGTAGTTTTTAATTAGCTCCAGATCATTTTTTGCCACAATCCCTAAAATCTTTAAATTTCTTTCAAGTTGTCCACTGCTAGAGCTAGACAACAACATCCGAGCGATTCCCTGACCGCCCAATTTATAAATAGTCGAAAGTCGTTGTCTTAAAGCTGCCTTCTGTTTTTTTGCCTGCTCTGATAAAACCATAATCTTGCCGGCAAGCTCTTTCACATTGGCATCGATCAACATCTTCTGTTGTTCCAAATCCGATTTTTCACCAACAATCTTTTTTGTCTTTTTATTGATCTCATAAAGAGCCGACAAAGTTTCCCGTTGTTTCACTTCGTCATTCATTAAATTCAATTTGGTCTTCTCGAACTCACCTAAAATTTTTTCGGCTGAGTTCGCCATCGCCAACCCACTGAAACCGCAAAAAATGAAAGTGAAGACAAGTGTTCTGATCATTTTTTCTTTGCCGCTGCCCAACCGTCATTAAGACTTCGTAGACAAATTGCCGAGGCGATCACACCCATTAAGGCTGAGGTCATAATCACGGCTATGATTGAACTCCAGCTTAAAAATTGAATGTGATTTGCGACCTGCAACAGGGACAATTCAGATTTCAACGATTCTTGTCCGACGGTAAATAGTCCATAGCTGATGGCCAATCCGATTGAGGCAGCAACAGAACAAATTGCCGCGCCCTCGATAAAAAACGGGCGCCGAATGTAAGTCGCTGTCGCACCAATCAATTCTAATACTTCAATTTCATCTTTTCTTTGGTAAATCGAATTACGAACACAATTTGAAATCACAAAAAGCGCTGAACAAACAATCACCAAGGCAAAAACAATTCCCGCCGTCTTCAAGGCCCGAGTGATTTGGGAATAGTTTTGCACCCAATCTTGCCCGTAGCTCACTTGATCGACTCCGGCTTGAGTTTTCAATTCATTGGCCAAGTTGCTCATGACATCCAATTGATCATTGGCTGAGACAGATTTGCTAATTGAAAACTGATAGCTGGATGGAATCACTTTTAATAAATCATTGTCGTTCAAAAGATCTGGAGCATAGCTTGCGATCTGTTCACGAAATTGCCCTAGAGCCTCTTCTTTGGAAATAAATTTCACTTGTTCGATTTTATCGTTCTTATTTAAAGCATCCGCCAGCTCAGCGGCATTCTGGGGACTTGAGTCTTCGGACAAATAAACGGTCATTTGCAGAGACTCGCCCCACAAAGTTAAAATCCGCTGCAGGTTTTGACCAACCAAAGCAGTTCCGCAGATTACGGCAAAGCTTGCGCTTAAAACCAAAAGCGTTGAAAACCTAAGTGCGTTTTTTCCCTTACTTGCACTCATTTTATATCTCCGACTAAAATCCCATCTAAGATTTGTAGTGTTCGCTTTTTCCGGCGTTTCACCATTTCTTGATCATGGGTTGCCACCACCACGGTGGTGCCTTGTGCGCAAACTCGCTCTAACAAATCCATGATCTCTTCACTCAATTTTGGATCTAAATTTCCTGTGGGCTCATCGGCAATCAAGACCCCGGGTTGATGGATCAACGCCCTTGCAATCGCCGTTCTTTGCTGCTCACCGCCCGAAACAAACTCGGGCATTTGATGAGCTTTCGAAGACAAGCCAACTTGATCCAAAATATCCATGGCTTTTCTTTCAGAAATTCCGGGGCGATCTCCCCGAACCAACAGCGGCAAAACCACATTTTCTAAAAGAGTTTTATCTTTCAACAATCTAAAATCCTGAAAGACCACGCCAATGCGTCTTCGAAAAAATGGAATATCTTTGTCAGAAATTTCTTTTAAATCAAAGCCTGCTATTTCAAGTTGGCCCGAAGTGACTTTATCAAAGGCTGACATCATTCGAAACAAAGTAGTCTTACCAGCACCACTGGGGCCAGTCAGAAAAACAAACTCGCCTTTGTCGACTTGCAGATCAATATTTTTCAATGCGTGTACGGGGCCTGGATATGTTTTGTAGACGTGAGAAAATTGTATCATCCAGATATTTTATTCTGGCCGTGGTTTATTGTCGCAGGATGCATGGTCGAGGACTGACTTAGGTTCAGTCTAGATTTTACCTACTACTTCAATTGGCCCGAGTAGAGCTGATCTAAAACGTGATGATGTTGTTTTTTCAATGCGATTTGAAGTGCATCAATGTGCCGAACTGGACCCATGGTTAAGGCTTCTTCGTGACTGATTTTGATGGTTTTAACGACTGCGCCGTTCAAAAAAATTCGACTGACCAAAAAAGGATTTTGCGCGCCCCAATCTTCGGTTTGCACATGATAGGTTTGTCCCTTGACCACTAAATCGGTGTTGAATCCTTTTTGCATTTCAATTTTTTAACAGAAAACTTCCCAGCACTCAAGCACTTGCTCAGCAAGGTTGACGCTGGGGAAGTTTTATTGTCTACCAGTTCCGCCAGTGGCTGACTGACTTTTTGCTTTGCCTAAAACAACGTCGCAATTCATCTGGTCATAGTTTTCTTTGGCAGCATTGTAGTCGCCAAGATAGTCTCGCTTAACTTCTGTTGGACTTTTATCGCCGATTGCCTCTTGTGATTGCAATTTAATCAGCTGATTACTTGCTGTCATTGTGTCAGACTTCGCCTTCGCAATAGCTTCGGCATTTTTGATACGCTTCTGATTCATATTGTTATCTAAAGACAGTAACTCTTGCCATTTCGCAGCTTGTTTTTTCATAAAAGACTCTTCATCTTTTTGTTTCTTCGTTTCGGCATCTGCTTGAGCTTTTTTAAACATGGAAATCATTGTTTCCATTGATGCTTTGATAGCCTTGATTTCTTTATCTTTATTGTCAACTTGACGATCAAATCTTTCCATATCAACTTTGTACTGTTCAGCATCTTGGATTCGTTTAGATGTTTTTTCATCCATACAAGCCAAGTATAGTTGCTGGGCTTCGCCAATTTGACCTTGGGCACCACTAAAACTTCCAGCTTTTCCAGCCCCTGGCTTTAAACCATTAATAGCTTGTTTGACTTCGGCATTACACTTTAGGCGCGCAGCCAAAACAGCACCTTTTAAATTTGCAATATCAAGTTCTCTTTTCTTGATCAAAAGCTGTTGAGCTTTCTGAATTGCAAATACATCGTCTTCTAACTGACGAAGTTTTGCCTCATAGTCCTGTTGTTGTTTTTGAAAGTTTGCCTCTTGATTACGCTGATCTTCTTCAGACTTTAATTCAGCTTCAGCTTTGTCTTCTTGTTGTTTCAAGAAGTCTTCTGTTTTCTTTTGTCGTGCTTCTTCGTATTTCTCTTCGTCTTCAGCTTGTTTTTTAGCTGCGTCTAAGGCCTTTTCTTGTTTACGATCCATTTTGTCTTGAGCTTTGTCGATCAAACTATCTAATTTGTCTTGTGTGTATTTCGAACATTTTCCTTTGGAACCACTTCCCAGAATCCCTGCGATTTCTGGCATACCTACCAAAGATCCAACTGCAGAAAATGACTGTTCTCCTTGAGAGACTTGACTGCAAGTACTTAAAAATTCCACGCACTCAGACACTCGTGTCTTCGGAATCGTGTCTTCGGAATCTTGACAATAAGAAATGAACTTGTTTTTAAATTTATTAATGTCTGTTAGGGAAGACCTACAGGCCAACTTGTCTTTTGAACCATCATTCTGGTCTTTACAGTGAAACACAAAAGAACCACCAGAACCTATCGCCTCGACGTTGTCTACACCGCATCGCTTTTCCGCATCAGCACGATCTTTCTTTTCATCTTCAGTTAGACCCCACGCATTCCCGGCGAAGCCTGCGACTAAACAAAAAACAAATGTCATAATAATTGACGGTGATAAGCTATTCATTTGTTCCCCCGATTCAATAGTATATCGGAGCAATTTCAGGACCATTCAATAGGTTAGTCGCTTTGTTTTTAGGTTTATTCTCGACCTTGTCTCATTATGATACACCGCTGCTGCAGATAGCACCTGGACCACTCTAAAACCTGGGCTAACCATGGTCTAGGTCAGCTACTCACTGGCCTGTTTCTCCTCTACACTTTTAGGCTATGAAAAAATTTTTTCTTATTGTTGGTGGCCTTTTTATTGCCGGAATTGTTTCCGTAATCACAGTCATTTCTTACGTCAAATCCACGTTACCGAAAATGATCACTTTGAACGATTATCAACCGCTTTTGGTTTCTACGGTTTACGATCGCAATAATAAAAAAATTGGCGAGTTCTTTCGGGAACGAAGAACCTTGGTTCCGTATAAAGCCATCCCCAAAGACGTGGTCAATGCTTTTTTAGCTGCCGAAGATGACACATTTTTTCAGCACAAAGGAATTAATTATCTTGCGATCATCCGAGCCCAAATTGCCAATTTGAAGGCTGGGCACACTGTGCAGGGAGGGTCAACGATCACCCAGCAGGTGGCAAAAACACTTCTTTTGACGAACGAAAAAACAATTGTCCGAAAAATCAAAGATGCTTTGTTAGCCATACAGATGGAAGAGCATCTTTCGAAAGAAGATATTTTATATTTATACTTGAATCAGATTTATTTTGGTCAAGGTGCTTACGGAATTGAGCTTGCATCCGAGACTTATTTTCGAAAGTCAGTTAAGGATTTGAAATTAGAAGAGCTGACAATTCTTGCTGGATTACCGAAAGCGCCTTCAGCATACTCGCCAGTGACCAACCCGGTAAGAGCCAAAGAGCGACAAGTTTATGTTTTAAATCGAATGGCTGAAGTTGGCTTTATCAAAAAAGCACAAGCTGAAGAGGCTGCCAAACAGCCGGTCAAAGTTTACCTTCGCGAAACCTATCAAGATTTTGCGCCATTTTATTTGGAAACCATTCGACAACTTTTGGTTGCACAATTGGGCGAAGAAGCCGTTTTAGATAAAGGTTTAAAAATTTACTCGAGCTTGGATTTAAAGGGACAACTAGCAGCACAAGACGCCATGAACCGAAACCTTCGTGACCTAGATAAGCGACAAGGTTTCCGAGGACCTTTAAGAAATACGACTGAGCCCAAAGAGGTTGGCGAGTTCTTAATGAAGACTCGAAATAAATTTATTTCTGATGTGACTCCGGAAAGAATTATTCAGGTTGATGGAAAGTTTAAAGATTATGGTCCATTGGATTTGACTTATGACGTCCGAAAAAAAGGTCTGCCGTTTTATTTGAAAATTGGCAACAGCTATGAGGCGATTGTTTCTAAGGTGGATGACACTTTAGGAACTGTACAAGTTCGCATCGCCGAGGTGGAAGGCGTCATTGATATTGAAAGTATGGAATGGGCCAGAAAACCAGATGGCAACAAAAGATACGACTTGGAAAAAATTAAAAAGCCAAGCCAAGCGTTGAAAATGGGTGATGTGGTTTTGGTAAAAGTTGTCGGCGATAAGTTTGCTTCGCAAAGATTGCAGAAACTGGCAACGCCAGCAAAAAAGGGACAGAAATCAACGATCGAAGTCCCAGATCTTTCAAGGTTCATCCAACTTGAATTAGATCAAGAGCCAATTGTCGAAGCTTCTTTGCTTTCAATTGATCAACAGAACCAAGATATTTTGGCCATGATTGGTGGATACTCATTCGAGAAATCTCAATTCAATCGCGCCTTGCAAGCTGCACGACAAACGGGTTCTTCGTTCAAATCCATCGTCTATGCTTCGGCATTTGATCGCGGTTATAATCCTTCGACTCCAATTATGGATGCTCCGATTGTTTATCAAGAATCCGTTGAAGACACCGAGGGGCAAGATGACACGAAAGTTTGGAAACCAACCAATCACTCGAAAAGTTTTGGTGGAGATATCATTTTTAGAAATGCTTTGGTGAAGTCTTTAAATGTACCGAGTGTGAAAATTGTAGAAGACATCGGTGTGGATTGGTCGACTCAGTATGCAAAAAGATTGGGAATATTTTCCCCCCTCAATCAAGATTTCACTTTGGTGCTTGGGTCAAGTTCGGTCACCTTATACGAAATGACGAAAGTGTTTTCGGAATTTGGTCGCTTGGGAAAACGAACGAAACCCGTCATCATTCACAAAGTTGAAGACAAGAATGGCCATCCATTATTGCAGCAAATTTCATTGGATATGAGATTTAGCAAAGAGATGGGCGACATTGAGCTACAATTTGAAGATCGAAGAAAAGCTTATCTAGAGGCGACCAATCCAGCTTCTGCCAGCGGCACTGGTGACACTTCGATGATGAAAGATGGCAATAATGATTCGGGTCAGGCTGCTGCACAACCTCCGCCGACCTTGGCGCGAAATGGTAAAAAACCAGCTATCGAACCCAATATCTTTTTCGAAGATCCGGATCAGTTGATCAAGCCAACGACTGCCTATTTGATCACTTCACTTTTAAAGGGCGTGATCGAAGACAAAAGCGGAACCGGCGGCAGAGCAAAAGCCCTTGGCCGCGAAGTGGCCGGAAAAACTGGAACCACCAACGGTTATTATGATGCTTGGTTTGTTGGGTATACTGCTCAGATCGCCACTGGAGTTTGGGTTGGATTTGACCAAGAAAAGACCCTTGGAAAAGGTGAAGTTGGGGGCCGTTCCGCCCTGCCGATTTGGGTCGATTATATGAAAGCCGCCCATGAAGACCTACCGCAATTGCCATTAAGCGTTCCGAACGGGATCGTATTTGCCAATGTGGATAGCGAAACTGGTCAACTTGCAGGCAGCGCTTCCAAAAATATCATCCGCCAGGCGTATTTAGAGGGAACTGAGCCTTCAACAGCGCGCAACAAAAAAGAAGAAGACACAGACTTTTACAAACAGGATTTGTCAGAGTAGTCTGAGCCCTTGGTTAAGGGTTCAAAATGAAAGACATCCATCTTTGGGGCATTAAACAGAATAATCTAAAGAACATCGAGGTTAAGATCCCTTTGGGATCTTTGACCGTGATTTGTGGACCATCTGGATCTGGTAAGTCTTCTTTGGCCTTTGAAACCATCTTTGCCGAAGGCCAAAGACGTTTTATCGAAAGTATGTCCAGCTATGCTCGGCAGTTTTTGAATAAAGCTCCCAAGCCCGACATCGAAGGCGTTAATAATATTCCGCCAGCTATTTCCATCGAACAAAAAAACTCGGTTAAATCTAGTCGCTCAACCGTTGGAACAACCACCGAATTGATTGATTACCTTCGTTTGCTTTTTGAAAAAATTGGCGAGGCCCATTGTCCGCATCATCACATTAAAACTGAAAAACAAAGTGTCACCGAAGCGGCCGACCAAGCATTAAAACATTTCGAGGGTTCGCGTGGTTATATTTTAGTCGAAATCGGAGCCGAGTCCCGCGTGGCCGAAGGCAAAAAACTGCATGCGCTGCTTTTGCAGGATGGATATTTAAGAATTTATATTCCACCTAAAAAGAAGGACGACAGCAAAGCATCGACTTCGGCTGCAGCTTCGTCCGCAAAAAAAGTCGGCAAAAAAACTAAGGTTGCGGTTGAGGCCGTCGCAAAAGAATATTCTCCGGTGACTCAAGAAGAAATGGGTCAAATCATTGAGATCAGCGAACCCGCGGCTATCAAAAAAGGTCTACCAAAAGATTCATTCTTTTTAGTTATTGATCGAACTAGTTTCAACACCGACGAGCGCGGCCGTTTGGCAGACTCGCTCACGCAGGCCTATGATGCTTCGGTTAAATACAATATTGGTTTAACAACAAGACGTTGCCATGTTTTGACGACTGATGGAAAGCGTTTGGCTCTTTCCGAGGAAAACTCTTGTTCCATCTGTGGTTACACTCCGCCACCAATTAGTTCCAGACTTTTTAGTTTCAATAGCCCTGTTGGTGCGTGCCCGACGTGCAAGGGCTTTGGAAATATTTTGGATTTAGATGAAGCTAAGGTTGTTCCCAACCCTAGTTTGTCGATTGCTCAGGGCGCTTTGAATCCATTTACCATGCCCAGTGCCGAGGCCGACAAAAAACAACTTTTTGCTTATTGTAAAAAGGCAAAGATTGATCTTCATGAACCTTGGAAAGACTTACCCGCTGAACATCGCAAGAAATTGTGGGATGGCAGCAAAGAGTTTTTCGGAGTCAAAGGACTTTTCGAATACCTAGAAGACATGAAATATAAAATGCACGTTCGCGTTTTTATTTCTAGATATCGCAGTCCCTTTCTTTGTCCTGACTGCAAAGGTTCGCGCCTAAGAGCCGAAGCTCACCATGTATTTATACAAGGCAAAAACATTGATCATTTTTCGAAAGTCACCATTGAAGAACTTCATCAGATATTTTTAGATATGACTTTAAGTAAAATGCAGACTGAAGTCGCTCAAGAGGTCTTCAAACAAATTCGCGATCGATTGAGTTTTCTAATGCGGGTTGGAGTTCACTACCTGACTTTGAATCGCGAAACCAGAACCTTATCTGGTGGTGAATACCAACGTTTAATGCTCGCGAACCAATTGGGTATGGGCCTGTCCCAAACTTTGTATGTTTTAGATGAGCCCACGGTTGGATTGCACCCTAGGGACAACGATCGATTGATTTCAATTTTAAAAGACATCAAAGATCTGGGAAACACTTTGGTCATCGTTGAACACGATCACGACGTTATTAAAAGTAGTGAAAATTTAATCGAGATGGGACCAGGCAGTGGATATCTAGGTGGAGAAGTCGTTTACGCTGGCAAAACAAAAGACTTTTATGATTTTGCAAAATCCAATACCGCCGAATATTTAAAGCCAAAGAAAAATTGGGTGCCCTTACGGGCCGTTCGCCCGGTGGACATCGATAATTATCGTTATAAATTGGAACTAGTGGGTGCGGCTGGAAATAATTTGAAAAACGTGGATGTGGAAATTCCACTCAATCGTTTGGTCGCTGTCACCGGCGTCAGCGGTTCTGGAAAATCCACTTTGATCACAAAAACTTTGTATCCGGCAATTGCTCGAGCTCTTGATGTCGAGTTTTTGCCAGCACAGACTTACAAGTCACTTCGCGGTGTAGAACATCTAAAGAGTGTGCTTTTAATTGATCAATCCGCCATTGGTAAATCAGCTCGTAGTTCGCCTATTACTTATTTGAAAGCCTTTGATGCCATTCGAAATATTATGGCCGCAGAACCCGAGTCTAAAGCTCGGGGCTACACCGCAGGTACTTTTTCTTTAAATGTAGATGGTGGCCGTTGTCCTTCGTGTAAAGGTACTGGATATGAAGAGATCGATATGATGTTTATGGATAACGTCGTTATCCCTTGTGACGTTTGTGATGGAAAGAAATACCGAAATGAAATCCTAGAGGTTCTACATAAGGGAAAAAACATTTCACAGATTTTGTCGATGACTGTGGCCGAAGCGATGAGCTTTTTCGTCGCACATCCCAATATTCGAAAGCCTTTAAGTGTATTGAAAGAAGTGGGCCTGGACTATCTTCAACTAGGACAACCTGCCGGCACCTTAAGCGGAGGAGAATCTCAGCGTTTAAAGATCGCCAAAGAGCTTTCGCAGATTCAACAAAAGTCGACCTTGTACATTTTAGATGAGCCGACCACTGGTCTGCATTTTCGTGAAGTGGATCTACTGATGAAAGTATTAAACAAACTGATTGATGCAGGCGGAAGCGTTATCGTAGTTGAACACAATCAGGACGTCATTCGGGGTTCGGACTATATTTTGGATTTAGGTCCCGAGGCCGGTGGCAAAGGCGGAAAATTAGTTGCCGTCGGTTCACCGGAAGAAATCATGAAAACAAAAAAATCATTAACTGGCCAATATCTGAAAAGATATATTGAAAGCATGAACCTATGATTGCACCTGAGATTAAAAAGATTCTTAAAGAACTGCTTCCACACAAACAGCGTCTGATCATTGTCGCTGGAGCTGGAATTTTAGTTTCACTGTGTTCAACTGCGGTCCCGGTTTTGGCCCAACAAATCGGTAAAGCGTTAGAGGCCGGGGATTTCAACCGCTTGATCGAAATTGCAGGTCTTTTCACTGCTATCTATGTCGTCATGGG
Source organism: uncultured Bdellovibrio sp. (assembly GCA_964505225.1). Classification (GTDB taxonomy): domain Bacteria; phylum Bdellovibrionota; class Bdellovibrionia; order Bdellovibrionales; family Bdellovibrionaceae; genus 21-14-0-10-47-8. The sequence continues at coordinate 9,339 of CAZDHC010000031.1, read as the reverse complement.
ATTTTCCAGGTATTTTCATATCTATTTAATGAACTTCGTCGGCGAATTGGTAACCCAACAAATTCGAGCAAAACTGCAAAGAAAGTTCATGAATTTAAATTTGACCTTTCACAATAGCTTTGTGTCCGGATCTGGTGGTCTGCTTTCACGGATTTTAAATGACATCAATACCATCCAAAATGGTCTAAGAATGTTTGCAGATTTTTTTCGCGAGCCATTAAGCTTGATCGGATTGATCGGATTTCTTTTCTATCTCAATTGGCGACTGACCTTAGCTATTCTATTAATTCTTCCCGTCCTTTTATTATTCCTAAGACAAGTTTCCAAAACGATTAAAAGCCAAAGTATCAAGGGCCAAGAAGAATTAGAACGAGTCACGTCGACCATCAAAGAGTCTTTAGATGGGGTTCGAGTGATTCAGTCCTTCAACTTAGAAACTGAAATGGCCGAGCGCTTTCACCGCGAAAGTCACGAGTATATTGATGCCAGAAGACGCCTGCACCAACGGGTCGAAGTCACGGGTCCCGTGTCTGAGTTTATCGCCATGCTCGCCGGCTTAGCGATCACATTGTACATTGGCTATGAAATTTCCCAAGGACGAGCCAACTTTGGTGATTTCATGGGTTACTTGGCTGCTCTGTTGGGCCTATCTGCGCCGATCAAAAAACTTCAAGAAAGCTATGTTCGTATTCAAGAGACTATCGTGGCAACCAAACGGGCCTTTTCGATTTTGGAAGATCAAAATGAAGTGCCTCAATCTAAATCGAATAAAAAATTTCCGATCAACTGGCAGACGATCACTTACCAAAACGTTTCTTTTAATTATGGCAACTCGCCTATTTTAAAAAATGTCAATTTGACCATCAAGCGCGGCGAAATGGTGGCCTTTGTTGGCGCCAGCGGCAGTGGTAAATCGACAATCGTGAATTTGCTTGAAAGATTTTTTGATCCCACCGAGGGAAAAATTTTGATCGATCAAACTCCGATCGATGAAATTGATCTAAAAGATCTCAGGGCACATGTGGCTTTAGTGACCCAAGACGTATTTCTATTCAGTGACTCGATCGAAAGAAATATTTGGGCCGGAGATTTTTCTAAAACCAATGAGGGCGTCATCAGTGCAGCTAAATCTGCTAATGCTCATGATTTCATTTCAAAAACTAAATTGGGATATCAAAATCGCGTTGGTGATCGCGGAAATCTATTGTCGGGTGGAGAAAAACAAAGGGTCAGTATAGCTAGAGCCATCTTTAAAGATGCTCCTTTGTTAATATTAGACGAAGCCACCAGCGCCTTGGACTCGCAAAGTGAAGTGGAAGTGCAAAAGGGACTAGATCAATTGATGCAGGGTAAAACCGCATTGGTCATCGCCCATCGACTTTCGACAATTGCTAAAGCCGATAAAATCGTGGTCATGAAGGCCGGCGAGATCATTGAAACCGGAAATCATCAGTCCTTGCTTGAACAAATGGGTGAATATCATTCACTGCATAAGCTACAAAAAGTCTAAGAACGAGACATTCTAAGCCTCTGAAACCAATTCCAAAGTCTGGCTTTTCTCAAAGTCAGACGGAAAATTTTGTCTATTTTGTCGATACTTGCCTCAAGCTTGTCCAAATATTTGACGACAAGAATCCTGACAGTACTGAAAACAAAATCAACAAAATGGAGATTTGTTTATGATTAATTGGGATGAGTTTGAACATATACACGTTATTAAAAGACTTCGACATGTCTTAAATTCTTGGTGGAATGTAGATGTTATTTTCACCGACGAGCGCGGTCTTATTAAAGGACTTGATGGCCAAAAGCCAACTTGGGCAAATCCTGCTATTGGATATTTGGTGGGAAAAGATTCCACTCAAGCTTCGATTGCTGATCTAGTGTCTAAGACAATTGATGATCTACGCATGTCTGACAATAAGTATTCCATGCGCAAATGGGACATGGGCGGTTTTGATGTGGGCATTTTCCCAATCATGATCGAAAATGATTTCATGGGGACAGTTGTTGCTATGGGATTTTTCCGTGACAACAACGTCGATCAACGAGTTCAGGAAGTTCGCGATCGCTTGGCAGCCTTTGGTGCCTCGGCGGACATGATCGAAAAATCATTGCCAAAATTCAAATACATGGATGATTCGGAACGCGGTCATTTCTGCGAACTTTGTGACCTAGTTGCTCAAGAAGTTGTGACTTTACACCTTGAGATCACTCGTCGTGAAGATCGAATCAAAGAATTAAACAAAGAACTTGGAAGTCGTTATAAATACGACAACATGATTGGTAAATCTAAGCCAATGCAATCTTTGTATGCTCTTTTGGATAAAATCAAAGGTGCTGATTCGACAGTTTTGATTCAAGGTGAAAATGGAACTGGTAAAGAATTGATTGCTAAGGCCATTCACTACAATTCACATCGTAAAGACAAAGCTTTTGTGATCCAGAACTGTTCGGCTTTCAATGACAACCTTTTAGAGTCTGAATTATTTGGACACGTCAAAGGATCGTTCACGGGCGCACTGAAAGACAAAAAAGGTCTTTTTGAAGTTGCGGACAAGGGAACTTTTTTCCTAGACGAGATTGGCGATACGTCACCAACCATGCAAGTAAAGCTTCTTCGAGTGCTACAAGAGGGAACATTCACTCCGGTGGGCGCAACTGAAACCCGCCGAGTAGACGTGCGTATCGTTGCGGCGACAAATCGAAATCTAAAAGAGATGGTAGAACAAGGTACATTCCGAGAAGATTTGTACTATCGTTTGAATGTCATCAATCTTCGGGTGCCACCATTACGTGAACGTAAAGAAGATATTCCTTTATTGGCAGAGTTCTTTTTGGAGAAAGCATCAGACAATGCTGACGGCCAAAAACGAATGATGACCAAACGGGCTTTAGAAAAACTTTATGATTATCCATGGCCAGGAAACGTTCGAGAATTGCAAAATGAAATGGAACGTTTAGTGGTATTGGCAGGACAAGAAACAAAAATTCTTCCTGAAATGCTTTCTCCAAAAATCGTTGAGACTTCTGAAAAATCAAAAGTTCAGGGTGCTCGTCTTCAAGGGAAATTGAAAGATGCCCTTGAGGATCTTGAAAGAGAAATGATCCGAGAAGGTCTACGCCGAACTGGCTGGAACAAATCGAAGCTTGCAAAAGAGCTTGGAATTTCCCGCGCTGGTTTGATCATGAAGGTCGAAAAATACGGCCTCGATAAACGAAAAATTGCTAGATAGTTAATCCTTAAGGGGAGCCACTGGCTCCCCTTTTAGTTTTTTCGCCCCTCCCTTAAAGGCACTAAAAACAAAGATCTACCGTTTCTTTAAAATAAGCAAAGCATCGCAACTGATGCCGTTTTTAATAATTTCAAAATATTCTTTGGGGTCCATCTGACTCGGCACTAGCCGATGAAATTGAATCAAATCAATGATTGTGAATTGATGGAACAGCTTTTCCAAGGATCGCTTCGAAAAATGCCGAGTGCATAGAATATTTGGATCCAATAGTCCTTTTTCAAACGCCTTAAGGTCTTTAAATTTGCCGGTATTGCTCAAATCATGATTGTGACCGAAAATGTATCTATCATGAAGACTTTCTGTATAGCTAACAATCACTGCAACAACACCTTTCACAGTCGAAAAACGCTCAAGGTCTTGAACAATAGTGTCTGCATCCCTGGCATTTACGTGACCAAGAACGTTCGCACATAAAACAAAATCAAACTTCTCAGGTTCGTTATGTCGCCAAAATAGACTGCTTAGGTCGTTGCTCGCTTCAACATTCGGATCCGAGTAAGTAAACCTATACTGTAATTTTTCAAATTGATGAAAAACCGGTTCATAAGCGAAAATTCTTTGAAATTTTTTTTTGAAGAACTCAACTGCGCGCCCATCACCTGCACCATAATCTAAAAATGACTTGCACTGATGGGATACGATGGTATTTCCCAATGAATGAAATACTTCTACTAACTCTTCTTGATATCTGGAATAGAAATCCAGTCCGTTTGAAATAAGCCTTCTTTCATGACCTTCATTGCTTACGTCTGCATAATCAATTTTTGTTTTAAATTTAGACTTCATTTTCGAATTCTGTTTGATTTGAATAGATTTTCAAATCACAACTTTCCGGACCGCAGTGTACCGCGCACGCCAAAATTTTATTTTTGTCTTCACAACTTCCCCACATGCCAACCAATTCTCGCTTAAAAAACGAATGCCCTAAAACCTCTTCAAATGTGGCGCTATTTAAATTGATCTTAGACAGATCTATTTTACTATAGATTTCCTTTATTTGTAATGCTTCGCTGCTAGCTCTAAAGCTCCTGTGAGCAAGATGAAAATAACAACAAGGATATATTAAACCGTCAGAGCTAATGTAAACCTCTCTTCGGTTTAAAGCCTGACATGTTACTTTGTTTTCTAAAGAATTAATGAGTCTGGGATGGACCTCAAAATATCCTGTTTCGTTAATTGTATTGGACACTTTCTCCTGAAGGCGAATTTTTTGTTGAAAATTTTCTTGAAAATTTTTCGGCTGTTTCGGCATTGGATCATCTTCTTTTACTAAAAGGCTAAGCTGACTCTCGAACTTTGGATTTTTTGCCGGTTCAATTATATAGGGAACTTTTTTGTCATGAACTGAGATCTGCAGCTTTGTGCGTTTTTCATCTGGCCAGAATCCTTGCGGCCTCTTCCAAAGAAATTTTTTAAATCCCATTTCTTCAGCCATTTTTCTTGCATCATCTACCTGATGCTCGTTGTGATGAAACACCAAGTACTCCCACCATGCGTTTCCGCCAACTTCAATGAATGCCGCAGAATTTTGCATGAGTCGGTCCCAATTGACGCCTCTTCGATAGAGATGATTCGTATCTTTAAGACCGTCTATTGAAAAAATGCAGTAGATCCTGCTTTCTGAACAGATTCTCCCCAGTCTTTGCCAGAATTCTATTTCTTTGACGCCGCCATTAGTATGAATTGCCACTACAGTCTTTGGGCTTTGCGCTAAAAAGAACTGGATTATCTCGATCAGTTCAGGACAATGAATTGGGTCTCCAAAACTTCCGCACAGTCTTATAAATTCAAGATTCCTCAAAAAACCTTCAGCAAAAGCATTCTGAATTACAGCTAAAGACAAATTGTCTTGGACGAAAAAAGAATTTCGCTTGATGCCATCTGCATATCTACCACAAGCCGGGCATTTCGAATTGCAATAGCTAGAAAGCTCAATATGAAGTTGTCTAATCTTATCGACAGAAAAAATATGCTCCTCCTAGGGGTTTTGGATATTTTTTAAACATTGAACCTTTTTAAATAGCTCTCTAGGATTTGTCGTATTCACATTTGATGGATTCAGGTTCCCAATTGCCAAATAGAACTCATTGATCTGTTTGAATTCTTCTTTACTGCAGAAATATTCTGTTTTTGTTTTATGATTCACTAGTTTGTAATCCCACAAGTAGATCAAAGATTCACTCATCCGCAGACAGTGAGTCCAAACATTACCCTTGAAAACGAAATCGCTATTTAGACTATTACATGGATTGCTCAGCTTTTTAATCACAACCGGATAGGGTATTACACCCGAAAGCTGAGATTCCATCTTCAGGTTTTCTGGACTATAGTAAAGCACTTCAACTTCATCAAAATGGCTGGTTAAAAAGTAGTCTAACGCGATCTGTGGTCGCATGTTAATTGAGTAAATTCCTTTACCTAAGATGTAATCGTCAAATATGACAATACCGCCGTCCTTAAGACTTTTCCAAGAATTCGTGAGGTCTTCAAATGAATCCTTGGCAACATGACTACCGTCCACATAGACAAAGTCGAAATATTTTTTAGGAAGCTTCGGCAGAACTTCTAAAGAAGACCCTTGAAAAAATTTAACTTTTCCCTTTTTACCATAGGTTTTCAAATTAGATTTAAATGTCTTTAAGGGCTCGGGATCAAAAAGATCTACTGCATATCCTTTGCTATCTTTACTTGTCAGAATGTTGTCCATGACCCAAAAGAACGAACGACCTTCAAAAACACCAACTTCTAAGTAGCGCAAACTTTCCTTTCCAGCCAAAGGACCTAGTTGTTTGCGAAAGATCTCTTTCCTGTCTTCGAACCAATCAGTTGTAAAGTGATAGTCTTTGGCAGAACTATTTGATGCTAAAATTAACATCGTCACCGCCATTATCGATTTAAAGTTCATTGGGAATTTCCTTTTTTATCATCTCCAAGGATGGGATTTGCAAACTTTCGTAGATCGAGGTCTGAGAGGAAAAATTGAATATCAAAAAGGTTTTAGAATTCACAAAAGGAATTTTTAACAACCCATCACCTACAAATTGCATATTAACGAAATCCGGCTCTGGCAGATTTTTTAACTGTTTGATCATTGATTTGAAATTCAGTGAAATCGCATTGTGTTCAATTCTCGATGTCGTTTGATCGTCGCATTCACCAAAAATCGGCTCTCGGGCGCCAGCGTCTCTTCCGCCAAGACCTTTCAGGCCCAGTTCATCACCATATAAAATGATAATGTTTTTTGACAGCGTGATCAGTAAACCATAAGACAGCATCGCCAGCTTTTCGGTGTCGTCTGACTTTCCATTTTTTAAATGAAATCGTATCCGTCCAAAATCAGGACTTGAAACCTGATTGATCCATGACTCACTAGCCTTTAAATTGTTCTTCAATTTCTCTAAAAACTCACGATCATTAGATTTTCCAGACAGATATTCAACGATAACTTCCTCAAGCGGAATATTCAAAATCATTGAATCTTGCGCTAGATTCAATTTTCTATATCTCTCGAGTGCATAGTTTCCGTATTCTAGAATAATGCCATCTGTTCTGTTTAACTCAACCTGAATTCTTTGAAGCAGAGACGGGCTAATCATATTAGCAAGATCGATCCGAAATCCATCAATGTTGAACTTTTTAATCCACCACTTGTGAATTTCTATGAGTTGATTCTGGACGAAAATGGAATCTGTTCGCAAATCATCAAGACCCTTAAAATCGCCGTTTACCACGGACCTTTCCTCGCTTAATGAATATTCTCCTTGAAAATTATAGTGAATCGGATCATTCAACCATTCGGGTTTCCTTATTTTTGAAACTGGCTCTCTTGGCGCCTGTCGCTCAGAACTGAAACTACACCTGTTACAATCTCTATATTCAAAAACATCTGCAGTATGATTAAAAATGAAATCCAGATATACCTTTATACCTCTTTTGTGTGCACCCTCGACCAACGCAGTCAATTGGTCCTCGCTGCCAAATCTTTTGTCGACCTTTAGAAAGTCAACTGGCCAGTATCCATGATAGCTTTCCAGTTTGGAATCCTGATTCTGATAGACGGGCGAAAGAAGAACTGCATCCACCCCAAGATCCTTAAGGAAATCCATATTATTAGAAATTCCACTCAAGTTTCCGCCAAGAAATTCATCTAACCTGCCATTTTTTACGGTACTGCATTGGCTGTTTTTGTCGGTAGCAAATCGATCAACCATAATCTGATAAAAAACTTTTCTTGAAAAAGGCTTATATTTACCGGGGGCCTGGATTAAAAACAATATACCAAAAACAAGAGCTCCCGCAAAAGCCAGCGTTAGAACAGATAAAACAATTCTTGTTCTTAATACATTCTTACCCATCCGTACACTGTCCTATTAATCTCTCTGACTGACAAGCTTCAACAGGTATTTTCTTGAATCCTAATATATAAAAAAATAGAATTTCCCTATGAACGTAATGCTAGTTGTTGGAGAAATGCCGGATAGTTCGATCAGTACTGCTTTGATTCATGATGAGCTTTTGAAAATGTATCAAAGAAAAGTGAAAAATCTGATTAAACTAACGCCTACACAAATTGAAGGATCATCTTTCTCAAACCTCGACTCCCTAATAGCCAAAGAACAAATTGATTTTATCATTATTCTGGACGCTAACGGATTGTCTGTTAACAGTTTCAAGAAAATTTTCAAGATATCACCTGTTATTTCTGGAAATTTAAAATTTGTTATCTACCTGTATGGTGACTTTCGAGATAAGGCCGAGTTTTGGATGAAACGAAATAATATTCTACAAAATCATCCTGTACTGTTTGTTTGCCTTTCAGAGGCACACAAGGTTTTTATTCAAAAGTTCTTGAAATCGACTGGCAATGTTACATCCATTCCGGCACCTATAAATGAAATGACTTATGAACCGTCTTTAACTGATCGACTGGCTAAAAGGGAACGACTTGGCATTGACAAAAATGGTAAGCTTTTTATTTACGCAGGACGTATTTCAATGCAGAAAAATTTTGAAATCCTGGTTCAATGTTTCGAGCAGGTTTTAAAGAAGAGTCCGGTGAAATCCAAGCTAATAATCGTTGGTCATTTTGATGAATTCGGAGATCCGCTTTTTGGAAAGTATTGGGCTTTTGGCTACCTAGAGTTAATACTACTTAAATATTTAAATCGAAATATAAAAAATATTCATTTCATTCCGTCAGTGGACCAGAAAGAGTTGGCCAGTCTTTTTAATGCAGCAGATGGTTTTATTTCAGCTAGCACTCATCACGACGAAGACTTTGGCTTGGCCGCGGCCCAAGCGCTTGCCTGTGGCTGCCATGCGTTGCTATCAAATTGGGGCGGCCACAAACAATTCAAAAATCTACTTCCGAAAGATGTTACCTTGTTCAAAACTGTAGGCCTAGGGCCTGATAGGGCCATAAATTCTAATGAATTGATTGCAGAGCTCAGTTCTTTAATCACCATGAAAATAGACTTTAAAGAAAGGAATGAGAGATCTAATCGGTATCGAATGGCCATGGGCAACGTCAATATTTTTGCCAGGACAGAATCAGAATTTCTAACTATCAGCAAATTCAAAGGATTTAACAACCATCTGAAGCGGCTTATGGATCTAAAAAAAATGAAACCCTGGGCTCCATTTCTAAAAAACTCTAAAACCTACGGCAGTGAAACAACTGGATATGCGAAAGCTGAGTATGAAAAAATCTATTCCTCTTATTGGAAATGATGAATTTTGGAACCAATATAAATTCTATGATGATTGGCGTTTTTTAGGAACTCGTAGAATTCAAAATCTTAATAAAATTTACTATCCCCATGCAAATCACTACTATTCATTTTCTGGAAATCAATTTTTAAGTCTATTTCGGGGAAAATCCATTTCAAATTTTCCTTGTCTAACTTTACGAGATAGCTTTAATGACTTGAAAGTTCTTTTAGATCAGCAACCTGATATTTCACGATTAGGATGCCAACTTACGATCAATCAAAGGTATTTGAACCAGTTGTAGCAAATGATCCAGTATTAATTGAAGGACCAC
>CAZDHC010000030.1:0-28937 GCA_964505225.1 uncultured Bdellovibrio sp. | reverse complement strand
TAATTTTCCAGAAAGAGAAGATAAAGGGTTCATCACTTCAGTTGAAAAGCATTGGCTCAATTTTTGGAATGACAGATCAAACCCTGTCAATGTCACTCATATTCAAAATACAATTGATGATCGTAAATTTATTAGCCTCACTCGCGAGGGAGCCAATTTATTTTTTGGCGAGGCCGAGGACGGATATTTACCATCTGAGCACGAAATAATCGTCCTATACCTAACCAACGCAATGACCTACTTACGTCTACAAAAGTGGGATGATGCTCGAGTCGAGGCAAAAAAAGCTGCCATTTTCTTAGAAACATATTTTGATCTAGAAAAAAATAAATTCGACGATCCCGCCATACGAATCTGGTTGGCTGCAATTTGGGCCGCCCTAGGAGAATGGGATGAAGCAAAGGTAGATCTAAGAAATGCCTATAAAAATACAAATTCTAAAGAAATTTTGTCTTTGCTAGATTTGCAGTCCCCACCTCCGAATCTATATTTAAAGTTTTACGGAAACACTCCAACCCTTAACTGGAAAGATGATGAACCCACGCCTGAAATTAAAATCGATGGGGAAAAACCAAACGATCTCATTTCCTTTTCAACCCAAAATTGGTACGACAGACATCTATCAAGAAATACCTACATTCGAGACAAAGTATTGAAATCCAATTACACAAGTCGATATTACGGCGTTAAAGCCAATTCAACAGCAGAAAAGGCAACAATCATAACCACAGGCACAATCATGATTGCCGCGGGCGTAGCTTTAGGAGTACTGGCCGCAAATTATATTTTGGCCCAACCCAGTCACTCCTTAAATGATTTATTTATACCATTTGCTCCGGTAGCTCTTCTCACCTGGTACGCGACTGACTTTATGGAGGACGGTATAAAGTCATCAAATAGTTCTGAAAAGAAAACTTTAAATCAGATGAAAACTTATCGATTCGTCAGATTTCTACCCAATTGGATTTCATTAGATACAGAGAAAAGGCATCCAAAATGGGATATTCATTTTGATTTTTCCGCACCGAACTCAAAAACCAAAGTTCAAATAATTCATGAGTTTTAACCAAAAACTTTTTGTTCAACGTGTTCCCATTTTTTGCCAGGCTTTGAATCTTTCGGAGCCTGGAAGTGCATTAGGTTTCCGTCAAATTGGATTTTCAACTCCACCGCTCGCAAACACAAACCTGAAATCCCCAAAGTATTTCTAAAAAATCCATTGTGTTTCGAATCCCCATGCTGAGCATCGCCAATGATCGGATGAGAAATTCGGTTTAAGTGACGGCGAATTTGATGAAATCTTCCCGTCTTGGGCCACGCTTCCAATAATGAATATCGGCTCGTCGAAAATCTTTTTCCCACCGCAAATGGAAGTTCTGTTTTTTGTAATGTTACAAAGTCCGTTTGCGCATCCAACAGGGTTCCATCTTTTTCATTTTCAAGAGGCGAATCAATTCGTCCTTGCTCGGGAGCATAGCCTCGCACTACGGCTCGATACTTTTTTTCGGTCGTTCGCTCCATGAATTGCTTAGCAAGGATCGAGGCCGCTTCGGAACTGAGTGCAAAAAGAAGAACTCCGCTAGTACCCGCATCTAGGCGATGAACCGGAAAAAGTTTTTTACCAATTTGATCACGCAAATTGTAAAGTACGACTTTTTCGCGCGGCACTTTTTCGGGCCGAACTTCGGGTGGATGCACGTGGTAACCCGCAGGTTTATCGATGACCACCATATGTTGATTTTCGAAAAGAATTTGAAACATTCAATTGTGAATTAGCGTCATCTTGCCGCCAGGTCAAAGGAAAGGACTTATAGGATTGTTAAAGATCTAAAAATTGACAGTCCAGGGCCCCAAGCTCAATATGGTTTAATATGTATAAACCAGCGTCGCAGCGATATCAGAAGATCAACGGCAAAGAGACCATCGACATCCGAGTCAATTCGGTCTTACAGCTGTTTGATGCTAGGGACCCAGCGCCCTTTCGCGATCGCGATTTGGATGACGATTTTACTGAATACATCGTGGCCAGTATTGAAGAACTGCCTTTTAAAACTCCTGTTTGTGTTCGGATTTTAGTGGCGCAAAAACCCAGTGATTTGGGAGCGGACTCGATCACCGAAGCCATTCAAACTTATTTTCAATATCAAATCGAGCTCAAGCATTTGCAGTTTTCTAAAATTCGTAAAATGGCGAATATGTTTTTATTGGTTGGACTTGTAATTTTATCCATCTGTCTAGGCCTAGCTCAGTACCTACCCCAATTTGAATCCCACCTTTTGAATTCCACTTTACGAGAAGGAATCGTTATTTTTGGTTGGGTTTCTTTATGGAGGCCGATCGAATTGCTTTTATTTGATTGGTACCCAATTTACGATCGAATACGACTTTTCAAAAAAATTCTTGCGACCGAAGTCCAAGTGAAGTTCGAAGGCTAAAGAATTTGGGCATTTATGGCCCAAATGGGGTGGCATTTTGGCCCACAGGTCCTTAGCTCATTTAACTTTTTAAACTTTTTGGTGCTAATCTATTCCTGCAACAAAGGGGGAAATTATGATGAATCCTGAAGTTCGAAACCTAATGACTAAAAATCTGGTCACTATTCAAATTGGTAAAACTACTGATCAAGCAAAAGCTTTGATGGCCGAAAAAAGAATTCGCCATTTACCAGTTATTGATGAAATGGACGATGTGATTGGAATTCTTTCTGCTCGAGATTTAAAGAACATCAACTCTCCAAATGTACCGGTCGAGTTTGCGATGGCAACTCCGGTTGAGTACGTTTATCAAGGTGCGACTTTAAGATCCGCGATCTTGAAGATGTTAGAAATGAAAATTTCATGCTTACTGGTCGCAGACTTAAATGAGAACGCAGTGGGCATCATCACCACTGACGATCTTCTTTGGCATTTAGCTGAAATTACAAAAGATGATGACAATGTGACCAACCTACTGAGCCGAGAAACTATCGGCAATGTAGTTGATCGCTTGAATTTAATGGGAATATAAATTGAAACAACTCAAAAGGAGTTTTTATGGCATATTTAGCACTTTGGTTGGATCACAGCGAAGCTCGCGTTTTCAGATTCAATCCAGAAAAAACTGAAATTAAACATTTAGAAAACAAACATCATTCTCAACATGCGACTTCTCACAAAGAAGGCGAGAAGCACGAGAATCTAAAAAAATTCTACAATGATGTGCAAAAAGACATAGCCGGAGCCAAAGAAATACTTCTGATGGGACCGGGACTGGCAAAAACAGAATTTAAAAAATATTTGGCGGATCATCATCACCAAAATCTAGCCAATGCCATCGTTGGTGTTGAAACTTGCGATAAGATGTCTGACGGCGAAGTAAAAAAGGTCGCGCAGAAATACTTTCACAAGCACAACCTATTTAATTAGAATGTTCCTACGACAACCGGGAGCGAGTTCGGGATGAACTTACTCTCGGTTTTTATTTGCGTTTTTCACCTGTGTTTTATAATCTAACTAAATGAAAAAATGTTCTCCTGACGAAATCTCGCTTAAATCTTATTTTTTAGGCCCTCAAGCTGAGAATTCTGATTTTCTTCTCACCACAATATTAGAACTGCTCACTCAACATTCGAAATGGAGAAAGTCTCTTTTTCCAAAAGATGGCGTCGCCATCACTGCAGAAGATCAATTGGATCGGCAGTTTATTGGTAAGCAAAAGCAACTTCATAAACTGACAAACCAATTGTCGAAAAGTTTTGAAAAGGAAATTCCGCAGTTTTCTCCACGATATATGGGACATATGTTTTCAGAGCTTTCGATGCCGGGCCTTTTGGGTCATATCGCAGCCCTCCTGCACAATCCCAACAACATCTCCAAAGAATCTTCTAAGGTTGGTTTGCAGATCGAAGCCAAAGCTATTCAGGCATTAAATAAAATGTTTGGTTGGAATTCTGGAACAGGACACATCACCTCGGGTGGAACAGTCGCAAACCTCGAGGCTTTGCTTCGCATGCGGGCGCAGCTTCCGCACGAGCAATGGCAAAAGGCTAAACTATTGACTTCGACCGCAGCTCATTACTCTTGGAAAAAAAACCTGAAAATTCTGGGCCTTTCGAATGAGTCCCTTTACGAAGTGCCTTTGGATTCACATGGACGGATTTCTACAGTTGAATTAAAAAAAATATTATCTCATTTAATGAAAAACAAAACGCCCATACTTGGCGTGGTTTCCCTTTACGGCTCCACTGAGCGTGGTTCGATAGATGACATTTCAACTATTAATCAAATTCTGGCAAAATACAAAAAACCAATTTGGCATCATGTGGATGCAGCTTATGGTGGGTTTTACGCTTGCGTAAAAGATCCCAGCCAAAAGCATTTGAACAAACAGACCGAAGCTTTAAAAAAGGTAACGAGTTTGACCTTGGATCCTCACAAGCTTGGCTATGTTCCTTATGGCTGTGGCGCCTTTTTATGCCGGCAATCTAAAAACTATTTCTACTCAGATGTGACGGCCCCCTACATCCAATTCAAATCGGCACAGGAGGCCGGAGTCCAATCCGTCGAAGGCTCTAGACCCGCAACCGGCGCGGCCGCAACATGGCTAAGCAGTCAATCCTTGGGCTTTCATAAAAATGGCTTGGGAAAAGTTTTAAATCGACATTTAAAGGCGAAAGTCGAATTTCAAAACATTTTGAATAAAAAAGTTCCAGGCCTTTTATTTACCAAAGGGTCAGATCTTAATATTCTTTGCTGGACTGTGGTTCCGGATTCAAAAAAATTGTCCAAGGCTAACAAATGGGTCAAGCAAATCTACAATTCGCTTCCTCAATTTGATCCACCCTATTTTGCTTCGATGACATCTTTGCCACTTAAAAAACATCCTTGGCTGGTGGAACAACTTAAAAAATCTGATTTTGATATCGACACGCAAGAATGCCAGGTGGTGCGAATGACTTTGATGAATCCTTTTTTGATTACCAAAGAATCCCAAATTCAATTTACGGATGATTTTGCCAAAATTTTAAATCAGATTTCAAACAGATCAAAAGTCTAAGTTCGACAAATCATACTGTGCTTGGACAATGATTCATTGGTTTCCAGATACGCCAACCCCACGCCAGGATGCACGGCTTGTTTTTCGACTCCAAGTTTGTCGTACAATTTTTTGATCACAACTCGGCGACGCTCTTTTGGCGAAATCACTTCAATCTGATCCCCAACTTGCATCTTACCTTTCACTTCAATCTGACAGCGATTGCCCCCAACAGTTGAGTCTAGAATTTTAGACTCTTCAGTGACAATCCCGGTGAACGGCGACTTGATACCTAAATTGTTTTCTTGATAATTCTGAGCCGTATAAGACGGATCCCCCATCAAAAATCCCTTATGATAACCACGATTGGCCAATTGATCTAAATTAGCCAATAGCTGCGGATCCAATGGTTTTCCCGCCATCATATCATCAATGGCTTGACGATAGATTTTTGAAATCATCGCAGCGTAAAAAGCAGATTTGGTTCTACCTTCAACCTTGAACGAACAAACTCCTGCATCCTTTAGTTCTTGCAGGTGCTCAATCAGACATAAATCTTTTGAGTTCATTATGTAGGTGCCGTGCTCATCCTCTTCGATTGGAAAAAATTGCGAAGGATCTCGCTGATCTTGCAAATACAAATCGTCTGATCGCTCAAAATCATTCTCATTCATAGTCTCTGAGTTCTGATCCTTGGCACCAAAAAGCTTATAAGGATAACGGCAAGAATTATCGCAGACCCCTTGATTAGCATCACGGTATGACATGTAATGAGAAAGCAAACAACGTCCCGAATACGCAATACAAATAGAACCATGCACAAAAGCTTCAAGCTCAATGTCCGGCACTTGATCTTTGATCTCTTTGATTTCATTGATTCTAAGTTCGCGACTTAAAATAATTCGGCTGATTCCCATTTTCTGCCAAAACTTGACCGAGCTCCAGTTCATGCAATTGGCTTGAACCGATAGATGAATCGGGATTTCAGGATGAGTTTCGCGAACGATATCGATCAAACCCGGATCGCTCATGATCAAAGCATCGGGTTTCAGCTTCGCCCATTCGTTTAAGTGATTGCGAAAGGATTTCAGTTTTAAATTTCGAGCAAAGATATTGGCCGTAAAGTAGATCTTCTTGTTTTGGCTATGGGCAATCTTTAAACCTTCCGCTAAGTCTTCTAAAGAAAATTCGTTTTCACGAGCTCGCAGACTTAAAAGCGGAACACCTGCGTACACCGCGTCCGCACCGTAGTTAAAGGCAAGGTTTAGTTTTTCCAATGAGCCCGCAGGCATCAATAGTTCAGGCGAGCATGTTGGGGTGTTCATAGGCAGGCGGTCTCCTAAAAATTACCAATACCGCCTTTGCAATGCCAATAGGTCTTCACGGCTTGGCTTAAGGTCAGCCTCTTGAAGCTCATTCAACGGGGTACCGGTCAAATTTAATTCTTGGTCAAAAGTTGGACGATTCTCGTTGATGTAAAACAAACCAGTCAAGATTTCTTGCTGTTTTTGAGTCTCTTTTAAAAGCTCTCGCGCTTGATTTGCATTGGTCACATCATGTGAAAAATTTTGCAATTTCTTAAGGAGTAAATGTGTCCCATCCGGCAATTCCACCTTTTGAGTCTGCCCCTCTTCGTAGTCTGCCAAGATCTCTTCGGTCGGACTGATAAAACCAAGCTCCTGTAAAACCCGATCGTGCTCTTTCACAAAAGTATAAGACTTCGTAGATCCCTCGTGATTGTTAAAGGCAATACATGGCGAAATGACGTCTATGACGGCGGTTCCACGATGTTTGAAGGCGGCCTTCAGCAATCCCACCATTTGCTTGCTGTCACCGGAAAAGGTTCTAGCCACAAATCCACAACCTGCCTCTAAAGCCAAAGCACAGAAATCTAAAGACGGAAGAAACGAACGATCTCCACCTTTTGACAGACTTCCAAGCTCAGCCGTTGCCGAGAATTGACCCTTGGTCAATCCAAACACCCCATTGTTCGCGATAATGTAGACCACATCCACATTACGACGAACCAAATGGATAAAACCACCCATACCGATATTTCCTGTATCACCGTCACCGCTGATTCCTAGAAATTTCAAATCTGGTCTGACTGTTTGCGCCCCTGTTGTGACCGAAGCCATTCGACCGTGCATCGAATTGAAAGCAAAACTGTTCGACATAAAGTAAGCAGGAATTTTTGACGAGCAACCGATACCGGACATTTTCACCATTTTTGTGGGCGAAATGTCGGCTTGAAAGCTGGCCGTCATAATTTGTTTTGAAATCAAATCGTGGCCGCAACCCACGCATAAGGTCGACGGACTGCCGTCATAATTTTTCAATTCCAATCCAACTTTGTTTTTATTTTCGGTCGTGCTCATTTCAGACATGGCTCGCTCCCATCAGTGACTGAATTTTGGCAAAGACAACATCCGAAGAGATGGGCGCCCCACTGTAATGCAATACAGATTTGAACTTCATCGCATGCTCGGGAAACGCCTGAAGTAACAAGGTTTTCATTTGCGCATCTCGATTTTGCTCGACCACAAAAATATTTTTATTTTGTTTTACAAATTCTTCCACCTCAGCGGTGAAAGGATAAGCACGAACACGGCATAGATTTAATTTCTTACCAGTTTTACCTGATAGTTCTTCGCTGACTTCGTCCATGACCGCATTGGTACTTCCAAAAAACAAAACGCCTTCGCTGCTGCCATTGTTTTCAATGATTGGTTTTGGCACCAAAGTCTTTGCAGTTTCCCACTTGCGCTCTAAGCGCTGCATGTTCTTTTCATACTCAACACCGCTTTCCGTGTATTGAGCTTTAAAATTATGTCCAGAGCCCCGGGTAAAATAAGCGGCCTTTGGATTTGAATTTCCAATGATGGTTCGATTTGGAATTCCATCATTGGCTTGCTCTTGATAACGATAAAAAGGTTGGTCTGAATTTAGCTTATCCGCATTCAATACGTTTCCGCGGTCATATTTCTTTTCTAGCGGCACAAATTGATCGCTCATCCATAAGTTCATACCTAGATCCAAATCACTTAATACAATCACCAATTGTTGCAATCTTTCAGCAAGATCAAAACAGACCTGACCAAATTCAAAACATTCTTGAAGCGAACCAGGGAAAAGTAAAATGTGTTTGGTGTCACCATGAGATAGCGTCGCCGCAAAAAGAACATCGCCTTGCGAGTTTCTAGTCGGCAATCCTGTTGAAGGTCCCATTCTTTGCACGTCCCAAATCACCGATGGCACCTCGGCAAAATAAGCATACCCAGCACCTTCAGCCATCAAACTTAAACCCGGCCCCGAAGTCGCAGTCATAGCTCTGGTTCCGGCCCAACCGGCTCCCAAAACCATTGAAAAGGCAGATAGTTCGTCTTCTGACTGCACACAGGCAAATTTGTTTTTACCCTGACCATCTTGACGAACCTTGGGCGCAAATTTTTGAAAGGCTTCCACCAAAGAAGTCGATGGCGTGATCGGATACCAAGAAACAAATTGGCAACCACCAGAAATCAATCCCAAAGCTGCTGCCGTGTTACCGTCCATCAAAACTTTTTCTTTAGTTGAAATACTGCCTTCGGCCTTAAATTTCCAAACGCCTGTGCCCGTCGCAGTTAAATGTGCCAGATCATTGGTGGCAAAATTTCGACCCACTTCTAAAGCCTGAAGATTTGGTTCAACCGCCGAAGCCTTTCCACCCAACTGATCTTGAATGGTTTTTAAAATGACATCTGATGGAATTTTTAAAAGCTCCGCCAAAATTCCAACATAAATCATATTGCCAGCTAATTTTTTAATTTTAACTGGAGCTTTCAATTGATCCGTTAACTTTTTAAATGGAATGGCAATCGCATTGACATCTGTGCGAACTTTAGACGCGTCCACTTTTTCATCCGAGAAAAAGAAAAAGCCACCGGCTGGCAAACACTTTTGATCTTCTTCGAAAGTCTGAGGATTGAGCGATACGACGATATCGGCTAGAGCTTTTGTTCCAACATGACCTTTGTCGTTTGCTCGGATCCAAAACCAAGTTGGAAGGCCCGCAATATTAGAAGGAAAAACGTTTTTACCACCGACCGGCACACCCATTCGAAAAAGGGATCGAAGCAAAACTGTGTTCGCAGTTTGACTGCCGCTGCCATTGACTGTTGCGATATTGATGACGAAATTTTTCATAGCCCTAAGTCATCTTAAAATAGCGATTTGAAGTCAAGACGAGAGGGCCGCATTAGAGGTAAAATCAGATCATTTTCTTTAAAAAAATGGATTAGGCAGAAGGCGAACTCAAAGGCAGAGTGAATGAAAAGGTCGTTCGAGCTAGCTCATTTTCCAACCAAATCTTGCCTCCACAGGATTCAACAAGCCCCTTACAAATACTTAAACCCAAACCCGTGCCCTTTCCAACCTCTTTAGTCGTAAAGAAGGGTTGAAACAGCTTCGCCTGCACCGGCTCCGGGATCAACGGCCCCGAGTTTTCGATGCTTATTTTGATTTCCAATTTATTCACCGAAAAATAGATTCGGATCTCTTTTTCTTCCGTGGTGTCGCTTTTGACCGCATCAAAAGCATTGTTTAGAAGATTCAAAATCACCTGTGAAACAGGAAGCAATCTGACGCTAAAACTCAACCCCGGAATATCGCTCACTACTAGCTTGATATCCTCGGCATTAAATCGTTCTCTGGATAAGTCTAAAGTACCGTTAATGATATTTTCTAAGGTATAAACCCCTGCAACGTCAGCATCCCCACCCGAGTGTAGAATATTTCTCATGGACTTAATAATTCTATCAATTCGGTCCGCCGCATTTGCTGCCTTTTCAAGCTTAGTCTTTAAATCACTCACCTGAATCTGTCGGTCCTCGATCGCACGAAGAGATTGTTGAACCGAAGCCACAACAATCGCTAAAGGATTGTTAATTTCATGAGCAATCCCCCCTGACATCTCCCCTAAGGCCGCAAGTCTTGCCGAGTTTTCTGCTCGCGCTGTTTCATGAATGATCTTCTCGTTAGAAAATTTCAATTGTTCCAAAGAACGCTCTAGCTCAACTTCATCTTTAAAGCGAAATTTCATTTGCCGATAAAACGAAATCGTTTGCATGCCTAGAAAAACCATCAAAACTAAAATTGTAATTGCTAAAAAAAGATAAGAATTTTCAGATGCCAAGCGATAGGCATTAAAAAACGAAATAAAAACCGGAGCGCAAAGCAAAGTTTGATATGTCAAAGCAAGAATCGGCATATGGGAAACCGACAAGACCGAAGAAACAGCAAGACCAATCATGACCACAAAAATACTTGAAAACTGATGTGAGTCTGGCGTTACTTGATTAAAGCAATGGGTAAAAAGAAAAAACCAAAGTGCCATATTTAAAATGGCTGAGAAAATTAAAAATCTAACCGCCAGATCTTTTGGTATTACTTTTCGCGCACTTAAAACACCCGAAAACCACCTCAAAAATGTATTTAAAGCAATTATCCCAGTAATCAGTTCAATCACAAAATGTCCACTAGGTAGATCAAACTTATAATAGGCTAACAGCAAGGTTAGCAAAAACAGCGCCGGAGCAGATGCCGTATTTTTATCAACCATGTCCCAATGGATTCTTTTTCGAATTTCCTCTGAAAATAAATCTTTTCGATGAGCTTCCGAATCAATATTTTGAAATTTCATTCCGTTTAATTACCCTGCCATTTTTTCAAAATTCGACCCAATCGCCCATCGACCCGCATTTTCAAAATCTCTTGATCAAAAATGTCTAAAATTTCTGGTTTTTTGCTTAATCGGCTCACCTGCAAATGAAACTCGGTTTTTTCAAACACTGTCGGAATCTCTACAATTTGCTCCTGCACTTTTTCATTTTTGCTGACTGACCTGACAATAATGTCTGAGTCAAAAAGAACGTCACATCTTTTCGCGACTAACATTTTCAACTTAGTTGACATACTGACTGAATAATTAATTTTATCAATCACCCCAACCAAATGATCTTTTGCCCAACCTGAACTATAGTACTCACAAACCGTAAATGATTTAAAATCCTTTATAAATTTATATCCCTTAAAATCATTTAATTTTGAATGCCCCAAATAGGTAAAGGCCTTAAAGTTCTGTACAAATCCTGGATTTTTACTTGCAACACTATACTTGTTTCTTAAATCTGTCGGAATTGAAAACATCGCATCCGATTGTCCCAGTCGCACCATATCCTGAGCGCGGGCCCATGGATAACCTTCAACTTTAACTTGGTATTTTGGATAATTTTTAAAGACTTCCTTCAAAATATCGGGCGATATTCCTTGAATTTTATCAAGCCCTCCAAAGCTAATCGGAGGGTAATCGTCAGATAGGGTAATTAGAACTTGCTTTGGCGCATCGCTCTCCGCCTTCACCGCAGCAACATTTAAGAGAATACTTAAAACTACTGGTGCTAGTAAAAAATAAAATTTAATTTTCATTATCTCTTACTGACCTTAGATAGATCAAAAAATCGATTTAACTCGACGGATATCAAGCAACAATTCGTCGACCTGATCCTGAAAAACTTCTATTTTTTGATTGATCGTAGACCAATCCCGTTCTTTTTTGACTTCGCTTTTTACGAAACTACGAAGTTCTTTCATCGCAGATCTTGCGCCTTCAATTGAGAAGCGATCGCGATGTAAAAGCTTTCGAATCAAGTATGCATTTTCGACATCTTTTTTAGTGTAGTAACGTTGATTATTTGAAGCTTTTTTTGGCTTCAACACATCAAATTCACTTTCCCAATAGCGAAGTACGTATTGCTTAATTCCCAACATCTCGGCCACTTCGCCAATTTTAAAACCCATCTTATCCGGGATCGTGTTGATTTCTTCTAGCAATCTTTCGTCACACAAAGCCGCGGGCAAAGACAAATTCAAATCTGCCGCGGGCAATGCTTTTTCAGCTTTAGCCGGCTCTACAAATTGGTCCGCCAAAGAAATATCCAAGGTCTCTGCTGGCTGCGCTGTCGAAGAAATAATCTCAATCGTTGTCGTCATCTTCGTCCTTACCGATTAAGTGAGCATACTCTTCACCATTTAACATCGCCTTTAAAACTTGGCTTGGGCGAAAGGTCAAAACTCGACGAGCGCTAATTTTAATTTGCTCACCTGTTTGAGGATTTCGACCCACACGTTCATTTTTTCCGCGAACTACAAAATTTCCAAATCCTGAGATTTTGACTTTGTCACCTTCGTGAAGAACGTTCTTCAAAGTATTAAAAACAAGCTCCACAAGTTCCGAAGCTTCTTTTTTAGAAAATCCAATTTTTTGATAAACCTTTTCAACAATATCCGCCTTGGTCATTGTTGATTTACCGATATTCTGTCCTGCCATGGTGAATACATCCTCTTTTGAGCTAGTTCTTTAAGGCTAAGCCAAATCCCTGAATCTAATCAACAATTTATCTTACAGAAATTTGAAATTGCGATTTTAAATGCTGCAGGACCTTCTCGATCGACTCATTTACCAACTGATCGCGCAGCGTGTCTTTTTTGTCCTGGTAAACCAGTCGAAAAGCGACGGATTTTTGCCCGTTTTCTAGCTTATCGCCCTCATAAACATCAAAAACATCTACCGAGGTCAGAAACGGTCCAGCCTCTTTGTGTATCGCTTTATCAATTTCACCGACCTTAATGGATTTGGCCATAACCAATGCTAGATCACGCTGAATTGAAGGGAACTTAGAAATACTTTCGGTTCGGCGAACTCGCGGCTGCCCTTTGATCAAACTTTCTAAATCAAATTCACCAATAGCGGCCGGTGTTCTAATTTTCTCGTCATCCATCAACACCGGATGAAAAGTTCCAATAAATCCAATTTTTTTGCCTTCAACCACCAAGTGCGCCACTTGTCCCCGATGAAGAAAATCACAAACCTCGCCCTTATTGACGATTGGCGCCCACGAGTAGCTGGTGATGTTGAGCATCTTCAATAAATTTTCCATGGCTTCTTTCAATTCAAAAACCACTGGGTGCTGTTGATCTTTCTGCCAAAGACCATCGTTATGTCCCCATGCTAAAAGTCCCACCCGCCAAGATTCCGAAAAACCATTGGCATTATTGGCATCAATATTGGCTTGAAAAACTTTTCCAGTTTCAAAAATTCGTCCGAAGTGATTTCCCTGATGGAAGTTGTGAATCAAAGTTTTGTAAAAACCATAGCTCAGGCTCATACGCATTGAATCTTGTTCTTCATTCAATGGATTCATCACTTTCACAGGCCCCTCTGAAGTCTTCAGCCCGCATACATCAAAAGATTTGACGTTTTTAAGAAAATGCAACTGAGACTTTGCTCCAACTAATGCCAAGCTCATCGCCTGCGAAAATCCTTGAGCTCTCAAACACTCAGACACTCGACGAGTCTGCAAATAGGTCGCATCGTGACTGGTCGGAATCATATCCACTGCCGGCACTGTCTCGGGAATTTGATCATAGCCATTGAGCCTTGCGTATTCTTCAACCAGGTCCATATCGAGCTCTAGGTCAAAGCGATAACTTGGTGGCAACACTTTGTATTCGATTTCTTGATCACCGCTTGTCACTGCCTCTTGCGAATTCATTTTCTCAATTCGGCAACCAAGTCTGGTCATATAGTCTTCAAACTTTTTAGCGTCAGCCACATAACCCAATCGATCTGAAATCGTTTTGACTTTTAAATTGACCGACTGCTTTTTCTGCGGAGTTGGATAGATGTCATGATGATTTCCAAAAACTTCGACTTTAGATTCACCACTTGCAACTTTTGCTATCAATTCCGCAGCACGATTAAGGGCTACCAAAGTTCCTTCGGAATCAACTCCGCGAGTAAAACGATAGCCAGAATCTGTATTCAGACCGTGAGCTCGCATCGATTTTCGGCCAGACATTGGAGTGAAGTAAGCAGCTTCAAGAAAAACATTTTGAGTTTTATCAGTGACCCCAGAATTTTTGCCACCAATGACCCCAGCCATACAAACACTTCGGGCGCCGTCTTTGATCATCAACTCATCGCCCGTTAACGTTAACTCTGTACCATCCAAAGTCGTAAATTTCTCGCCGCTACTTGCGCGATCCACAATGATCTTTTTACCTTGCAATTCATCCGCGTCAAAAGCGTGCAAAGGCTGACCAAGCTCCATCATCACGTAATTGGTACAATCCACCACATTGTTGATGGAATTCATTCCCACAGACTCTAAACGCTTCACCAACCACTGCGGACTTGGACCCACCTTCACCGACTTAAGATATCTTCCCGTATAACGAGGGCAAAGATCTAACGCTTTCACCTCTAATGAAATCATCTCTTGAGTGTTACCATTAGAAAATCCTTCAGCCGCGGGAGGCGCCTTCAAGTCACGCCCTAACAGAGTCGCAACTTCTCGGCCAAGACCAAAATGACTTAAACAATCCGCTCGATTCGCAGTCACTTTTAATTCAAAAGTAATATCATCATAGCCACCGTACTCAGCAAAGGATTGACCAATGGGAGCCGTCACTGGCAAAATCTCGATGCCATCGCTTTCTTTAGCTAGGCCCAATTCTTTCAGCGAACAAAGCATGCCGCCGGATTCAACCCCACGGACCACTGCCTTTTTAATCGCAAAATTTCCTGGCAACACTGCGCCCGGTAAAGCCACGATGACCTTGTCATCCTTTTTGTGATTTTGAGCACCGCAAACGATTTGATGAACGACACCGTCACCAGTTGTCACACGACAAAGCGATAGCTTATCCGCGTTTGGATGTTTGTCTTTTTCTAAAATCAAACCTGTGACGACATATTCAAAATCTTTTGCTTTATTTTGAATTTCTTCTACTTCAAGACCGGCTTTGGTTAAAATATCCGCCAAAGCTTCTGGTTTTTGAAAAAACTCTTTTACGTCAACAAAATCTTGCAACCACTTTAAAGAAATTTTCATGATTATATTTTCCTAGCTCATGAATTGATTTAAAAATCGAACATCATTTTCTGGAAACAAACGAATGTCTTCGATTCCGTATTTAATAATCGCCATTCGTTCGATACCAAAGCCAAATGCAAATCCTTGCCACTTTGGATATTCTAAGCCGGTGAAACCAAAAACTTTTGGATTCATCAAACCACAGCCGCCAATTTCGATCCAGCCTGAACCTTTACACATACTGCAGCCTTTGCCTTTGCAAATTGGACAGTTGCAATCCACTTCAGCCGAAGGCTCTGTGAAGGGAAAAAAGCTTGGGCGAAATCGCGTCTTCAGGTTGGCTCCAAAAAATTCACGAACAAAAAATGTGATCGTGCCTTTAAGGTCCGCCATGGAAACTTTCTCGTCAATGCACATGCCTTCGATTTGATGAAAATGTGGCAAGTGTGAAATATCACTGTCACAGCGAAACACCGCACCGGTTCCGATAATTCGCAAAGGTGGTTTTTCACCTTCCATGGAATGAATCTGAATTGGTGATGTGTGAGTGCGAAGCACGTGAGTCTTATCAATAAAAAAAGTATCCTGCATATCACGCGCTGGGTGATCCTGCGGAATGTTCAAGGCTTCAAAGTTGTAAAAATCTTTTTCAATCAAAGGACCCTGTCTAAGCGAGTACCCCATGCGAGCCATAATTGAAAAAATTTCGTGAGTGACTTTAGCAACAGGATGCTCGGCCCCCACTGGTCGCTTAAAGGAAGGCAATGTTAGATCCAATTCCTCGGATGACATGCGCTCTTCAATTTCTTTCTTTTTCAGGTTTTCTTCAAAGCCGACGTAGGCTTGCTCTAATGCCTGTTTGACTTCATTAACAAGTTTACCAAACAAGGGCTTTTGTTCCTTAGGCAAACCCGCCATGTCTTTCATGATTTCGGTCAACTGACCGCTTTTTCCCATGAACTCAACTTTGACGTCATAAAGAAGCTTAGAATTGCCAGCCTCTTTCATTTTGCTCAATGCAAGTTGCTTGATATTTTCTAGCTTCGCTTCCACTTTTTCATCCACTTTTGATTGTGTATTTTCTGATTGTGACATAGGTTGAAGACTATAATAATTTTTAAATGATTCTGCACCTCTAACTGATGACATGGCACACAAAAACAAGACAAATATTTCACCTCTAAAAGGCAAACAGGGACTTCGCCACAAGAAGCCCGAAAGCATCTTTTCGATCGAAGAGGCCGACGACCGTTTGGATGACGTATTTCGCAATCATGGCTTTACTGGCGTGTCGCATCCACAAAGACGACAATTGGCTCATTTCTATCGTCTATTGATGGAAAATCAGGAAAAAGAAAATTTCACTAGGCTTCTAAAACTTCGTGATGTGGCTATCAAACACTACATTGATTGCCTAATTGTTGCGCAAAAGGCCGAACTGACCTTTCCGTTGATCGACGTCGGCAGTGGGCCAGGGTTTCCAGGCATTCCCCTTAAAATTCTTTATCCAGATCAAAAGATCATTTTGGCCGAAGGCGTTCAACGCCGGGTGGAATTTTTAAAGCAAGTTCGTGAAAAAATGGAACTTAAAAACCTGGATATCATTGGCCGCAACATCAATCCTTACTTTGCTTATCCCGTCCAAGGCGTCATCACTAGAGCTGTTGAGGACGTGCGCAACACGTTAGGCAACGTGCTGTCCTGCCTGCAAACGGGCGGAAAAGTATTTTTGATGAAAGGCCCCAACGTCGATCCCGAAATCGAAATCGCCGAAAAAGAATTGGGCGAGTTTTATAAACTTGAAAATGATATCGCCTATGATTTGCCACAAACTCCGCACCATCGAAGACTTTTAGTTTATAAAAAAATAAAGATGGCACCACTTCCAGATTTCGATGATGAACCATGGCCAGATGATGAATAAAGGAATGCTAGAACATGAATGAAATTTCAAGCGCCACCAATTCTCACTATCGCCAATTTTTAAGCCTCACAGAAAATAAGGGGATTAAAAAAGAGGGGCTTTTACTTTTGAGTGGCAAAAACTTGGTAGCCGAGTTTTTAGCAAACCCAAATCTTCAAATTGTGGCAGAACTTTTTACTGAAAAATTTCCAGCGATCACAAAAAAGGAAACCGGCGCAAAGCTGTTCAAATTACCTCAAGAACTTTTTGAAAATATCGATGTGGTCGGAACTCACTCTTCAATATTGGTTCTAAAAACGCCTGAAACTCCAAAGTGGGATCCCACCTTGTCGCTATCAGGACTAACGGTTGCGACCCCGCTCGGAGATCCCAATAATTTGGGAGCATTGATCCGAAGCTGCCAAGCCTTCGGAGCCTCGCAAGTTCTTTTGCTAGAAGAGTCTGCAAATCCCTATCTTCCAAAATCCGTAAAAGCTTCAGCGGGAGCTGTGCTGCAGACAAAATTTTACAAGGGACCCAAACTTTCAGAATTTGTTCAAAACAAAAATTTAGGTCTGGTAGGCCTTGATATGAACGGCAAAACTTTGCCTGAATTTCAATGGCCCAAAGATTCTTTTTTGATTTTAGGCGAAGAGGGCTCTGGCTTAATTAAGAATTCAAACATGAAATTGATTTCTGTTCCAACTTCGGGAAAAGTCGAATCATTGAATGCCACAGTTGCAGCAAGCCTGGCACTTTATGATTATTTTATTAAAGTAAAAAATCGATAATATTCGCGAATGGCGCGCCCAAATGGTAAATCAATTGTTTCCCAGGCGTCGTACCAAAATAAAGACTTCTACCATCCACAGGTTGACCATTCGAGTCCAATTGAACCATTTGTTTTTTCCGCAACTCCATGTCATCTTTTAATGACTGAGCTAGTTCTTTATTGCCCCGGCAGATGATTGCCATTTCCGCATTTAAATCTTTAGAGCGTGGATCAATATTGAAGGTCGAAATCATCGAAGTGTCTTCATCGATAACAGCACTTTTCGAGTGAATTCCCCACCTTGAACCTGATTCCCTTTGCTTCGGAAAACCATACGCCAATGGTGGAGTTCCATCATAAATAAAGACCGAAGCACCTTGATTGATCAATGAGCTCACCCGCGGATAAAAAGTTGCAATCGCTAATGAGTTGTCTGAAGAAAACAAGGAGTTGGTCAAAACTTCTAACTTAACTCCACGACTAAGCACTTGAGTAAAAAGATTGTCTTTGTCCGTTAAAATAAAATAAGGCGTCTCGACTAAAACTTTTTCCTGAGCAGCATTGATAAAATTCGCAAGCATCGTATACAAAACTCGCGAGTCCTTTTTCCAACCGGGATAGTCCGCAATAAAGTAACTTTCATTGCAAATCCCTTTGTAGGTCTGATTTAAAATGGATTGACCCTCTCGCTGAACTCTGTCCAAAAGATCAAAATCCGCCTGAGTGGAAAATATGAATTGATTGGCCTTAATCATTCCAGATCGATAAACAGAAATATCACTCTTAAATCGACGATAAGCCTGTCGATCCACTTCGCTGTAATGCTGATTGGATTTGGCTTCTCTTTCATCTTGAAAACCATAGTCTTCAATTTTTGGTTCAATGGCAGACTCGACAATTTTAGAAACTTTTGTTCCCCAAAACTCATTGAAACTGTCTTGAACTGCACCGACTAAAGAACCACGCAAATAGACATCTCGATCTAAAAAGTTATACTTTTCGCTTAAATCAAAATATTCATCGGACATATTGCGACCGCCAGTAATGGCCTGTTCCGAATCAACAATCATGGCTTTTCGATGACTGCGATGCATAACCTTTTGCAAATCGAGCATTAAGCTTTGATTGTAAAATCGGACCTCAATTCCGTATTGCGCCAGTACCGTCGCATAGTATTGATTCAATGATCTAACGAAGGGCGCGCTATCAACCAGAAGCCTTACCTTGACTCCCGATTTTGCTTTCTTGATTAGAGCTTGAGTGAAAAGCCTTCCAGCCTGATCTGTGCTGTAAATGTAAAACTCCACATCGATCGTTTTTTTTGCCGATTCGATCATTTGCAAACGCTTTGCTAAACTGGCAATGCCCGAATGAATATACTGAATTTCCTGAGGCTCTAAGCTAATTTGAAAGGTGTTTTTAGGAAGATTTTTTTCCGGAAAAAATGGGAAAAGTGCAGCCTGGGCCCCTGGCTCGAATAGAACCTGAACAATCAATAATATAAGTGCCAATACAAATTTCCGCATATGGGACTTAGCAAAGCAAGACCCCCGCCAGTCGCTGTCGGTTCGAGGGGTAAGCATATCGGTTTTAGAGAGCTTTAAGTGTCTAAGATTTGGTCACAGACACGGAATCAGGCGCTTCATGGTCTCGGCCGAAGGGGGTTTATTCCAAAGGCTTAAAACGTATCCACCGCCACCCGAACCGGTCGGCTTAACGGCTGCGGCGCCTTGCTCATGCAGCCAAGCCACATGCTCATCGGGAGTTAAACCCCATTTGTCGAAGCAGCTTTTAGCAACTTGCATGGATTCTTGAAGTTTCGAAAAACCAATCTTTTCGTCGCTTTCTGAGAGAGCTTCTTCGGCCATACGAACCGAAAGCTTCATCTGCTCATCGATCTCTTGACCTAGGCTTAAGTTCGCTTGAAGTAGGTTTTTTACTTTTTGCACACATTCAATGGTGACGCCTCTTTTTCCACTGTAAGAAACATACCAGCTTGGTTTCCAATTGAGATCAATTGCGGTGCGATCACCATTTCGCAAAAATCGGATCCCTTGCCCTTTTAAAGCGACGGCAATATCAACACCGCTGCTTTCACCATGAAAAAGATTTTCTAAATTTCGCGCAAATTCATATTGTTCTACTTCGGAAATCAAAGACATCCAGTGAAACCACTGAGCAATTGCGACACACAATGCGGCCGAGGCCCCAAGGCCTGCTCCGACGGGAATGGTGCTTTTAATGACAAGCTGACCTGAAATTTCGGATCTTGAAATTTTAGTCATTGAACAGGCTTTTTCTAATACTCCCCAAAAAAGCAATTCAAACTCTTCACCATGCTCGCCGTCCAACTTTAATTTGAGAGGACCTACATCGGCACTATATGCCAACTCCAAAGTTCGTGACAGCAAAGGGAAAACCAAAGCGGGCGAACCTCGTAAAACCGAGTGCTCACCTGCTAAAATCCATTTGCCCGGTACTTTAGTTTGAAAGTTGGATCCCTTTAATTTCACTAGGACTCCAGAATTTTAAATTCAGAATTAAAATGATCTTTGATTTTCGAAGCTAAACTAGCTTGATCTGCTCGGTATAACAAATGAACATTCGGACCTGCATCCATCGTCACTAAAGGACCATCTTTTTGATCGCGCCATAGATCCCGACAGAAATTCAAGACCTTCATGGTTTTGTCGTTCATATAGCCAAACTGTGGTCGGCTTGTTTCAAACAGTGCGTGCATATCCCAAAACTCGGCCCAAGTCAGATCATAGGCCCCTGCCCAGTTCTGTTCATGAAGCGCCTGAACCAACTGCGCCAATCTGGCTTCGGCTCTTTGTGGCCGCCCAACAAAAAGCTCACTGGACATCACTCGCTTATGGGCTTCGCTAGAAGAAACTTCTTTTTTGTCATTGGTCACGACAAAAACTTGATGAGAAAGAGCCTCAAAAGGAAACTCGACAGGCTTAACTCCTTCGCTAAACCAAATGGCCCAGGGGCCAAAAAAACTACGACAAGAACTGCCCGAACCTTGGCGTGACAACTCGGCTCGTTCAATCACTGACAAATCCGAAACTTTAGAATTGATATTTTCAAATGCCTGCAATGCTCCCAATGTCAGGGCAGCAAAACTGCTGGCCGAGCTGGCCAGGCCACAATCTGCCGGGAAATTATTTGCTGACTCAATTCTAAATTGATTTTGGATTCCAAATTTAGATTTCAAATTTTGAAAATGCTTTAAAAATCTGTCCTGAGACTTTTGCGATAGATCTAAACTCGCCAATTGTGCATTTTCATAACCCGAAAAGGATTCCGTGTTTTTTAATGGCATCCACTGATCAGAATTCAGACTGCTATCTTCAGTGATTCGAACGAAAGTTCTTAAGCTCTCTAAGGTCCAAGACAATGAACTATTGGTGGGACGATTGAGTGTGCCGTCCGTCTTTCCCATGTATTTGATCAAAGCAATATTAGAGGGAGCTGAAACTTCAATTTGCATAAAATCCCTTTCTACAAACTGGCTTCAGTTGAAGCAAATTTTTCGTTCGAGTTTTTTTGGACCAATACTTGGGGGTGGACACTGATTCCCTTGGAAATGTCGGAGGTGCATGCCATAAAAGAAAGGCCCAAGCTCAAGCCAACTTCTTTCAGCTGATTCAAATTTTGCGTGGCATCTGACTGGTAAATCACCAACACCACATCTGAACCCATAGCGCCACAGGCTTTGGCCGCAGAAACAAAATCAAGAGTTTCAAATTTCTCAACACAAGCTTTGGATTTTACTGTGACCCAGCCCTGCTGAAATAGTTCATTTCGATAGGTTTGAACACCACCAATAAATGTTTCAAATTCAACTTTCGCCAAACCTTGCAAAATCTGAATCGCAGCATCTTGAAAAGTTCTGGTCTCGAAAAGTTTTAAATTTTTTAGATGCTCATGAGTCGCCAATTTTTCACCAGTGTGAAACAAAGCAAATCCGTAATTTTGAAATGGCCAAGCAAACGTCTGCATGTGGCCAGCATTACGATCAAAATAAGTGATTCCACCGCCTAAGGCACCCACAATGTCGGCCCCACTTGGTGGAATGGCTTTAGGTCCCGAAGCACCTAGCTCGCGGTATTCTTTTAAAATTTGATGCCAATCAAAAAATCTTTCCGAGTCACCGAACACTTCTTCACCTAATTGCAATACAGCACTGAGCAAAGCAAATTGCGCACTGGAAGCACCAAATCCGCCGACCCCTTGGTAGGGATCTTGAAAAGTCATTTTTAAATTCTGTAATTTTTCTTGATGACGAACAAATAATTTACCAGCAGGACTTTCTGGCTGAAATGGATTCTCTGCGATTCCTTTTAGGTCAGAAGCCACTTCCTCGACATGCAATTCAAATCTAGGATCCGTATTTAAAATAAATGCAGGGCCACCCAATAAAGCCAGATACTCTCCAGCTAAAAAAGTTTTCCCAGGAATTGATAATTTAACTTTGCGTGCTTTTTCCAATTTTGTTCTCTTTTAAAACTTTAAAGTTTAGCTCTGCTCAAATTAATGAAAGCTAGCCCGAAGCTCTTTCAATGCATCCACCGCATTTGTAAGCGAGATTCTTTTCTTAAGCGCCAACACTTCTTCTAATTTCTTTTGAACCAATGGCACTTCCCGTTCATTGGCTCCAGCTGCCAAGGTCAAGTTTTTGATATGAAGCTTCATGTGCCCCTCAATAATTCCAACTGTGGTAAGAGCCCGTAGAGCTCCCAAGTTTTGCACCAGCCCAACGGCAGCAACAATTCTTGAAAGTTCCGAAGCATGCTCCACTTGCAGCATTCGCAAACACATAGCTGCGGTTGGATGCAAGCTCGTCACTCCACCCACTGTTCCTACGATGATCGGGGCAACTAGGGTTCCAACTAAAAACTTGCCATCACGCTTCCATTCGGTGATCGAGCGATATTGACCGTCACGTGAGGCATAAGCGTGAACACCAGCTTCAACCGCGCGCCAGTCATTGCCGGTCGCGATTAAGATTGGATCCATCCCGTTCAAAACCCCTTTGTTGTTGGTTGCCGCACGGTAAGGATCTTGTTTCGCAAATAATGAAGCCTCTTCAATTTTATAGGCCAAATCAGGATCAATTTTCTCCAAAGTCACTGTGGCTTTGGTCAACTTAGTGTCCACCAAATTTGACAAAATACACATGGTCACTTTTTCGCCAGTCAGTTCTTCGATTGGATGTTTTAAAAACTCACAAACTTGATTGATGATATTGGCGCCCATTGCGTCCACTGCATCCATTTCAACATGAATGACGGCCATATCGCCATCAGCAGGACTGTCACCGCGAGGAACTCGTCGAACCGTGATGTCTTTCACACCACCATTTCGGCGAACCAAGCCAAAAGCCACTTCTTCGTTAGAAATACGAATAAACTCTTCTTTTTTCGAAAGAATTTTTGCCGAGAATTCATTGAAGTTTTTAACATGTGACAACTGAATCTGTCCGATGATGTTGGCACCCAACATTTCGGTCTGAATATTGCCATTCTCACGAACCCATTTAGCTGTTTTGCTGGCGGCGGCAACGATCGAAGTCTCTTCAACCGCCATCGGGATTACAAAGTCTTTGTTATCGACATGAAAATTCGTCGCAACTCCAAGTGGAAGTTGAAAATAGCCAATAACATTTTCGATGAACTTTTCGCCAAGTCCAAAATCTTTCATGCCGCCTTTTTGCAGGTATTCGACATCGGAAAGTTCTAAAATTCCGTTTTTCAAAAGGGCTTTTAATCGCTGTTCACGATCCAACTTAGAAAAGCCTTTGAACATTTCAATTAACGAATCCGACATATTTTCTAAGTCCATGTCCAAACCTTCTTTGCTTTAAGAGCCTGTAGATTTTCGGAACCTGTACAAAACATTGCAATTTTTAATTCATATTCAAATTGATCTAAACAAGTCGTTAGCGCTTGATCCGAAATCAAAGCGGCTTCCAAAAATGGTTTCGCCATACCAACCGCATCGGCTCCCATTGCTAATAATTTAGCGGCATCTAATCCAGATCGCACTCCGCCTGAAGCCCAAAGCGATGTTTTTAAATTCGCACCATTTTGATTTGCTTGCGACAATGTCACTTGCTGTTTTGTAGTCGACAAAACAGCAATGGCAGTCGCCAATGATTGAACTGTCGCTAGGCCCCAGTTTTCAAACACGGCGCCGGCTTTGCGCTGAGCTGATCCATCTTGAGCTCTTAAACCTTCAATTCGGCCCCAATGAGTTCCGCCTTTACCGCTCACATCGATCGTCCGAACTCCCGCACCAATTAATTTTTCAATTGTTGCAGCCGACAAGCCACAGCCCACTTCTTTCACAACCACTGGCACTGAAAGATTGGCACAAAGTTTTTCGATGGCTTTTAAACCACCCTTAAACTGAGGCGTGCCTTCTGATTGAATACACTCTTGCAATGGATTAAGATGAATAAAAATTGCGACTGCCTGCAAATTGTCGACTAATTTTTGAACTTGTTCGATTGGAGTTTGAATCAATTGAGCAATTCCTAGATTGCCAATGAGCTTTACTTGAGGAGCAATTTTTCGAATCCGTGACCATTCAGAAATGGCCGATGAATCCGTCAATTCGCGTCTTTGCGATCCGACTCCCATTAAAATATTTCGTTCTTGAGCAAAGGTCGCCAAACGAGAATTGATCAACTCGCCATTTTCATGACCTGCCGTCATGGAACTAATAAAAAATGGGGAAGAGACTAGGTGACCTAAAAGATTAGTTTGGATTTTAATTTCTGAGAAATCTAAGTCAGGAAGAGCCTCGGGAACAAGGCTCACAAAATCAAAACCGGCAAACCCATCTGCTTGCGATCTTGGATCCATTGCTATTCGCAAATGATCCTGTTTTCGCTTTTCAAAGAGTTTAGCCGGTTCTGTCTCAACCATAATTTACCTATGGTTTAAGAGTTTAAGTCAGTGCATGTTTGCAAAGATTTGCAAATGCAGCTGAATCTGCAATCGCTAGCTCAGAAAGCATCTTTCTGTTCACTTCGATTCCAGCTTTAATCAAACCACCAATTAAACGAGAATATGTAGTTCCGTTCAATCGAGCAGCAGCGTTGATACGTTGGTTCCAAAGAGCTCGGAACTCACGCTTTTTCATTTTTCTGTGTTTATAGGCATAAGCCATACCACGGTCATTTTTCTCAACCGCATGGATATAAGCTCTTGAACCAGCTGAGTAATAACCCTTGGTTCTTTTTAATACCTTTTTGTGACGACGACGATTTGTAAATCCACCTTTTACGCGCATGACATATCTCCTTTAAAATACCAGCAATCTACGAATTTGTAGATAGTTAGCATCATCGACATACACCATGTCGCCGAGATGACGTTTACGCTTTGAAGTCATGTGTGAATTCAAATGTCTCATTCCGGTTTGTTTGCGTTTCACCTTACCACTTTTGGTAAGCTGAAAGCGCTTTTTAGCACCCGAATGCGTTTTGATTTTTGCAGCCATTGCATTCTTTCCACCAAGTCGGCGTTTCTGAGACCATCCCAGAACTCTTTTATTTGGCTATCTTTTATGACAAGCCATGAGCCTTTACTTAGATCAATTAAGACCGATAGAAATAGACTAGAAGCAGCAGAAAAGACAAGGTAATTTTTAAAAACGAGGAGGATTTTGAATGAATTTTCTAACAATACAGATTCCACCAAAAATTCTGCGCACTACGTCTTAAGGCATTGAAACTATTGACCTTATTAATCTTTTCATGCTGCAGTTACCACTCTACAGATGGCTCAACTTCGAA
Organism: uncultured Bdellovibrio sp.; assembly: GCA_964505225.1. GTDB lineage: Bacteria > Bdellovibrionota > Bdellovibrionia > Bdellovibrionales > Bdellovibrionaceae > 21-14-0-10-47-8. Next base: position 3,525 of record CAZDHC010000030.1, on the reverse strand, counting down.
TCACTTCATAAAAAACGAGGTCAAACATGGATACCAGCCCTCACAACTACGGCCCACTTGCTTCATTAATCGGCACCTGGGAAGGGATCAAAGGCGATGACATTGCCCCAGGGGATGATCGCGGAACCGAGAACAACAAATACAAAGAACGAATGACTTTTGAGCCCATCGGGATGGTCAACAATCACGAGCAAACTTTGTATGGATTAAAATACTTTACCGAAGCTTGGCGAATTGGCGAAGCAAACGCGTTTCACCAAGAAATTGGCTATTGGCTTTGGGACATTAAAGAAAATCAAGTGATGAAGTCTTTTATCGTACCCCGTGGCATCGCCGTCATTGCCGGAGGTACCGCCGGCCTTGGAGCAAAATCATTTAATTTAAAAGCTACTTTGGGATCGGCAACCTATGGCATTTGCTCCAATAAATTTTTGGATCAACAGTTCAAAACGGTCGAGTACACAATTCAGATTAACGTCTTAGGCCCTAATGAATTTAGCTATGAACAGGACACAGTCATTCAGATGCCTGGAAAACCAAAACTTTTTCACCATACAGACAAGAATCATTTGAGCAGGCTGTAGACAGACTGCTCAAATGATAAAACTATTCGTCGTCCTCGGCACCATCATCGGCTTCGCTTTCAGGAGCTTGGCCTTGAGTCGCCTTTGGATGAAGCTTCATGTACTCTTTCACCTTAATTGGATCCGGAGCCAGAATTAAGAAAGCCTGCTTGCCTTCCATCTTTGGATTGGCTTCGGCGGTTGCCACATCTTTCAATGCCTCAACTGCTTTGTGCATTAAAGCCATACCCAGCTCTTGGTGAGCCATTTCTCGACCCATAAAGCGCATGTTCACTTTCACTTTGTCGCCGTCCAAAATAAAACGTCGAGCGTTTCGCATTTTGGTGTCGAAATCATGCTGATCTGTTCTTGGTCGAATCTGAACTTCTTTGATTTGAACAATGACCTGCTTTTTACGAGCCGCCACAGTCTTCTTTTTGTTTTCATATTTCCACTTGCCGTAATCCATGATTTTGCAAGTTGGAGGTGATGCCGTCGGAGCGATCTCAATGAGGTCTAATCCACGCTCTTCTGCAAGACGAATTCCTTCTGGAACCGTCATAACACCTAACATTTGACCTTCGTCATCGATCACTCGCACTTGTTGCGCGCGAATTTCTCGATTGACTCGTAAGCCATCTTTATCTTGCTTCTTGCCGCGAAAGTCGCCACCGCGCGCTCCGCCTCCGCCAAAACCTTTTCTATCTAAAGGACCGTTAATGGGAAACCTCCTGGGTTGCATTTGTATTAACATTAATTTCTAAATTTCTGTTTTTAACATTTTCAACAATCATCTGAACCAAATCTTGAACTTTCATCGCGCTCAATTGTTGTCCCGTTCTTAAACGAACGCTGGCAGATTTGTTCTCGGCTTCTTTATCACCGACAACCACCATAAAGGGAACTTTCATCATCTGCGCATCTAATACCTTGCGAGATAACTTTTCGTTTCGTTTATCAAAATCCACCCGGATTTGGTTCTTTTTCAACTCGGCAGCGATTTCATCACAAAAGCCATTCACGCGATCTGTGATCGAAAGAATCTGCACTTGCACTGGCGCAAGCCAAGGCGGCAAATGCCCTGCCGTGTGTTCTAAATAAACGCCAATAAAACGCTCAAGCGAACCCAGGATCGCACGATGAAGCATAACCGGACGGTGTTCCTTGTTGTCTTCGCCCACGTAATTTAAATCAAATGCTTGAGGCAAATTAAAATCACACTGCAAAGTACCCAACTGCCACGGACGATTGATGGCATCCACAAATTGAACGTCAATTTTAGGGCCATAAAAAGCACCGTCGCCCGGGTTGACTATGTATGGAATATTCAAAGATTGAAGCGCATTGGCCAAAGCAGATTCAGCTTTATCCCAAACTTCTTCGGCCCCCATTCGACTTTCAGGGCGAGTAGATAGGAACACCTTATAATTAGTCATCCCTAGCTTTCCATAAACTTCTGCAAGAAGCTTCATAAAGCCCGCAATTTCAACTTGCAACTGATCCATACTACAAAATATGTGAGCATCGTCCTGGCAGAAAGATCGAACCCGAGTCAAACCGTGAATCGCTCCACTTTTTTCATAGCGATGAAGACGTCCAAAATCAGCCATTCTTAAAGGCAGCTCGCGGTAAGAGTGGTGTTCTGATTTGAACAACAAACAGTGCGATGGGCAGTTCATCGGCTTCACTCCAAAATCACGCTCGTCCACCTTAGTGAAAAAGATATTGTCTTTGTAGTTCGCCATATGGCCTGAAGTTTTAAACAATTCTGTATCAAAAATTTGCGGAGTGATCACTTCTTGATAATCATACTTAAAGTAAAGCTCGCGCATATAAGTTTGCAATTCATTGTAAATGGTCGCACCTTTGCCGGTAAAAAATGGCGAAGCTGGAGCCCATGGATGCAAATGGAATAGTCCCAATTCTTTGCCTAGCTTTCGGTGATCTCGCTTTTTGGCTTCTTCGATTTGCACCAAGTATTGATCCAAATCTTTTTTGTCGCCAAAAGCTGTCGCATAAATTCGCTGAAGCATCGGATTTTTTTCGTCACCGCGCCAATATGCTCCCGCAACTGATAAAAGCTTAAATGCTTTAATGGCACCGGTTGACTGCACATGGGGACCACGGCAAAGGTCAATCCAATCTAGGCCCTGATCATAAATGCCCACTTTGGTTTCACCCTTGGCTTTTAAATCTTGAATGATTTCGACCTTAAAGCGTTCACCCATTTTTTTGAAAATTTCGATAGCCTCATCGATATCAACATCGCGGCGAACAAACGCAGAATCTTTAGAAACCAATTCCTGCATTTTCTTTTCAATTTTTTCAAAATCTTCTTCTGTAAAATTTCGAGGCGAATCAAAATCATAGAAAAATCCAGTTTCGATCACCGGACCGATTGTGACCTTTACGTCAGGCCAAATGCATTGCACCGCTTGCGCTAAAACGTGAGCAGCAGAATGACGAATGACCTCAACGGCTTCGGGCGACTTCGTTGTCACCAACGACACCTGAGTCCCCGATTTTAAAGGCAACCGAAGGTCTTGCACTGCAGTGGACCCGTTGATCTTGACTCCCAAAGTCTCTTTGGCCAAACGAGGTCCGATAGACAAAGCAACTTCGAGCGCTGTGGGTTCGTGGTCAAATATTTTTACGGATTGGTCTGGAAGTATAATTTTAATTTCTGACATATTTAATTTTTCTTTGGGGTTTTCGGTGACATTTTATTGTTCATGAGTGCGATGCTATTAGAATTGGCATTTGAGGCTTTAAAATGAGGTCATCGTGGTAGTCAATGTCATGACTCAGTTCTAACAAGGCCATTTTTTGATGGCAACCTCAATTTGAGATATTCGATTGTCTTAATTTGAGAATTCGTCTCATTCCGGACGGCAAATTGGTTTAAATGACGAAAATTCATTCAAATACTCAAGAATCCCTAGACCCGGTCCGATATAAAGAA
>CAZDHC010000029.1:0-30531 GCA_964505225.1 uncultured Bdellovibrio sp. | reverse complement strand
AAGCCACCATTTTTTCCAAATTCGTTTATTGCTGAATTTTCCTAGGAAACTATCGAATCGATAATTTCTTTCATCCATGGAAATTTGGTTAGATCTTTCCGGTACATCATAAAGATTCGATTTTTCTTAAACAAAGAATCGGTTTCAAAAACTTTAAATTTTGAATCTTTTGGGATGTGAGAGCTAGGAACTATTCCCCAGTTTTTTCCACAGCTAATTCGTCCTATGACTTGTTTCCAATTATTAGACTTAAAATTGATGGCGCTAGAAGTTTTCACTTTGTGGTGTTCATTAAAGGAATGAACGTCTGCAATGCTTTCGTTGTTAACGGCCAGGGGGTGCTTTTGGCAAACTTCAGCCCATTGTTCGGTATTTTTAAAATCGTGTGCCCACTTCGAAGGAATTGCGATGACCATTTGTTCAGATTCAATTTTTTTTGAATAATACAACTCGGAATCTATCGGATGATCAATAATTCCGATATCGAATAAACCCTCTTTTGCCTGAGTTTCAATATTTTCGAAGCCAGTTTCAGTTAAGTGCAAATTTCCCGAAAAAGTAATGTCTGAAAAATATCGATTTAATAAATGTTCAGGACCAGAAACTTTCAGGTCGAAGGCCTCTTCAGAATTAAACTGAAGTTCAATTTTTTGAAAAACTCGCTCTAGATCAAGAAAGCGCCCCTTTAGCTCATCAACAATCGCCATTCCGTACTGAGTAAGCACTTTATTGCGACCTTGAGTGCGAAAAAGGGGCTGTGCAAATGACTCTTCCAGCTGTTGTAGCTGCCTAGAAACAGTAGGTTGAGTCAGCCCCAGACGCTCAGCGGTCTGAACAAGGTTCTCCTGTTCAGAAAATACGACAAGTGTTTGGAGCAGATATAAGGGAGGGACGATCTGCACTGAATACATTGAACAGCAATATATACGAAAATGTATACAAATATTTAAATTGTATACCAAAATAACGCGACGACGAATGCGCGAGGCTTTTCGGCATTTGAGTGGGGATTTACAACAATTTTAAAATGGAGGAAGATCAATTATGAAAATTGCTAAGAAGTACATAGTCATTGGTTTTTGTGGTCTGTCGTTGCTGATCTTTTCAATTCCCATTTCACCGGCGTCGTTTAATTGTCCGCCAGGAGTTCCCTCGGGATGTGGCTTGATGGTGAATACAATTCTCCTTTTTGGAGGGGTGGGATATTTAAAAAGTGAAATTGAAAACAAAATTCTCCCGGGTCTTGAGGTTAATGTACAATTGGACAGTGGCGAATTTCGAAAGGCAAAACTTACCCATAAGGCGATTGTCGGACGAAAGGTTGAATCGGGGGAGACTGTATTATTGAACTGCAAAAAAGCTTACCCGTCTGTGATGAAACCCGGGGCAAAAGTTTGCCAGTTAGAGTTTACGGGGTTTGATCCTTACTCCCCTTGTGTTAAAGGCAGCGATTGTTATGGAAAGGTACCAAGTTGGGGAATCGAAGTTGAATCGGATGGTACACCAGATCCCGAACTTATGAAGTTTAAGTAGAAATGTTTTGATCTAATATCTAGTTGCTACTTAAGGGCGATCCAAGAAAGCTGTCGTCCCGAATTTTCGCGGTCTCTTCGGAACGAATTGTAGTTCAAATCAGTAAAAGTATCGGTGACATGCTGGCCGATGTTGTTGGATTCAATGCCGGCTTTTGAAAGTTGAGACAACAAAATCTTCAAAAGATCGACATGACAAAATTCACCATCTTGCCTGCTGACGACGTCTTCGGGCTCAGTAATTTTAGCAGACTTCAAGAGCTGATCTCGAACGTCATTTTTAACCTGAAAAGAATTAGATCCTATATGTGGACCGATCAAAACAAGAAGTTCATTAGATTTACAGCCCTGTCGAATTAAATTTTGAATTGTTTTTATGGTGATTCGATTGGCAACTCCGCGCCAGCCAGCGTGAATAGCCGAAACTAAACGTGGATTTTTACTATAGATCAAAACAGGGATACAATCCGCAGTGCTAATACATAGTGCAAGTTTAGATTCTCCAGTGAAATGCGCATCTGCCTCGCTTGCAAAATCAATTGAATGGGGAGATGTATGTACGATCCGATCGCCATGGGTTTGTTTGATTCTTTTAAAATTGAAATTGGGAAACTCGGATTTTATATCTGTATATACACCATTGCGATTTCCAAACAGAGCTGTGAAGCCCTCGGTCTCGATCGAAGTACCAAACTTAGTTTGGGCAATAGAGACCGATTCGATCACTTAATAAATCCTGGGAAAAAATGATTTCTGACTTCTTGCAAATCAGGCCATGGAACCTTGAACATCATATTTTCTGCAGTTTTCGGGTGAACAAAACCCAACTCTGCAGCATGTAAAGCACATCGTTCTGCACCTTTAGCGACATCTTGATTGCTGTGCCCATGCAAAGTTCTAAGCTTTCTATCGGAGCCATAAACACTATCAGCTAAAATTGGACATCCCATCTCTGATAAGTGAACCCGTATTTGGTGGGTCCGTCCGGTTTCTAATTTCAGTTGTATATAGCTAACTCCACACGGATGCGTCTTTAATACTTCGTAATTTGTCACAGCCCATTTGCCAAGGCCGGGATCTAAACTTCTATCTCGAATTATCTTTCTATCGTCCCCTAAAACACTGGCATACATTTGCCGATCTTTTGGATGGCGAGCCAAAAAGCTTTCAATTTTTCCTTTAGGCTTCGCGGGAATTCCTAAAGTGATTGCAAAATAGATTCTATGTGCCGTTCTCTCTCGGAATTGCTGCGACAAATTTTCCTGAGCGAAATCGTTTTTGGCGACAACCAGCAGTCCGCTCGTGAATCGATCTAATCGATGAACGATGCCAGGCCGATCTTCACCAAACTTCATGGCTAAATCCTGAGTGTGCGCCACCAGTGCATTCACTAAGGTATCATTTTCATGACCGGCGGCAGGATGTACCACCAACCCCGGGGGTTTATTAATCACCAAAAGATCTTTGTCCTCAAAAATAATATCAAGCTTTAGATCTAAGGGCAGAATAGTTGAATCGGCAACTTCAGGAAATGAGATTTCAAGTCGATCATTTGCTTTAACTTGATAAGACGACTTAATGACCTTTCCATTGATCATTACCAAAGATTGAGAAATCAATGCTTCAGCTCTAGAGCGCGTTTGTATCTCGGGTAGTTGAGCCAGAGCCTTATCGATTCTGAGCCCAACCATTTCTTCGCTGATTGGAAAAATATTAAAATGGCTATTTTTCAAGGGTTACTTTGAACTGTTTCATGTAGGAATCACAAACTTTTTTCTCGTCCAATCCTAAAACTTTCGAAACCTGAGAAACGTATCCTCTGACAAAAACTGGAGCAGGCAAGTTCTTTGGATCCACTTTCTCAATGGAACTAATGTAAAAGGCGCTAATCTTAGTAATTTCGCTCATTCGTTCTAATGGAATTTGTTTGTACTCGCGAACCTTCTTTAACCAGTCTCCAGTCCAATTTTCATTGGCAGCAATTTCATCTTCGAACTGTCTATTGATGACGTAGTCCGCTTTGGCCGAAGAGTGCTTTTTAGGCTGCTCTGGAAAGAGAGTTTTACTTTGAGTTGTTAGGGTTTCAAATGAAACATCTTCTTTACGAAAACTAGATTGCCCAAGTTTTTCGTCATATAGAGCTCGAAGAGTTTTGTTTCCCAAAACCGAATAAGCCTCTTCTACCAATTTCAAAAGATCACGAGCCTCTTCTTGGGAAAAAATTGTGTATATTGCTTGATTTGCGCCCGAGTACGTAACCTTAGCGCGTTCATACGCGGTGGTTACTTCGTGTTGTGCGCAATGAAGACTAACTTCTAAAATGTCGTAGTAATTAAATCTTTGTTCTTCCATGGCCTCAATTTATATCACGGCTCGATATAAATTTGCATTGAAATTTGGATTCGTTAGCAACTTGCAGATTGTTAAAAACTGACCGGCCAACGGCGTAAAGGGTTTTCCAATCAAAACAGGCTCGCGGCTTTTTACAGACTGCCATACAGCATTGTCGAAATCGATACAGCCGGTGTAGTCCAGTTTAAAGTCGTAATATTTATTGCAGACACTTTTCATCGAGTGGCCTAGATCTTGGTCGAGACGGCTGCGGCTTTCATTGATAATCAATCGAATCGGCTTTCTGTCGAGTTCATCAAAAAAACTAAATTGAATTCCCGTTTCATCTTTCAAATATTTTCTAAATGAAAAATGACCAGTTTTATGTGCGGATCGGTATTTCATTAAAGTTGATTCTAATTTTTGGTAAGCCTGTGGTGAGCAAGATTCTTTTAGCGAGTGGCAAATATAGGATTCAATGAGTCGATAGTTTTTCTCGACACAAGTTGGCTCCGAGTTTGAAACCAATATCTTTTCATCTGCGGCTCTGAAAAGTTCCATGTGAGCCAAGGCCGGGCCCGCACCCAAGTCAAAAATGACATAGTCATATGGCAACTCTTTGCAATCTTTAATAAGCGACTGAGTCTGCTCGATAGAAATCTGAGCTGGATGCCATGAATCCCAGAATCCTTGAATGATAGAAACCTTTGGAATGTTGGTTGCACAGATCAATTCCGCAAGTGGTCGACCGCCGTTGAAATATGAATTTAAATTAATATCAGATGGTGCAACGTCAAAAGTTGTATGTAAATTTGCGCCAGTTAAATCAAAATCAACCAAAAGAATTTTGTGATTCAATTTTGATAAAGTGACCCCAAGGCTAGAGGTAACAAAAGTTTTACCAACGCCACCCTTACCGGCACCAACAACCCAAATCTGCGCAGCCATTTATCGCTCCCGAAAACTAGTTTTTTAACTTCAAGTTTTCTTCGGCTTCCGACGCTCGAATATAAAGGGGGGAAAACGATTTCCAGTCTTTAGTCGAGCCTGAAATCGCGAGAGTTTCTGAGTTCTTAGCTAAGACTTCAGCCTTTGGTAGGTCTGCTATTTCAGATGACCTAAATACCTTTGCTAAAAACTCGGAATTGAATGCTTTTTGATAGTCAGTAAAACCTTGGCCCAGACCTAAGACTTGGCCAGTGAGCTTGATTTTTTGAATTTCTGGAATCGTCATCGCAGTGGGGTTGATGAGTTCCTCTCCAGATTTGTCGTAAAGTGAAACATAGCACATGTTTTTGTGAGCATTGAGAAGACATAAATATTGATCTACTGAATCAGACTTCGATTCCAGATAAAGCAGTTTTAGTGAGTCCAAAGTTACAATTGGCTTTTCAAAAAGAAGTGAGAATGTTTTGGCAATATTTCCTGCAACTCGAACTCCCGTGAAACTTCCGGGGCCAGTTCCTGCAGCAAAAAGATCAATATCAGATAGATTTAAGTTGGAAATTTTTAAGCATCTTTCAATAGCTTGATTCAAAAATTCACTATGAGTCCGAAGCACCATTGAAACTTCAGATGCCAGAATTCTATTGCCGGATGAGATAGCGACGCTGGCACGAGAAGTACTTGTTTCAAGTGCCAAAACGTTCATCGATCAACCTACCAAGAAAGAACACGAGTGAAATCGTTGAACAATGCAAATACCATCAAACTCATTAGAACGACCAGTCCAACTTGTTGAGCAATTTCCATTTTTCGCATACTCAAAGGAGCGCCTCGAAGAGCTTCAATCGTATAAAATAACAAATGGCCACCGTCCAAAACTGGAACTGGGAGTAGATTTAAAATAAATAGATTGATAGAAATAATGCCCATCATTTGAAGATACTGAGCGATGCCCGCTTTGAAAGTTTCGCTTGCAGCCTGACCAATTGAAATGACTCCGCCAATGTTTTTTGGAGAGATTTTCATCTGAGCCAAACGTAGAAAACTGACTACAGTCATCTGAGAAATTTCTATAGTTTTATTCCAGCCTCGAAGCAGTGCCGAAAAAGGGTTTAAAAGCTTAACAACAGTGACTTCGGTAGGCGCAGGAAGTGCCCAGGGAACGATACCAACCGTGTATCGTTTTTCTTCGCCACCTTGAGAGTTCATTTGGTTAGTCAGCTTCGGAGTTATGTCAAAATGTAAAACCTCAGATCCACGCTGAACATCTAAACTAATAATTCCATCGCCTTTGTAGGATTTTACTGTGGCCAAAACGTCGTCCCATTTTTTGGGTTCGACAGTGTTAACTTTGACAATTTTATCACCCGGTTTTACTCCGGCCGTAAATGCGGGAGAGGCCTCCATGACCTTCGCTAAATAAAGATCCGAGTTTTCAATTCCAATTGAGGCCATTGAAGCAAATTGTCCAGTTGGGAGAGAAATTTTTATTGATTGAGGTTTGTCGACTTCAATATTGGCATATCTTTCGATCTCTAAGGAAATTGGTTGTCCTTGGAGTGAAACTAAAATGTTGTCGATTTCTCGGAAATACTTAACGGGTCTTCCAGCAATTGATTTAATAATATCGCCAGTCATTAGTCCGGCAGTAGCCGCAACGGAGTTCAATCTTACGCCCACGACACTGGATTTAGAGTGATTGGTTAGGCCATCGATGTCCCCGATGGAATCATTTAAACTTAGAATGTTGGGATTTTCAGTGAGCTTCGGACTTACTTGAATTGTCGAGGTTTGGTCGGCACCTTCTCTTTGAACGATAACCTCTAATGTTTGACCATGATTTCTAGTCAACGATTGTGAAAATTCATCCCATGTTTTAATTTCTAAACCACCCGAGCGAATAATTTTATCGCCTGAGCGAAATCCAGCTGAGTAGGCTGCTGTTTCATTTGCGATATCGCCCAATACTGGGGCTTTCAATTGTTCGCCAATCATCGCAACCAAAAAGAAGATGAAGATAGCAAAAAAGAAATTCATCATTGGACCCGCAAGAACCACTCCGATCCTTTGAGCGACTGGTTTATGAGTGAATGAATATTTCTTTTGTTCTGCCGGAATGTCAGCGTTCAGTTCGTCTCCGAACATTTTCACATATCCACCTAGAGGGATTAAGGAAATGCAATATGTGGTATCGCCTCTCTTAAAGGAAAAAAGTTTTTTCCCAAATCCCAAAGAAAACACTTCGACCCTTACGCCAAAAAATTTAGCGACAAGGAAGTGGCCCATTTCATGTACAAAAATGAGCAATCCAAGTAGGACGATAAAAGGAACAATTGCCGAGACGCCTGAGTGTAAATAACTTAAGATAATTTCCATAGTCTCTTAGTGTAGGATCACGAAAAAGAACTGGCCACTGATTTGTGATTTTGTGACTGACAGCAGGGAAAAACAGGACTGCCGAGCACCTAGACCAGGTTTTCTAAAAGCAAAGCTCCGGCTAATAAAATCGGGGCACCAAACAGAACCCCATCCAGGCGATCTAATATGCCGCCGTGTCCCGGCATCAAGGTGCCAGAATCTTTGCGATTGGCGACGCGTTTGAGCATAGATTCAAATAAATCACCAAGCTGTGCAACTAGACCTGTAAATAGCGCCACCAAAACAATTCCAAATAGGGAAATATGCGGCAGAAAATAAATGCCACCTATTAGTCCAGCCATTGCAGACCCTAAAAGTCCCCCGAAAGAACCGACGACTGTTTTTTTAGGCGAAATATTAGGAAGGATTTTTTTGTTTCCCCACAAGATACCAGAAATATAAGCAAAAGTATCGCCTGCGAAAACAATCGTCAGCATCAAAAGAAACCAAACCTTACCGTTGGGTAAGGTTAAAATTCGCTCTGCCAAGGCCGGTAGCAAGCCAACATAGAAAAGTCCTAGTATTCCTTTTGCTTGAAACATTGAAAGCGCAGCCAGGTCTTCAAACTTGTTTTCAAAGATGATTGATATGCAGCAAAATAGAATTGAAATAAAGGCAAAGCCAACAACCGAGTACTCGAAAAAACGCACGGTAATTGCAAAAACCAAAATAACAAAAAATATGAAAAAGCTCTTAATTAAAATTGAATCAGTTGGTTTGAAAAGAATTCGAATCAGTTCGCGAACACCTAAGATCGGAGTCACAAAACAGGCGAACTTTAAACCATCAACGTCAAAAAAATAATAAAGAAGCGCCATCACAATGACGGCGATAACTGCTGAAATGACCCTAGTGATGAGAGTGTTCATTGGCTTTCACAGCTCCAAAGCGACGTTCTCGTTTTAGGAAGCTAAGCAAGGCGATATCCAGGTCGGCCACAGAAAAATCCGGCCACAAAGTGTCTGAAAAATAAAATTCGCTGTAGGCCGCCTGCCAAAGCATGAAATTAGAAAGGCGATGCTCACCACTTGTTCTAATGATTAAGTCAGGATCTGGCTGTGCATTTGTATAAAGATGCGAATGAATCAAAGACTCATCGATATCCTCAGCGTTGATTTCGCCCGAGGCAATTTTGGCTGTAATTTGCTTCATCGCCTCAGTGATTTCAGTTCTGGCGCCATAGCTGATTGCGAAAGTCAGCTGAAGGCCAGTATTTTTCTCGGTAGCTTCAGTCGCGTAGTCGATTGCTTTCAAAACATCTAAGGGAAGTTTTTTAAGCTCACCAATCGCTCGAAAGCGTATATTTTGCTTAACAAGTGTTGCGGTTTCTTTTTTCAAGTACCGACGAAGCAGGTTCATTAAAAAGAAAACCTCAGCTTCTGGTCGAAGCCAGTTTTCGCTCGAAAAAGCGTAAAGAGTTAAATTTTTAAGACCTTTTTCAGCACATGCAGTGATAATTTTTTTTGCAACACGAGCACCTTTAATATGGCCATAGGTTCTAGGTCGGCTTCTAAGCTGAGCCCAGCGACCATTTCCATCCATAATAATTGCAACGTGTTGAGGAGTTGTCATTTTGGCGGATATTTCCTTAAATCGTCATGATGCTTTTTTCTTTTTCATCAGAAACAGCATCTACTTTTTTAATGAAATCATCTGTCAGTTTTTGAACTTCAACTTCTGATTTTTTTGATTCGTCTTCGCTAATCGCTTTGTCTTTAAGAGCCTTTTTGACTTCTTCGTTGGCATCTCGTCGAGCCATACGAACGGCTACGCGAGCCTCTTCAACGATCTTTTTAGTTTGCTTCACAAGTTCTTTTCTGCGCTCTTCAGTCAAGTCGGGAACTTTAAGACGAATCACTTTTCCGTCGTTCATTGGAGTCATTCCAATGTCACTTTTGACAATAGCCGATTCGATTTCTTTTAAAATCGAACCCTCCCAAGGGGCGATTAGAAAAGATTTAGCATCAGGGCAGGAAATCGCTGCGACCTGATTGAGAGGAGATAAATTTCCGTAATAATTTACTTTGATATTGTCGAGCATTGAGACTTGCGCACGACCAGTCCGAATTTTTTTTAATTCGTTCTGTAGTGCTAGCAAAGCCTTATCCATTTTTTCTTGAGCTTTTTTCTTTGCTTCTGCTGTCATCATAATTGACTCCAATATTTAGTGAACCACTGTTCCTATGTTTTCGCCCCTGACAGCTCTGCCAATATTGCCAACAGCTGTTAGATCAAAACTAAGAATAGGAAGCTTATTGTCCATACACAAACTAACTGCAGTTAAATCCATAACCTTAAGACCTTTATTCATCACTTCTAAGTAAGTGATTTTATCAAAAGGAATGGCATCCGAATGTTTCACGGGATCTTTGTCATAAATCTTATCAACTTTGGTACCCTTCATCAAAATTTCAGCATTGATCTCCATGGCTCTTAACGCCGCGGCAGTGTCAGTTGTGAAATAAGGATTTCCGGTGCCCGCGCCAAATATTACAACGCGGTTCTTTTCTAAATGGCGAATGGCTCTTCGGCGAATATAGGGCTCAGCAATTTCGGCCATTTCGATTGCCGTCTGAACTCGAGTTGGAACGTTCTGTTTTTCAAGGGCATCTTGCAATGCCAATGAATTAATACAAGTTGCTAACATTCCCATGTAGTCTGAGCTTGCGCGATCCATTCCGTCGGCAGAAGCGGCAATGCCTCTAAAAATATTGCCGCCGCCGATGACGATTCCAATTTGAACATTCTCTTTGTAGGCCTCGGCTACGTCTTTAGCGATCTGTTGAATAGTTGCCGTGTCGATTCCAGAGCCTTTTTTACCAGCCAAAGCTTCGCCACTTAATTTCAAAAGAATTCTTTTATATTTAGACGCCACCGAATGACCTTTCTGTTTAGTGTCCCTTAGCTTGAGCAGCAACTTCAGCAGCAAAATCATTTGCACGTTTTTGTAAGCCTTCGCCTAACTCAAAACGAACAAAACGCTTCAATGTAAAGTTATCGCCAGAACTTTTTTGAGTCTGAGCAAGGTACTCTTTTACTTTGATGTCAGGGTTCTTAACAAAAGCTTGCTCTAACAAGCAGCTTTCAGCCAAAAACTTATTGATCTGACCGCCGATGATTTTATCAAGCATTTCAGGCTTTTTGCCTTGCTCAATAGCTTTTGCTTTCAAGATTTCTTTTTCTTTTTCAACAACAGCTGTTGGAACTTGGTCTGGTGAAAGAGCCAAAGGATTCATAGCAGCTACGTGAAGGCAAACGTCATTTGCGAAAGTTTTAACAGCATCTGAACCGTTAGTTCCAGTCAACTCAACCATGACTCCGATTTTTCCGTCACCATGAATGTAAGTGTGAACCAAGCCAGTAGTTTCAAATCGTTCAAAACGACGAAGAACCAAATTCTCACCGATTTTAGCGATTCGCTCTTTAAGAACGTCGCCGATTTTTCCACCAGTAGTTGATTCTGTCTCTAACAGAACTTCTACGGTAGCAGGATTTTTGGTAACAACAGTGTGAACGGCAGAAGCAACAAATGACTTAAAGTCGTCATTTTTAGCAACGAAATCCGTTTCAGAATTCACTTCAAGTAAAGCCGCAACTTTGCCGTCAACTTTAGCAACAACAACACCTTCAGACGCCAAACGGTCTGACTTTTTTGCAGCATTAGAAAGGCCTTTTTTTCTCAACCACTCAACAGCAGCTTCGAAATCACCTTTTGTTTCTTCTAAGGCCTTTTTGCAATCAAGCATTCCGGCACTTGTTTTTTCGCGCAGATCGCGAACCATAGAAGCAGATACAGACATAACAAACTCCTTAAATCATCAGTACTTTATATTTAAAATTGCTTTTTATATTTGAATAATTCGAGAAAAACTTTAAGAGGCCAAAAGAAAAGAGAGGGGGTTGCCCTCTCTTTTAAGACTATTCTTCAGTGTTTTCTTCTTTGTTCTCAAGTTCAGCTTGAATCTCGACAACTTCAGCCATTCCAGCCGCAACAAGTTTGCGCTGTTTTGTGACTTTAACAACTGTAGGACCAGCTGGTTTTTTGCTGTCGGTTGCTGCAGCAGGTTTTCCGCCACCACGAGGTGCGCGACCCTTTTTCTCAGGAGCTGAATCGCCCTTTTCTTCCATAGCAGCTTTTTCTTTAACAAGGTCTGAACCTTTGTCAGTCTGAGTGCGAAGTTTTTGTTCGTACTCTTTTGCACCCTCAAGGTAAGCATCAGCAACTAGGTTTGCGAAAAGTTTGATTGAGCGGATTGCATCGTCATTTCCTGGAATTGGAAAATCAATGCTCTCTGGATCTGAGTTTGTATCAGCGATCGCAATTACAGGAATACCAAGGCGCTTAGCTTCGGCAACTGCAATGTGCTCTTTAGGAAGATCAACAACAAACATTGCTGAAGGTGATGATTTCATGTCGCGAATACCAGAAAGGTAATCAGTCAAACGAATGTATTCTTTGTCGATTTGAGCGCGTTCTTTTTTAGTGTAGAACTCGATCTCGCCCTTTTCTTTCATTTGGTCAATTTTACGAAGACGTGCAATTGAAGCCTTGATGGTTTCAAAGTTCGTCAACATTCCACCTAACCAACGCTTGGTTACGTGAAACTGACCGCATTTTTGAGCGGCTTCGATGACCGGCTCGATAGCTTGTTTTTTTGTACCAACAAAAATCAAGCTTCCACCGTCAGCTGCAATCTTCTGAACGAATTCAGCAGCTTTGTTAGCGCGTACAACTGTCTTCTGAAGGTCAATAATATGAATGCCTCCTCGAGAAGTGTATACGTAGTTTTTCATTTTAGGGTTCCAGCGCTGTGTTTGGTGTCCGAAGTGAACTCCAGCGTCTAGCATTTCTTTCATGGTCACTGTTGCCATGTGTGTTTCCTTTCTGGTTATGCCACCTTCTCTGACAGGGACCTGCATGGAGGCAGGTAAATACTCACGAGAAAATCAAACCGACCCATTCGGTCGAATCTTCTCGGAGACCAGTAAATGTCGAGAAGTGAGTAATTTAGTCTGGTTGGAGTAACACAAAGCATGAGAAATAGGCAACATGAGAGATTGCGAGCGACCCATGGCCGCACTGCATCATGACGTAGAAGGTAAGCCAATTTGGCCCCGTTTTTGGCGGCACAACCCTTGCGATACCTAGTTTGTAAGTTGTCAATTCCACGAAGGAATCGACAAAAGGACACCACTCAAAAATCTGGGGAGGATTTATGAAACTGGGAATCGTGATTGGTTTGGTAGCTTTGACTGCGGTTGCTGCAAAAGCGCAAGTTCAATTGGGCGCAATTGTTCTTGGGGGAACGGCTTGCCAGCTGGCTGGAGTAGGTCCGATTGAAGCAATAATTGAAGAAGGCAAACTTTCAATACCGGCGGCGATCATGGCGAAAAAAACCAGCGCCCAAACCCTAACTCGAGGCAGTTGTTCTTTCACTCTGCCAGTTCAAGTGGATGCCGGTTATCGATTGGTACTTTCGGATTCTTCAACTTTGGGTTTGGTGAATTTATCAAAAGGATCCAGAGCTCGAGTGTCGGTGGAATTGTTTAAAGCCGGTGAGCGTGGACAACAGCTTGTTCTAGAAGAAACCGCCATTGAACAAAAGATTCGTAGGAATTTTGAATTAAATCAAAGTGGAACCGTGATTGCTTTAGGCTGTGGTGAGTCTACGAATATTCGTGGCAATGCCTCGATCATGTTGCAAGGATCAGGAAGAGCGACAGCTTCTTTGCAGTTGATTGAAATGAATGCCCACGTTGAAGCTTGTGAGTAAAATTTAGCCTACAGGCAATCAAAATAAATTATTGGATTTCATCGAAATGGACCTCAACTAAGAGGTCCTTTTTTGTATGATATTTGTCCTCTAGCCAAGTTTTCAAAAAACCTTCAACTGCAGTGCGAGCCTGTTGTTCGACGGAAGCTTTGTCAGCTTCAGATGGCATTGGTGTTAATGGTGAGATTTGAACCAACAAGGTTTTGTCGTGAATGATAAATTTCCACTTCGCCTTTAAATCAATCGTGTAATTTTGATTATTCAAAGTTGCCACCGTAACGATTGAATTCTTTTGTGCCACTTGGGTGTAGTTTGAAAACTCCATTCCCATCTGCTCGGTCGCCAAAGCCTTATAATCAGGTGAAAGTTTGAATGCCCCGTAAATCACGTAGGCGGTTGCCAAAGACATTGCCAATAAAAAAAAGAGAATTAGTTTTCCAGCCATTTTATTTTCCTCAGCCTGCTCAGCTATGCTATCTAATTGGATCGATCAAATGTCGTTCAGGAGTACATTCAAAATGAGCCAATCTCAATTTCCATCTCAGAGCCAGAAAGAGAACATTGTTTTTCGAATAGCGCAAGCTTCGGACAATATTGAAATTTCAAATTTGGTGAATTCGGCCTATCGAGGTGACGTTAGCAAGGTCGGATGGACAACTGAAGCAGATTTATTGGGTGGTCAGCGAACCGATCCAGAGGCCATCGCTGAATTGATTGCCAAGCCAAACAATTACTTTCTACTAGGGATTTTAGAAGGAAAAATTGTCGGATCGTTACAGCTTGAAAAAGTCAGCGACCGGACTTGCTACTTTGGAATGTTCTCGGTGAATCCAAAATTGCAAAACGCAGGGGTAGGCAAAAAAATGATGGCCGAGTCTGAGCGTTTTGCGAAAGAAGCACTAAAATGTCAGTTTATGGAAATGACGGTGATCACGGTCCGTCAGGAGTTGATTTCATATTATGAACGACGGGGCTATAAAGCCACGGGCGAAGTTCGCCCATTTCCATACGGAGATGAGCGTTTCGGAATTCCTAAATTTCAAGATATCAAATTAGGGGTTTTCGAGAAGAAGCTCTAAAGAGTCAGCAGAAGAATCCGAAGATTCTTGATTCACTTCAACTTGAGATCCAAGAGGATGACAGCCCAAAGCACTTGAAATCATTTCAGCCTGAAGTAAGGCGCCCAAAATATTTTTCTGCGGATTCATCGCGCTTGAACCAATCCAAAGATTTTCTAGATTAGGCAAAGATTGATTTCCAGAAACTTTCAAATCACCGTTCCCAGCATAAGATGGAACCATTAAAATTCTTTCGAATTTCAATTGATTTAAAGCCTCGGGATAAGCGCGTTTAATTTGGCGTTTGATCTTTTTAAGAGCGGCACCAACAACTTCAGAATCTTCCGATTCTTCGTCATCCACAAAAGTTAACCACTGTGAGTACTGAAGTTTTTCGTTATTGATTTCGGCTGCTGGATGAAAAACACCTAGGCAAGGTCCGAATTCGTCCTGGGTCGTTCCGTTTAAAACATGAATGGCTGAGGATTCTGTCACAGGAGATCCGTGCAATAGATCAATTCCGACCGCTGTCCAATATTGATTTTTTGCAAGCTTATGTAGAGCCTTGTGATTTAACGTTCCTTCTGGCAACAAAGTTTTAAGTTGTTTGACGGGTCCACAGTAGATGAAATTTTGAGCCAAGATATTTTTCTGGCCATTGACGACCACTTGTGTGACTCGGCCATTTTCAGCATGAAATTTAGTCACGTAACTGCGAGGAAGAAAATCACCCTGGCAATTGTTAAACAATAATTGAGACCACTCGTGTGGTTCTAAAGTTAATTTCAAAGATCGAGGGTTTGTGAAATACGCCAGCTCTTCATAAAACGGAGGAGGGTTTTCACCAAAACCCACAAATGGTTTGGTTCCGCCCGCTTCATAAGTGATTGAAGGCTCTTCTACCGAAGTTGGGTTTAAAGAAGTCATCAAAAGCATTTCTAGAAATGCGATTGCCTTATGAGAAAGCTCAGTGTCAGGTAAAAAACGAAGACCATTGTTCATTTCACCAAACGGAGTTTGGATCGAGCGATTGATGCCACCATAGGTGTCACCACTTTCGATTAAAACTAAATTGGGAGTGACTCGGCTAATCGCATTGGCAATTGCCAACCCAGAAAGACCGCTGCCAATGATGGCGTAATCGTAAACATGATTTGATTTTTTATTTCCTGTTTGCATGAGGTCAATTTTGGCTAGAGCCGCACCTGACTTGCAAGAGCTAAGATCCTTGACGGGAAGCGGAATCGACAGAAGTTGGCAAAAATGTGATTATTTTACGCAAACTTTTTCTGACAAATGGTTTAAGTGAAGGATTCTTGTCCAAAAACTGTGCAATGGGCGGAGAAACCGTGTAGTAGCAGATCACAAAAATTTTGCCCAAAATTGATTTCAAAAGATATTGATCCCGGAAAAAAGAAAGAACCTGAACTTCGGGGGCATTGTAATCAAAAGCCGCCGTGGCGATAAAGCATCGACCCTTTTCGGCATCTGCAGCCTTTAAAAAGGCTTTAATAACAGCAGGGTTTTTGGCTGTTTTTTGAAACGAATCCGCTTTTCTTAAAATGTCCGGAAAAATAGGTGTAAATTTTAAAAACAAAGCGAGTTTTTGCGCAGCCAAAGCTTGGCGTTCGCCATATTTTTCGCTGGTATCGTAAATTCGAAGCAAATCCCAATAAACGGAAGCGACAATTGTCAGCTCTTGGGTCTTTGCCGAGTCTTTAAAGTGTTCGGGTGTCAGTTCTCCGGGTTTAGCATCGAAAACAATTTCTAATACTTTCAGATATTTTTCGTAGGCAACTGCCGAATCAGAAAAAGCTTTTTCTTGCATGCACTGCCGAGCTTTTTTGATCAAATTCACTCGGGACTTCCAAAGCATGACTTTTTTTTGCTCTTTGGCTTTTTCTCGCGCCATGAGCAAACTTCCCCGAGCAACTGATCCTGCAAGTTGAGCAAAGCAATTGCCGCAAACTTGACCTGGAATTTGTTCTGAATTGCCAGCTTCGCGAAGTTTGGCAATAAGGGCGCCGTCAATACTAGTAAGATCTTCTGTTGGTGTTCCACAGCGCGGGCAGGGTTGACTCATAATGTTTATATTGTGTTAGAGAAGATGTATTGGGTCAACATCAACAGTGATTCGAACTCCCGCAGGCAACCACTTTTGATCCCCTAATACCTGATGGCAAAAGCTATTTAGGATCCGATGTTGATCAGACTTAAGTAAGAGATGATAGCGAAACTGTCCTCTGAGTTTGGCAATGGGCGCCTCAGCTGGGCCTAAAATTTCAACCGAACTATAATGAGCAGTTTTATCTTTTAATAAATGACATCGTCTAGCCAACAAACTGGTCGCTTCCTGGACTCGACCATTTTGAGTTCCCTGAATTCTAAAAGAAGTTAGCTTACCAAATGGTGGATAAAGCAGTGGGTTTCGCTGTTGTAATTCATAACTCGCAAAACTTTCGAAATCATGAGTTTGGGCAAAAGTTAAACTTGGATGTTCGCAATTAAAAGTTTGTACGATGACTTTGCCAGGAGCTTCGCCAGGTTTTACGTGACGACCGGCCCGGCCGCTGACTTGTGTGATTAATTGAAAGCTTCTTTCGGTGGCGCGAAAATCCGGCAAATTGAAACCAACATCCGCCAAACAAAGTCCGACAAGATTCAATTTTGGAAAATCCAATCCCTTCGCAATCATTTGGGTTCCGATTAAAATATCGATTTCGCCGGATTCCATGTTCCGAATTAATTCTTCAAGCTCTTGACGGTTTTGAATTTCATCTCGATCGGCTCGAGCCAATCTGGCATCGGGAAAAAGTCTTTGAATGTCAGTCTCGACCAGTTCGGTGCCAAGGCCGACGGGCTTAACCTCACCCTCTTTGCAAGAAGGGCAGCTGGCTTTTAAGTCCTCATGATAGTCGCAATAGTGACAAACCAAATGGGTCTGTCCGTGCAATGTCAGTGTGATATCGCAATTTGGACACTCGTGGGTGTAGCCACAAGCAGGACACAAAACCAATTGCGCGACGCCGCGACGATTTAAAAACAAAGCGACTTGTTCGTTTTTGTCTAGGGACTCTTGAATGGCCTGATACAGGGGAAGAGAGAGCCAAAAAGGTAAGTCCGTCGTCTTTGGCTGTTTTCTGAGGTCGACCACTTCAACAGTGGGTAAAGCCCGACTTTCCACTCGATGGATCATTTTATGAAGTTGGTATTTTCCATCAATGGCATTTTTCCATGATTCTAAGCTTGGGGTAGCTGATCCCAAAATAACAGGACAATTCGAAAATTTTCCAAGCATCACGGCACAATCGCGACCATGATATTTTAGTTTTTCATCTTGTTTAAAGCTGGGTTCATGTTCTTCATCAACAATGACGATGCCTAAGTTTTCAATTGGACAAAACAGTGCGGATCTGGCGCCTATTAGGATTTTCTTTCGCCCCTCGATGATTTCCCACCACTGATTGGTGCGCTCACGGTCGGTTAACTGAGAATGTAAAACTGCGATTTGATCGCCAAAGCGCTGAGCAAATCGATGTACTAATTGCGGAGTTAAAGAAATTTCGGGAACTAAAACTAAACCAGTTTTTCCCGACTTTAAAACCTCTTCTAAACATTGCAAATAGACTTCGGTTTTGCCGGAGCCTGTAACTCCGAAAAGCAAATGAGTCGCAAATCCCTTTGAAGACAAAATAGATTTTAAAACGGATTGTTGTTCTTCGGTCAAATTGGGTGCAACTGTGCTTTCAAGCTTTGGAACAACCGGTGCTCGAGAGGACTTGCGCTGTTTTTCGGTTTTCAAAAGTGGCGGATACGCCAAGGTTGTCACCGAACCAATTGGGTGAATGTAATAACTAGCAATCCATTCGAGCCATTTTAAAAAGTGTTCTGGCAAGGCTGAATATTCGGTATCTATTTTTTGAATTGCCTTGATTTTAAACTCTGGCTGAATGGACGTTTTGCCAAGCAAAGTGCCCTTGACACTACGTTTGCCCAAAGGAACGTCAACCATTTGACCGCGCTTCAAAAGTCCGGCCAATTCATCAGAAACTGAATATGTCAGGGGCTCAAATAATGGAGCATCGACAGCCACACTCCAAAGCTCGGGCTGGAGCCCTTGTGCCGAGAGTGTTTCTTCAGACATTAGCGAAACCTTTTATAAAAATCTTCGACGATTCCGGCGCTTGGATGATTGTTCAAACCATCCATTTTTTGAGGAAACTTCAAAGAAAAATTATTCCAATTCTCTTTTGTTTTGGCAGTGACAGACAACGTTTGAATTGTGACCTGATTGATTCCCCAACGAACCGTACGAGTTCTAGGAAAAGACAAGCCTCGCGCAAAATTGCTGTAACGATCGGCACTGATTTCTGTTTGATCTGGCAATCGAATTTTTCTTAAGACAAATTGATCTTGTTCTACCCAGAAACCAGGATTGTCTTGATTGAGTTCGCTGGGAGTTCCAAACGCATACGAAATAACTCCATTCGTACGTGCCAGACGAACGAAGGATTCGGGCTTGTTGTCCACTTCTTTAAGCGAGCGAACAGCTTTTCTTGCCAAAGCCTGAGGAGGAAGAACTTTCATTCGAACCAAAGATTCGGCAAAAGATTCAGAATTTCTAGAGTGAAAATATCTTTCAAAAAAACTCTCATTTAGCTTTCTGCCGGCCCCAGATTGAGTGCGAATGCCATTGCTAAAGTTCACAAAAAAGAAAATTTGGTCCTTGAGTTCTTTGGTTCCGGTGACCAAAAGTTTCATATTGTTTTCGTTTTCGATGAGCCAAGTTTCCTTGAGAGCTAAAAGATCTGATCCGCTGGGAAATTGAACTTCTTGTTCAATTTGATAGATCCCGTTTCCAGCATTTTCCGCTAAACGTTGGAAAATCAAATTGGACTTTGGGATAAATGCAAAGCTTTGAATTCCTAACAACAAGGCAAAAGTAAACAAAATAAATTTCATAGACTACTTCCTTAAAGTTTCAGCGAACTGTAAAATGTAGTTTCTTAAATCGTCTTTTAACTCGGGATGAGTAATCCCAACTTCAATATTTGCCTTTAAATAACCGAGTTTGTCTCCGGCATCGAAACGTTGTGAGGAAAAAGTCGAAGCATAAACCGGCTGAACCTTCGCAAGTTCGTTCATCGAATCAGTTAATTGAATCTCACCCAACATTCCGGGCTTGGCATTTTTTAAAAACGTGAACAAATTCGGAGTGAACACGTAGCGACCTGGCAGCGCCCAGTGGCTTGGTGCATTTTCAAGTTTGGGTTTTTCGACAAAACCTTTTACTTTGAAATACCCATCGCGAATTTTTTCTACATCAGCAATACCATATTTAGAAACATCGCTATCAGGAACTTGCATCACCGCCACGGTAGAAGACTTGGTCTCTTCGTAAAGTTTTGCTAAGTGAGCAGTGGTGGTTGGGTCTCCGTTTTTAGAAACCATAATTTCATCACCCAACAAAACTGCAAAAGGTGAATCTCCAACAACTCGCTCAGCACAAAGCACAGAATGTCCAAGGCCTAGAGGTTGTTTTTGGCGAACACTGATAATGTTAGCCATTTCGCGAATTTTAATTAAACGCTCCAATAAATTAATTTTTCCATCTTTAGCTAGCTTGTCCTCTAGCTCATAGGAAGTATCAAAAAAATCTTCGATGGCCGTTTTGCCTCGGCCCTGGATCAAAATGATGTCTTCAATTCCAGCTTTAACGGCCTCTTCCACCACATAAAAAATAATGGGTGCATCAACAATCGTGAGCATTTCCTTGGGAACTGTTTTTGTTGCAGGCAGGAATCGAGTTCCTAGACCAGCGGCGGGAATGATGGCTTTTCTTACTTTTGGCATAGGCTATAGGTTGTCTCAAAACCCTGGTCCCTAGACAAGCTGTTCCGATGCCAGCTCAAAAAAAGTGTCTCATTACGAGATAAAAGGGCAGAAATATTGGGGATTTTTTGGCTCTGAATGTCACTTTATGATATTCTCAAATTGATCAGGGGATCCTTAACAGGGGAATGACATGTTATCAAATAATGGGAAAAAAGTTGTCGCTAGGACTGGCGCAATGTTGCTAGCTTTTGGGGCGATGTTTGTTACTTTTCAGAACTGCGGCAAAGCGGGTTTTGAAAATCAAGATGTGGCATCTGACGCTGTCACCACTGAATCTATTGATCCTAAATTGTCTTCGTTGCCCTTTCCTTATGATGCTTCGATCAATCAATTGGCATTTATGTCTTGTGAGTTTGGCTCAAGTGCCAATAATTCTGATGTTTATTTTAGCTGGAAAGTTGGGGCTTATGACAATCCAGTTGATGTGCCGACAAATTACCTTGGAATTCGGCCAGCAGGTTTGTCGTTACGGCAAGATTTTAAAGACGAATTTAATAGAGTCGGACAAATCTACAATGCCAGCTTTCGTCCAACTAAAATTAAAGAAGCACTGACCTCTTTGCCAATGGTTGCGGGTTCGCGGTTACAATTAAGTTTAAGAGATCAACAGTATCCACAGACTTCTCCCATGAAAATGCCAACTATTATGGGTAGTTCTTCTGGGGGAGCAGATTCGCCAGCGGCTTCTATTTTCGCGCCGATGTCGTCCGACTCTGTAGTGACGACTTTTCAAAAACAATTTGATGCTGCGATTTCGCCAATCAACTATTTGCCTTTGGGCCCCACTTCAAAAGAGCGTTCACTTGAAACCAGTTTGATTTTGCCTTTTGGCGGTTATGATCCAAATACTGGATTGAACTATCACGATATGTTGATGGCAAAATATCAAGCCAGCATCTTAAGTATTGGTTTCGCAAGCGGCGCAGCCATCGCCGGGCCGGCTGGAAATCCAAGTCGCGCCTATGCGATGGGATTGCGGCCAACAATGACTTCGTCTTATTTGACTTTTACTAACGGAAAAGGTTTTGGAAATACAACTTCGAAAGCTTTAGTTGGCATTTCTGAATTTGATATGCGAACAGGAGTTGCTGGATCAAGTTGGGCTTGCAGCTCTGGAGCTGACGCGTGGTCTTTTAAGATCGTAAGATGGGCTGACCGCAATAATTTAATTTATAAAAAAGATAACTTCACCTTAGCAAGCGGCGTTTGCCCTGGGAAAAATACGGCACAAATCGATCCTCTATTGCCGCAAAACAATCTTCAAGCTGCTCAGTTTTGTCCAAGCCCAGAAAATCCAGCATTTGGATTGCCACTGTCATATTTTCCTGGAGCAACAGCGGGATCTTATGTGTGTCCTGCAAATCGCCGAAGCTTAGTGCCCGGCCAAGCAACGGCGGGATCCTTTGCTGTCTCGGGCTTAGCCTGTGCTGAAAAATATGCTGTTGCTTGTCCTCCGGAACCGTTTTTCCCTCCGGATCGTGCGACGACAGAGCCCCAGTACTGGAACGACGGATTGGCAGGTCACCCAGATCGCTTGGCTCTATTGGGCGCCCTGAGAAGATTTTTGCCCGAGTCTGATTGGGACATCAATATTTCTAGAAAATGTATTGTCGAAAAACGCGGGAACAACGCGTGTTACATTGGTACGGCTCCGCCAATTTATGACGAATATTTTTTCGCCACAACTCCGACACCAGGTCGCGATGTTGTTGATACTTCGGGGAACTATCCGAGATATGGTGGTTGTGGAAATGGTGGCGGTCAGTGTGCGGCCTATATGACTCTTTGCGTGCGAAAATAGATTGAATCTATTTGCCATCACTTGTTAGCCTTTTTGGACAGTCAAACTCTGAATGATTTTGACTGTTCAATCGGAGGCTTTAAGTGAAAAACATTTCTGTTATCCTTACTTTTCTAGCGGTTCAAAATTACTCGATCGCTAATGCCTATGTTGGTTCAGTTACGGCTGCGACCGGTGGAGCCGGAAAAGCTGCAGTCGAAGCCAGCGAAAACCCTTTTGGAAATCCGGCAGGCCTTGCTTATCTAAGTGGCTATTATTTTACAGCGGGCTGGGGAGCTGCAAAGCAAACCAACCAAATGTCATCACAAGATCTGTCAGTCAGCTTAACCGACAATATGAGGGACACAGTAGTCCCAACGTCTTTAAGTTACGTGCAAAACTCGGTGCGCCCAGAGAGATCTGAAGAAAGCCTCAATCGTGATATCAAATTGTCGTTTGGTAATTTTATTAGACCGGGATTTGCCTTTGGAATGGGAATTGAGCACTCAGATGACCGACTGCTTAACAATAACTACCAGCAAACCAACATGCAGTTGGGTTTCTTGGTGGCTCCGAACAAGGATTTAGGCTTTGCCGCAACTTTCGATAATCTTTTGCCTACGAATAAATCCATTCCTCAGGTTTATCGTCAAAATCAAACCATGGGTGCTGGAATTAGTTGGAATTTTAAGCGTTTATTTCGATTTAAAGCGGATTTGACCTCGGCCAGTAACAATACTTGGGGTAAGCCGACAATCGGGGGCGGTATGGAAAGTTACCTAAATAAATGGCTTATATTGCGTATGGGGGCCTCCCGAAATGCCGAACAGGAAGCTAATATATACACTGCGGGCATGGGATTTGTGGGTCCCAAGTTCGGATTTCACTATGCTTACCAAAATAGCCCTAAAGAAGAATCTTTAACTCGTCACTCGGTTGACATGGCCATTCCAGTTTGGTAGCTATTGCGCTTTGCACTAACGTGGGAGTAAAAAATGGCATCAAAAACTAAAGCAACTGAATTGAAGCGAGTTCGTAAAACTCAGAACCAAGGTAAAAAGCGTAAAGCTGGTTTGCGTACAAATGGTTCAACTAAATCTCCAAAAGTTCTTTTCAAAGATTAATTTTTAGAACTTAATTTTAGTTAACTGCCGACTTATGGACGCTCATTTAGTAAGTGAGCGTTTTGATTAAACCCACGCTTGAATAAGTGTGGGTTTTTTATTTAGTTGTTGCTGGCTGATTTCTTAATTCGCAAGATAGGACCAACGGGTTGAGCGCCGCCTTTTAGATCCCAACGAAATGGAATTTCAACCCAACCTTCTTGTCCTGGATAAAACTTCCACTCGCGAATGGCTTTATATGTTTTGCCATCTAATTCGCGATGCCCAGTGCTTTTTAGCATTTTAAATTGAACCAATGAACCTTCTTTGGAAACGTAAGCTAAAAAGGCAACTTCGCCTTGTCGGCCTTTTAATCTGTCTTCCGCATCATAATAAGGCCGAGCATTTCCGGGAACTTGTCGAAGCTGTTCGATAGAGCGAAATTCTCCGACACTGTTTCCGACCTCGCCTTTGCCTGACTTTCCGTTTTCTCCGCCTTGACCAGAGCCATTTCCATTGCCAGCAGCGGCGGCTAAGGAATTGGCTTTTTCTCGAGCAGCAGCATCAGCCGCTTGTTGCGCAGCTAGTTTTGCGGCAGCAGCCTCAGAGGCGGCAAGAGATGCGGCTTTAGCGTTAGCTTCGGCCTGAGCTTGTTCGGCTCTTTGGGCTGCAAGTTTTTGTGCGGCCAACTGTTGCGCAGCTAAAGCTTGGGCTGCTCTTTCGTTGGCTGCTTTTTGAGCGGCAGCTAACTGGGCACGCTCTTGAGCGCGTTTTTGCGAGTTCTCTTTTGCTAAAAGGGCCGCATGATCTTTTTGTTGTTTTTCAATTTCAGCTATTTTCGAATTCTGTTGAGCAAGTTGAACTTGGGCTTGTTCATTTAAGTCGTTAGAAAGAGCTTCCAGCTTAGCATTTTCGGCAGCTTGAGCCTGATCCAAATCATCTGAAATATCATCATCGCTTAGCTCGGCCTTTAATGGAGTGACAGCCGATAGGGCCTCTAAATTTTCATCTAGAATTGGAGTTGGCGATTGCGCAGGAAGATCTTGTTGCGCGACGATTGGAGCCATTACCGTCGGAGGACTTGCTGCTGGTAAAGTTTTTGCGGCGACTGGGGCAACTGCCTTTTGAGTAACGGCAACTGGTTTTTCAGCCGCAATCGTAGGTTCGGAGATAGTGGCTGCGGGCTCTGAGGATTTTTGTACAGAAGCCGCGGGAGCAGGCTCTTCAAGTGCGGTAAGCTCTGGCATTGGTGCTGGCTGACCAGATCCGCCTAACATTTCAACCTGAATTGTTTCAACTTTAGGTCGATCGGCTTGTACGTTTAGAATCAAAATGGCAATCGCAAGTCCAACGTGGGAAATTGCTGAAAGCACCATAAAAGACATTGTTCTAGCTTCTGTTTTTGCGTCCATAGTAGTGCAAACTATTACAATCTTTGGGCCGCCTGCCTGGCGCCTAGGGCGCAGTTCACGAAGCAAGGGGGGAAATTTCTACAAGAGTGAGCAAAAGATTGTCAGCTCTTTGCGCTTAGACTCAACACACCGTTACGCAAAAAAGTAGCTGGTACCTAGATTGGCAAAACATCCAAATCTTTTTGGCGCAATTTTCGAAGTGCCTCGGGAATGCTTTTTAAGATAGAACCACCAAGAGCTTCGATCAATTCAGACTTGTAGTGTTCGCGGCGATAGACAAGACCGATTTCCCGTGCGGGAATTGGTCTTTCAAAAGGCACAAGAGTGGTCTTGTTGCCTAAGTTATCGGTGGCAAGTTCTGGCATCAGTGTGTAACCGCCATAACAGTCCACTAAGTTTTTGACTGTCTCTAAACTGCCGCTTTCGAAATTAAATTTTCGATTGGATTTTTTTCCTTGGCGAATTTTGCAAACATCTAAGACTTGGTTTCGCAGGCAATGACCTTCTTCTAAAAGCCAAATGTCATCGTATTTTAGTGCCGAGTAACTGACCTTCTTTTTTTGATTTAAATCGTGGTCTTTGCGACACAAAACCGAGAACGGCTCATAAAAAAGTGGGTATTCGAAAATTTTAGGATTTTTTAGGGGAGTCGCAAGTAGTCCCACATCAATTTCATCATTGTTTAAGGCTTCGATGATCCGATGAGTTTGCATCTCTAAAATCTTGAGCTCCAAATCTGGAAAATCCTTCTCTAAAACTGGCAAAAATTTAGGAAGCAAATATGGAGCAATCGTTGGAATGACTGCCAAAGTCAGCTCGCCATGAACTTTTTCGCCTTGTGCGGATTGAATCAATGTCGAGATTTTTTTTGATTCAAAAAGCACCAGCTGAACTTGTTCGATTATTTTTTGGCCTACTTCAGTCAATAAAATCGGTTTTTTAGTTCTATCAAAAATGACTATTCCTAGGTCTTGTTCTAATTTTTGGATCTGCATGCTTAGGGTCGGCTGCGTCACATGACAGGCCTCGGCAGCCTTTGCGAAATGGCCATGGCGGTGCACTGCTAAGATATATTCAAGCTGGGTTAGAGAAAAATTAACCTTTGAATCCATAAGGCCTCCAAATCGATTCAGATAGACCCAATATAACACAATAGACAAAATCTATCGAGTTAAAAATAATATCGATTTCAAATATCGACAGAAAAGCCGTAAGCTTTATTACAACAAACCAAAGGAGACTTTTATGAACACATTAATCAACACTAAAATTCCTGACTTTAAAGTCCAGGCCTATCACAAAGATGCTTTCAAAACTGTGACTCAGGAAGATTTAAAAGGTAAATGGTCTATTTTCTTTTTCTACCCAGCGGACTTTACATTTGTTTGCCCAACTGAATTAGGCGACATGGCTGACAAATACCCAGAGTTTCAAAAAGCTGGCGTTGAAGTTTACTCTGTCAGCACAGACACTCACTTCACACACAAAGCTTGGCATGATGCTTCTGAGACAATCAAAAAAATCAATTACCCAATGCTTGCTGACCCAACTGGCTATTTGACAAGAGCATTTGGCGTTCACATTGAAGAAGCTGGTTTAGCTTACCGTGGAACTTTCTTGGTCAATCCAGAAGGAATGATCAAACTTGCTGAAGTGAATGACAACGGAATCGGCCGAAACGCTGATGAGTTATTCCGAAAAGTTCAAGCAGCTCAGTTTATCGCAGCCAATCCTTCAGAAGTTTGCCCAGCTAAATGGAAACCAGGCGCACAGACATTAAAGCCAGGATTGAACCTAGTTGGAAAAATCTAAGGAAAATACCTAAAGCATAAAAGTACGAAACAGGCTTAAGAAATAGTATGGAGGATTCTATGTTAGACCAAGATATGATCGAACAACTGAAAACAGTGTTTGAGCCGCTACAAAAGCAAATCGATCTGGTCTACGTAGAATCTGACCATGCCGATCAAGCAAGCCTTGCGGAAATGCTTCAAGGCTTAGAGCGTGCGAGCAGTAAGATTAAAGCTCGCCGCGACATCAACATGTCGGGCAAGGGTTTGCCTCCACAATTTAGAATTGATGTCGACGGAAAAGCCACCGGAGTTTTCTTTAAAGGAATTCCGGGTGGACATGAATTTACCTCACTTGTCGTCGCAATATTAAATGCGGGTGGCCTAGGTAAATTGCCAGATGAAAGTTTAAAAAGCCGAGTTCAATCTCTTAAAGGTCCAATTGATATCAAGACCTATATTTCATTGACCTGTGAAAATTGCCCCGATGTTGTTCAAGCTATGAACCAAATGGCTTTGATCCACGGAAACTTCAAACATCAAATGATTGATGGAGCCTATGTTCAAGA
This sequence comes from uncultured Bdellovibrio sp., assembly GCA_964505225.1. GTDB lineage: Bacteria > Bdellovibrionota > Bdellovibrionia > Bdellovibrionales > Bdellovibrionaceae > 21-14-0-10-47-8. The sequence goes on along the minus strand of CAZDHC010000029.1, from coordinate 3,924 downwards.
AGAGATCACATCATTAGGAATTCAAGGTGTTCCAAGTGTTGTTATCGATGGAAAACTATTTCACTCGGGAAAAATTAATTTCTTAGATTTGTTAGGGAAGTTAGAAGCACATTTTGGCTCTGAAAAATCAGAACAAGGAAATCAAATTCGTGATCTTGGACAGTTTGATGTGGTGGTTGTTGGTGGAGGCCCTGCTGGCGCATCGGCTGCTATCTATAGTGTTAGAAAAGGTTTATCGACTGCCATCATTGCGGAACGATTTGGTGGGCAAGTTCAAGACACCAAAGGAATCGAAAATCTAATTTCTGTTCCATATACCGAAGGCCCACAATTGGCTGCGCAGTTGTCTCAACATATGTCAGCTTATCCAATCAAAATGTTGGAACACAGACGAGTTTCTAAAATAGATCGAGAAAATAAAGTGATTCACCTTGAGGGCGGAGAAGTTATTAAAGCTTCGACGATCATTATTGCGACCGGAGCCAAATGGCGGGAGCTTGGTGTCCCTGGTGAAAAAGAATACATGGGCCGCGGAGTTGCCTATTGCCCACATTGTGACGGTCCCTACTATAAAGGAAAAAAAGTCGCAGTGGTCGGCGGTGGAAATTCTGGAGTCGAAGCTGCTATTGATTTGGCAGGAATCGTTAAAGAGGTTGTGTTGTTTGAATTCAACAGTGAATTAAAAGCTGATAAAATTTTAGTAGATAAACTAAAATCAATGCCCAACACTTCGATTATCACCAATGCTAAAACGACTGAAGTTTTGGGTGATGGTCACAAGGTCAATGCTCTTCAGTATGTTGATCAAGTTTCAAAAGAAACAAAAAAAGAAGACTTAGACGGAGTCTTTGTTCAAATTGGCTTGTTACCAAACAGTGGTTTTGCCAAAGATGTCGTCGAGACCAATAAATTCGGTGAAATCGTAGTCGATCTAAAAGGTCGTACTTCGGTTAAGGGAATCTACGCAGCAGGAGACGTGACCACAACACCGTTTAAACAAATTATTATCGCCATGGGTGAAGGCGCAAAAGCGGCTCTCACCGCTTTTGAAGACAAAATGTATCACACTTGAGCAATTAATCCGGGCGGGACTTCCCCGGCCTGGATGGCTTGTGCCAATTTAAAATGATCTGCATGTCCGATGAGTTTGGCGGCATCAGCCCAATCCATTGGACGAACATTTTTAATAAAATCACGTTTTAATTGCACGATTTTTTTAAAGGACTGTTCCAGGTTTTGTTTTTTAAGTTCACCATCGTTCAATGCTTTTTCAATCGCAGCTACCGCTACCGGTGGAACTTCAAATTCATTGCAATAAAGTAAAATGTCCACGCCTGCTTGTAAAGCGCGAACGGGGATCAGGGCTTTGTCATAATTTTTGGCCAAAGCCTTCATTCCTAAATCGTCTGAAATAATTAAACCGCGATATTTCAAACTTTCCTTTAAAATTTTTTGAATGAAAATTTCAGAAAGTGTCGCCGGCCAAACTGGATCGATATTTGGAAATCGAATGTGAGCCGTCATTAAAAGTTCTAAACGAGATCTGAAAACTTTTTTGAAGGGAATAAACTCGACCGATTCCAATCGAGTTAAATCGGCCTGTTCAATCGGCAAATCTTCATGGGAATCAATCAGCGTATTTCCGTGACCGGGAAAATGTTTTCCGCAGGCAATAATGTCGGACTTGATGTAACCACGAATCAAAGCAGAACCATGTTTTGAGACCATTTCTGGATCAGAACTGACGGATCTGTCGCCGATCACTTTATTTTCAGGGTTGGTGAAAATATCTAAGCAAGGGGCAAAGTCTAGATTGATTCCGACGGCACTCAGTTCTTGCCCCATCATATAAGAAAAATGAAAGGATGCTGTCGGCGAATCTAAGTCACCTAATTTTCTAAGAGGAGGCCACTGAGTGAAAGGAGCCTTTAAACGAGCGACCCGGCCGCCCTCCATATCGATGGCGATGAAAAGTGGAATTTTCTCTTTCATCTGCAAATGCAAACTTTGAATTTCTTTGCAAAGTTCATAGATCTGCTTGGGTTCGACACAATTTCGACCAAAAAGTGTCACCCCACTGATGCCATTATCAACGATGAACTTCTTTTCATCACTGGTCAGCGTTTGACCAGAAACTCCGATCATAATGTGTTGGCCAATCGTAGACTTCATTATTTGCCTTCTTGGGGAGCTGGGCTTCCGCCTTTGATGTGAATGCCTTTGCCGCCTGGGATGCCCTGTTGTTTCATATCATTTTCTGGTGGCTTGTTAACTGTAGAAGTGGTGATTCCTTTAGCAGTTGGATTGGCTTTTTGCTTTGAAACCTCGTTGATTTGTCCCATAGGCACATCACCGAAAAGATTTTTTAGGATCGCAGTAGGCAATTGAAAATTGGCAGTGGCTTCGCTTGGGCTGGCCACAAGCTCGGTAGTGATTCCTTGCGCTGGAGCTTTAGTGGAAAAGACTTCTCCGCGCTCATTGACCATCGAAATAAATTTTGAGCTTTTAAATTCGTTCAAAACTTTAAAGGCTTTTAGGCCGTTGTAGTCTTCTTGGTTTTTGATAAAAGCGACACCTTGATAGATGGCTGCGTCTTCTTCGGCGATGGCTTGAAAATCATATTTTGTGTCAGCTTTAAATCCCGTAGGGCTTCGAAGCATGACATAGGCTAGAAAAGAACTAAAGAAAGTTCCCTTTGGCAGATCTTTTGAAATCTTTTCGATTTTGGCGCCGTCTTTAATGGTCGCCGCAAACTTATTTTTCTCGACTTTGGCATCAATGATTTTAGTCTGATTTCCCACCAATGTTGTGTATTGGTAAGAAATTGGTTTCATGTCATCGGCTGCAAATGCCTTGATCGATTCAGTTAAGTTTCCACCGAACTCGTTCGTCTTTAGAAAAGTAGTTGCGACGAATTGTTTCTTTTTGTTGTCGTATTCGTATCTGGCGATCGAATATCCGATGGGTACTCCGCCAGAAAGAACCTTTGAATATCCCTCAAAAAGAACTTCGGCTCGCACGGCATGGCCGATCATTGCAATTGAAAATCCAATCAAAAAAGAGATCGCCAAGAAAATTCGATTTAAGACCATGGTCCAGAGTCCTTTCTTAAGACAAGGGCATATCAGGTTTTTACCTATCAAATGTTACATTAAAATTCTGCTCGGTTCGAAGGTTCTAGTCAAAGGTGGCAAAGTCTAGAATTCATCAACAAAGATAGAAAAATCCAGTGGTCGGAGCCAGAATAGAATGATGCATATTTTCTCGCGGAAACAATCGGGCCAGGTCGCTCTTTTTGTTGCCATCATTTTTCAAGTGCTGTTTGTTTTTTTTGCGATGATCGTTAATGTGGGTCTTCTTGTGCATCATAAGATCAATTTACAGAACTCGGTGGACTTGGCAGCCTATTATGGCGCTATGAAACAAGCTGAAATGATGAATGCCATCGGTCACGTGAATTATCAAATCCGGCAATCATGGAAACTTTTGAATTTTAGGTACAATCAACTGGGAACAGCTGGCGCGATCAACAGCAATCCTTACAATGGAAATCAAATCATAAGAGAAGATGATATTGCTGATCCTAAAGACTATTCATTTTGTACGCCGTATACACCAAACACTTCAGTTAATAATAACGAGTCCTATTGCCAATCGGCAAATGGGTTCACTGTTGTTAAGCCTGGTGTTCCAGCAGTCATTGGTGGATTTGGATCAATTTTCTTTGGATTCCAAGCTGGTATTGCGGCCACAGCGTTGGCCATCAAAAACAAGGCGGAAAGCGGCTGCCAAGCCCACATGGCTCACAATTGGATGCAACTTGCCGAGTTCTTGCAAATCTACAAAATGGATATTCGCAATCGCAAAAAATTACTATTAGCACTTGCGAACAAACTTTCTGTGGAAAAGCCAACTGACATCGAC